>NZ_JAYMXF010000009.1:0-306872 GCF_048055755.1 Phaeobacter sp. JH204B
ATATTTCCGGCCAGAAGAACAACCAGAGGAACAGGGCACCTGTTCTTAAAGAACACGCGGAGGCGTAGAAACACGCCCCAATCCAGGGAGTTGTTACCATGAGTAGAGTCATCAAGAACGGCACCGTCGTGACGGCCGATCTGACCTATAAAGCGGATGTGCTGATCGAGAACGGGGTGATCACCGAGATTGGCCCGAACCTGAAAGGCGACGAGGAGCTGGACGCCACCGGCTGTTATGTGATGCCGGGGGGGATTGACCCGCATACGCATCTCGAAATGCCCTTTATGGGGACATATTCCTCGGATGATTTTGAAAGCGGCACCCGGGCCGGGCTGGCGGGGGGCACCACCATGGTGGTGGATTTTGCGCTGCCGAATCCAGGCGAGAGCCTGCTGGACGCGCTGAAACGCTGGGACAATAAATCGACCCGCGCCAACTGCGACTACTCTTTCCACATGGCGGTGACCTGGTGGGGCGAGCAGGTCTTCGACGACATCAAGACCGTGATCCAGGAGCGCGGCATCAACACGTTCAAGCACTTCATGGCTTATAAGGGCGCGCTGATGGTGAATGATGACGAGCTCTATGCCTCCTTCCAGCGGCTGGCTGAGCTTGGCGGCATCGCCATGGTGCATGCTGAAAACGGCGATGTGGTGGCGGAGCTGTCGGCCAAGCTGTTGGCAGAAGGCAACACCGGCCCCGAAGCACACGCCTATTCGCGCCCGCCACAGGTGGAGGGCGAAGCCACCAACCGCGCCATCATGATTGCCGACATGGCTGGCGTGCCGCTCTATGTGGTCCATACCTCCTGCGAGGACAGCCACGAGGCCATTCGCCGGGCCCGCATGCAGGGCAAGCGCGTCTGGGGCGAGCCGCTGATCCAGCATCTGACGCTCGATGAGAGCGAGTATTTCAATACGGACTGGGACCACGCCGCGCGCCGGGTGATGTCGCCGCCGTTCCGCAACAAGCAGCATCAGGACTCGCTCTGGAACGGCTTGCAGTCGGGCTCCTTGTCGGTGGTGGCGACGGACCACTGTGCCTTTACCACCGAGCAGAAACGCTATGGCGTTGGCGATTTCACCAAGATTCCCAATGGTACCGGCGGGTTGGAAGACCGGATGCCGATGCTATGGACCCACGGCGTCGAAACCGGCCGACTGACCCCGAATGAATTTGTGGCCGTCACCTCGACCAATATTGCCAAGATCCTGAATTGCTATCCGAAAAAGGGCGCGGTTCTGGTTGGCGCTGATGCCGACCTGGTGGTCTGGGATCCGGAGAAGCGCAAGACGATTTCCGCGGCCAGCCAGCAGTCGGCGATCGACTATAACGTGTTCGAGGGACATGAGGTGAAGGGATTGCCGCGCTTTACCCTGACCCGTGGCCATGTGGCAGTGCATGACGGAGAGATCCGCTGTCAGGAGGGCCATGGCAAGTTCGTCGCCCGCGAGGCCAATGCCACTGTGAACAAGGCGCTGTCGACCTGGAAGGAGCTGACGGCGCCGCGCCCGGTGGAGCGGTCGGGAATTCCGGCAACAGGTGTGTAATCCAGGGACGGGCTGCCAGCTATGGCGGCCCGTTTTCCTGTGTGTAATCAAGGCGAAGAAATGAACATGGAAACGACCACCCAGGCGCTCAACTCCCAGGCCGCCGCTTCCGACATCACCCCGCTTGGCCCTGTCATAGAGGCGAAGGCGCTCGATCTGACGTTTCAGACCAATGACGGGCCCGTGCACGCGCTGAAGAATGTCAGCCTGGAGATCAATCGCGGCGACTTTGTCTCTTTTATCGGGCCGTCCGGCTGCGGCAAGACAACTTTCCTGCGCTGCATCGCGGCGCTGGAACAGCCCACCGGTGGCAGTCTCAGCGTCAATGGCATGACCCCCGATGAAGCGCGGCGCAAGCGGGCCTATGGCTATGTGTTCCAGGCGGCCGGGCTCTATCCGTGGCGAACCATCGCCAAGAACATCAAGCTGCCGCTGGAGATCATGGGCTACTCAAGGGCGGAGCAGGACAAGCGGGTCGAACGGGTTCTGGACCTCGTGGAACTCACCGGGTTTGGCGGCAAATACCCTTGGCAGCTGTCGGGCGGTATGCAGCAGCGGGCCTCGATCGCGCGGGCGCTCGCCTTTGATGCGGATATCCTCCTGATGGATGAACCCTTTGGGGCGCTGGACGAGATTGTGCGCGACCACCTGAATGAGCAGCTCTTGAAGCTTTGGGCGCGCACCAACAAGACCATCGGCTTTGTCACCCACTCGATCCCGGAGGCGGTCTATCTGTCGACCAAGATTGTGGTCATGTCGCCGCGACCCGGACGGATCCATGACGTGATTGACAGCCCGCTGCCAAAGGACCGACCGCTGGATATTCGCGACAGCCCGGAGTTCATCGAGATTGCGCATCGTGTTCGTGACGGTCTGCGAGCGGGGCATGCCGATGACTGATGTGGTCTGTTTGCGGGGCAGGGCACCGGAAGATTCCAATTTTCCGGGACATTTTCGTGGAAGAAACAGGGGGTCGCGGAGCGCTGGGTCCGGAGGGGCAGGATCATGAAAACCGCACTTGCTATATTAAGTGTTCTCGCTGCGATAACCGCGATCTGGTACGCGGCCTGTGTGCCGATGAACATCAAGGGAGTTCTGGACGCTGCTGAACGCGCGGGTGCCGAGGTGACACCGGCCACCGCGCGTGAGCGGCGAGATATGGCGGCGTTTGGGCTGGTTTTTGGCAACCCCGCTGTGGTGACACAGGTTTGGTCGCAGGACCGGCCCCGACTGCCGGCTCCTCATCAGGTGGCGGTGGAGCTTTGGGAGACCACGGTTGAGAAGAGGATCACCTCAAAGCGCAGTCTGATTTATCACGGTCAGGTGACGCTGTCGGCGACGCTTCTCGGCTTTGTGATCGGCACTGGGTTGGGCATTCTTCTGGCGGTTGGAATCGTACACAGCCGGGTGATGGATATGTCGGTGATGCCATGGGCCATCGTCAGCCAAACCATCCCGATTATTGCACTGGCACCGATGATCATCGTGGTTCTTTATTCCATCGGGGTACAGGGAATCCTGCCAAAGGCGGTGATCTCGGCCTATCTGAGTTTTTTCCCGGTTGTTGTGGGGATGGTGAAAGGCTTGCGTAGCCCGGACCAGATGCAGCTTGACCTGCTGAAGACCTACAATGCGAGTGTCGGGCAGGGGTTCTGGAAGCTGCGGTTGCCTGCCTCGATTCCCTATCTTTTTGCCTCCCTCAAGATCGGCATTGCCGCATCGCTGGTCGGGGCCATCGTCGGGGAGTTGCCAACGGGCGCCGTTGCGGGCCTAGGCGCGCGGCTTCTGGCGGGGAGCTACTATGGGCAGACCGTGCAGATCTGGTCGGCGCTCTTTGCGGCTGCGATCTTGGCCGCCGCGTTGGTTGCATTCTTGGGACTGATCGAACGGCTGGTGCTGAAACGGATGGGGGTGACCGTATGATTGATGTTTGGGCCAAGGGCTCTGCCCTCGCCGCTGCGCGGCTCACCCGGGATATTTTCGGCCAGAAGAACAAGGGGATCAGATCATGACGATGGTTGCGATTGCGCTGCTGGTCTGGTGTGGAGGCTGGTGGCTGAACAGCCGTCTGGCCAATGGTCCACGCGCCCATACCCGTGGTGTGAAGCTGCTTGTCCCGGCAATTTTTGGCGTGACGCTTCTTGTCGTTTGGGAGCTTCTGGTGCGGGGGCTTGCGGTTTCGCTGGTGATCCTGCCTGCGCCTTCGGTCATTGCGGAGCGGTTTGCGACCAGCCTGCCCATTCTCTGGCAGGATTTTCAGCAGACCATTCTCAAAGGGGCGCTGTCTGGGTATATCATCGGCTGCGTCGCGGCGCTTTTGATGGCCATTGCGGTGGACCGCAGTGACTTCCTCCGGCGGGGATTGCTCCCGGTTGGCAATTTTGTGGCCGCGCTGCCGATTGTCGGCACCGCACCGATTCTGGTGATGTGGTTCGGCTTTGACTGGCAGTCAAAAGCGGCCGTTGTGGTGGTGATGGTGTTTTTCCCGGTTCTGGTGAACACCGTTGCCGGGCTGCGGGAAACCTCGGCCATGCAACGCGATCTCATGCAGACTTATGCGGCGAGCTACTGGCAGGGGTTCTTCAAACTGCGCCTGCCTGCGGCGCTGCCCTTCATCTTCAATGGTCTGAAGATTTCAACCACGCTGGCCCTGGTGGGGGCCATTGTGGCGGAGTTCTTTGGCTCGCCGACGGTGGGGATGGGGTTTCGGATCTCGACCTCGGTCGGACAGCTGGCGCTGGACATGGTCTGGGCCGAAATCCTGGTGGCTGCATTGGCGGGGTCGGCATTCTACGGCATGATGGCTTTGGTTGAGAAAACGCTTACTTTCTGGCACCCGTCGCAACGGGGATAGGCGGGGGCGGGCCGTCGTTGCCCGGCCCCGTAAAAACTGGAAAAAACCTTTGGAGACACAGGGAAATTCGCGCAGAATTCGCAAAGAACAACAGACATAACAACAGGGAGAAGACAGATGAAAACACTGCTGACCGCCGCCGCATTGGCGCTGGGAACGGCATCGGTTGCGCAGGCTGCCGATGAGGTGAAGCTGCAACTGAAATGGGTCACGCAGGCCCAGTTCGCGGGCTATTATGTCGCGCTGGATCAGGGGTTCTACGAGGCCGAGAATCTCGATGTGACCATTCTGCCCGGCGGTCCCGATATTGCGCCGACGCAGGTGATTGCAGGCGGCGGTGCGGATGTCACGGTCGAGTGGATGCCGGCCGCGCTTGCGGCGCGTGAAAAGGGCTTGCCACTGGTCAATATCGCGCAACCCTACAAAAGCTCGGGCATGATGCTGACATGTTGGAAGGACACTGGCATCGCAGCGCCTGAAGATCTGGCAAATCGTACGCTGGGGGTATGGTTCTTTGGCAATGAATTCCCCTTCATGAGCTGGATGAGCCAGCTCGGGATTTCCACCGAGGGCAAGGGTGAGAAGGGCGTCGAGGTTCTGAAACAGGGCTTCAATGTCGATCCGCTGCTGCAGCGTCAGGCCGACTGCATTTCGACCATGACCTACAATGAGTATTGGCAGGTGATTGATGCCGGCGTGTCGCCGGATGAGTTGATTACCTTCAAATATGAGGATCAGGGCGTAGCAACGCTTGAGGATGGTCTTTACGTTCTCGAAGACAAGCTTTCTGATCCGGCCTTTGTCGACAAGATGCAGCGTTTTGTCCGGGCCTCCATGAAGGGCTGGAAATGGGCTGAGGAGAACCCGGACGCCGCAGCAGAGATCGTCCTGGACAATGATGCCTCGGGCGCGCAGACCGAAGAGCATCAGAAGCGGATGATGTCGGAAGTCGCCAAGCTGACAGCTGGCAGCAACGGCGCATTGAGCGAGGCTGATTACCAGCGCACGGTGAAGACGCTGCTTGATGGCGGCTCAAGCCCGGTGATCACCAAGGAGCCGGAAGGCGCCTGGACCCATGCCATCACCGATGCCGCGCTGAACTGAGCTTTAGTGCAGTGATCTGGCCCCTGTCCGCTGTTCTGCGGGCGGGGGCTTTTCTATTGTATTGCGCACAGGCGCGCTATGGGGCGCTGTGATCCTCGCCTGTCTCGGCAGGCCAGCGGTGGGGGCGGAAGCATCTTATGAGAGACAGTTTGAGGGCAAAGATCATCGCCGTCTGCAACGACAAGATCGCGAAAAAGGGGGATGGCGTTGGCCTTTCCTTCTATGCGTTTTTTGCCAATCGGAATGACGATCCCGAGGCGCTGATGGAGGCGGCAGAATGGTGGATCAAGCATCATCAGCTGGACCATTTTGAAAAGGCAGTAAAGATTCGTCAGATGGTGGAGACAGGTCTGTGACCCTGCCGTCGTTGTTGCGCCGCAGCCGGTGCGGCAGCTGGTTCTGCACCAGTTGCGCCCGGTCTGTGGGCGGGTGGCCCATTTCCCTGTCCCTTCAGCAGCTGTTGACGCCGACAGAAACGGCGTGACCGCCGATCGGATAGGGCGGATCTTTCAGAATAAATGACAGTTAAAAGTTGAGTCTTATTTTCGATTACACGTTACAGGTCGAATTTCCATGTTAGCCTCATCTCATCAAACGATGGGGATTTTCGGCTGTGGTTTGGTTCTCAATCTGAAGGGAGAGGCCATGACTGTCTGGGAAAATGTGCAACTCTGCCTGCGCTCTCAACCCAATGTGCGCGAAATGGCTGATCTGCGGACTGCGGTCCGGGTGTCGCATCCCGGTGCCTCCTATCGACGGTATAACCCCGAAAGCCAGGTGCGCTGGCCACTGGCAGATCTCTGTGAGGCGGCGGTGCGGCGGCGTCAGCAGCATTCGCGGTTGGGAGCATCGGCGCCGCGCTCCGATCAGGTGCTGGTGATGTATGATGCCCGCGCAGTGGAGCAGCTATCCTGGTTGAAGAACCATCCCCCGATTGCGGGTATGGATGTCACAGCTGCCGCCACCAGCGGTCTGGAACGCGCTGGTCACGCGGATCTCTTACACGCGATTTCCGACGGGTTTGACTGGGTGCTGCTGGAATCCGCAATTGAAGAGAACGCGCGTCTGGCGCAACTGCGGGAGATGGAGCTGGCCGCTTGTCTGGGGCTTGAGGGGCGGGTGGTCCTGTTCCATTCGGCGGCGCATCTGGAGCAGCTGCTGGCGGAAGGTATTGCGCAGCTGCCGGTGATGGAGCACCGGTGTGTCGACACCGAGAGCAAGGCCAAGCCGCGCCGTCGGCGCGAGGCGCTGCAGCTCTTTGCCAGTGTGACCCTGTCGCAAGACACTGATGTCATCGCGTTGCCGCAGGACGCCCCATATGGCGGGATCGAGCTGACTGGGGATTGCACCCTCTGTCAGGCCTGCACCTGGATGTGCCCCACCAATGCGCTGATCGGAGCGGAGAACGGAGGCGGGCTGGACTTCATAGAGGCGGACTGCATGCAATGCGGGCTATGCGTATCGGTGTGCCGCCAGAATGCGATCAGATTGGTGCCACGGCTGGAGCTGAAGCGGGACCGGCTGCCGGTATCGCTGACCCAGCCGGATTTCTTCTGGTCGGATGGGCTGTCTGGCGGGGCCGAAACCGCAACGGGGGAGACGGCGCCGCAGACGGCCAGTTGCGGTTCCGGGCCGACCATCGATACGCCGGGCGCTGCTCGGGCGACTGAGGCAGCGGCATCGGGCAAGACCGAGAACGATGATGATCATGACGATCCCGATGATTGGATGGGCGGTGGCGGCGCTGACTGGTCCGGGCATACTGTCCGGGAGAGGACAGACCGGGGGGGCGGCACGGGTTCGTCGCTGCTGCGGCTGAATGATCTGGGCGCGCATTGGCCTGACTGGGCGCGTTTGACGGGACTTATGGCAAAACGGCGCGAAGATCCGCTGTCCTAGGACCTTGGCGTGGCTGTGCAGAGGGGCGACAGATCCGGAGATCCGAAGTTAGCTCTGCTCCATAAACCCGCCGTATTGGCCGCGTTTGAAGATCAGACCCTTTCCTGGGCGGCTGGTAGTACGCAGCACCGCGCCGACAAGAATACTATGATCGCCGCCGTCGTGGCAAGCATGGGTGCGGCAATCAAATCGGGCAATGACATCAGGCAGAACGGGTATTCCCTCGTCATTGTCTCGCGCTGGAATACAGGAAAAATCTTCGCCGTTGCGGGCAAAATGCATCGCCATGTCCAATTGATCCTCGGCCATGACATGAATCGAAAAATGGGTGGCAGCAACAAATGGATCGTGGCGTTTGGACGCGCGGGCGGGACACCAGAGCAGCAGTGGCGGATCCATCGAGACCGAGGTGAAGCTGTTGGCTGTGATTGCCAGCGGCCCACGGTCCGTGCGTGTGGTCACCACGGTCACGCCAGTGCCGAAACACCCGAGGGCGTCTCGGTAGGCCCGCAGGCTGTCGGGACCGGGGATAAAGCTGGTTTCGGACATCTCGCGCGCCTTTGGTTCAGTTCTGTGCTGGGTGCCATGGGAACAAGCCCATGTCCACCAGCTACCAATGTGGCACGCACCCCCTCAAAAGCCAGAGAGGATTGAAAACAGGCCCACATTTCTGCGGACCTGTCTGGTAATTAATGTTTTTCGACAACACGCTTTGATTGAACGTCGTGGTGCTGACCTTCGTCAAGCGGTTGCAGCACGTACAACTTTGCTCAGCGAGTTCGCGATCTGGTTGATCTCGCCCATGGCATCGATTCGGTTCAACACATCTTTGTCGTCGTAATAGCTGATGAGCGGCGCGGTCTGAGCATGATAGGCGGCCAGACGGCAGCCTACGGTTTCGGCATTGTCGTCCGCCCGACGCGTCATCTCGGTGCCACCACAGGCGTCACAGGTGCCCTCGACGCGTGGCTGTTTATACTGGTCGTGATAACCTTCGCCACAGCCTGCGCAGGTATACCGTCCGGCAACCCGCGCCACCATTGCGGCATCGTCCACCTCCAGGCTGACAGCGGCGTTGATCCGCTGACCGGTTTCCGCCAGCAGCTTGTCCAGTGCCTCCGCCTGGACCGTCGTGCGGGGGAAGCCATCCAGGATGACGCCCTTTGCACAATCCGGTTCCGCCAGCCGGTCACGCAGGATGTTGATCACGATCTCGTCGCTGACCAGCTCGCCTGCCTCCATTACGGCTTTTGCCGCTAGGCCCGCCGGAGTGCCCGCAGCGACGGCGGCCCGCAGCAGATCGCCGGTGGATAGCTGGACAAGGCCAAAGCTCTGTTCCAGTTTACGCGCCTGGGTGCCTTTGCCGGCGCCGGGCGGTCCAAGCAGGATCAGAACCGCAGGGCGGGTTAGAACATCAGTCTCCATGTCAGCAATCATCCTTTGTCGGCCCGGTTTGCAATGAGGTCGTCGACCACGGAAGGGTCGGCGAGGGTCGAAGTGTCACCAAGCGAGCCGAAATCGTTCTCGGCGATCTTGCGCAGGATACGCCGCATGATCTTGCCTGACCGTGTCTTTGGCAGACCCGGCGCCCATTGGATCACATCCGGGCTGGCAATCGGCCCGATCTCGGTCCGCACCCAGGTGCGCAGCTCCTTCATCAACTCATCCGAGGGCTCGCGGTCGTTCATCAGGGTGACATAGCAATAGATGCCCTGGCCCTTGATCTCATGCGGGTAGCCAACCACGGCGGCCTCGGCCACGGCGGCGTGGGCCACCAGCGCGCTTTCGACCTCAGCGGTGCCCATGCGGTGGCCGGAGACATTGATCACGTCATCGACCCGACCGGTGATCCAGTAATCGCCGTCGGCATCGCGGCGGCAGCCGTCGCCGGTGAAGTAATAGCCTTTGTAGTCGGAGAAATAGGTTTTCTCGAACCGCTCATGATCACCCCAGACGGTGCGCATCTGGCCGGGCCAGCTGTCCTTGATGCAGAGCACGCCCTCGACGCCATTGCCGTCGATTTCCTCGCCGGACTGCGGGTCCAGAACAACGGGGGCCACACCAAAGAAGGGTTTCATCGCAGCACCCGGTTTGGTCGCATGGGCGCCGGGCAGGGGGGTCATCAGATGGCCACCGGTTTCAGTCTGCCACCAAGTGTCGACAATGGGGCATTTCCCCTTGCCGACCACATCATTGTACCAGGTCCAGGCTTCCGGATTGATCGGCTCGCCGACGGTGCCGAGGGTGCGCAGCGAGGAAAGATCGCATTTCTGGACCCATTCATTGCCCTGACCCATCAAGGCGCGCAGGGCGGTGGGTGCGGTGTAGAACTGCGTCACCTTGTGCTTGTCGCAGACCTGCCAGAAGCGCGAGGCATCCGGGTAAGTCGGCACGCCCTCAAACATCAGCGTGGTGGCGCCATTGGCCAACGGGCCATAGACGATATAGCTGTGGCCGGTGACCCAGCCCACGTCCGCGGTGCACCAGTAGATGTCGCCGTCGTGGTAATCGAAGGTGATTTCGTGGGTCATCGCGGCATAGGTCAGATAGCCGCCGGTGGTATGCACCACGCCCTTGGGCTGGCCGGTTGAGCCGGATGTGTAGAGGATGAACAGCGGATCCTCGGCATTCATCTCGGCCGGTTTGCAGTAGTCATCCGCTTCCAGCGCCATTTCGTTGTAGTCGTAGTCGCGCCCGTCGACCCAGGTGGTCTGACCGCCGGTGCGCTTCACCACGAGACATTTCACCGTGTCTTTTGTGTGCAAGAGGGCTGCGTCGGCGTTTGATTTCAGCGGGGTCTTGCGGCCGCCGCGCGGCGCCTCGTCGGCGGTGATGATCACCTTGGCGTCGCAGCCGTTGATCCGGGCCGCCAGCGCATCGGGGGAGAAGCCTGCAAAGACGATGGAATGAATGGCGCCAATGCGGGCGCAGGCCAGCATGGCATAGGCCGCTTCGGGGATCATTGGCAGGTAGATCACCACCCGGTCGCCCTTGCGCACGCCCATGGTCTCCAGGATGTTTGCCATCCGGCAGGTACGGGTATGCAGCTGATTGTAAGAGATATGCTGGGCAGGCTCTTCCGGATCATCCGGTTCCCAGATGATCGCGGTCTGATCGCCTCGGGTGTCCAGGTGGCGATCGATACAGTTGGCGGAGACGTTCAACGTACCGTCCGCGTACCAGTTGATCGAGACATTGCCGAGTGTGAAATCCACATCCTTCACCTGGCTGAAGGGCTTGATCCAGTCGATCCGCTTGCCCTGTTCGCCCCAGAATCCCTCGGGATCCCGCATCGAAGCGGCGTACATCTCGTCGTATTGTGCAGCGTTGACATGGGCGCGTGCAACCGTCTCCTCCGACGGCGCATAGGCTTTGCTGTCGCTCTCCTGGGTCATCTTGTGTCCCTCCCTCCAGTCTGTTCTCGGAATGGCACACCACAGCGCACAGCGAGATGTGTCAAACCTTTTCCGTCCTCCACAGCGATAATACCCAAGCTTGAAAATAAGGAAATAAGTGTCCGAGGAATAAGGATTTACCTGTAAATCTATTTCCGAGGTTGGTCTGAGGTAGTAAACTTATTCCGGCGCTGGCACATCAATCTTTTGTTTATCATGATGTTAGGTGTAAATATCGACCGGAGCGCCCGTGCTGGCAAATCAGCGGCCTGCGCGATGCTGGCGCTATCATCGGGCGCCGACTGGCACCATCGCCTGCGGCAAACTGTGCCAGGGTACGACGCCCTCGGGTGCCTGTCGGTCCATGGGGCCGGGCGCGTCTGCGGACCGCTGCCAGGTTGTCAGGCAGGTTTTGTGCCCATGGCGCACCAGCGCCTTGTGGGGTTGGCAGCGCCCTGGCTTAGCGCTAGCGTGGTGCCAGATGCTCGCAACTCTGCGGACCTGAGGGCTGTGATCGCAGGATCACAGCAAGCCCGGCACCCGGCGACGCCAAGGTGCAGGGGGGGGGCGCAAGAGGGACAAGGGCACAAACTGGGAGGTACTCATGAAGACCAATTTGACCGCCGCAACTGCGGCGCTTGTCGGCCTGTCCATTGCAGGCAGCGCTGCGGCCACCGAATGGAACGTTTCTGTCTGGGGCAAACGCCGCGCCTTTACCGAACATGTCGAAAAGCTGGCTGAGCTGGTGTCCGAGAAAACCGGCGGCGAATTCACCATGAACATCAGCTATGGTGGCCTGTCGAAGAACAAGGAAAACCTTGACGGGATTTCCATCGGTGCCTTCGAGATGGCGCAGTTCTGCGCGGGCTACCACCGCGACAAGAACCCGTCGATCACCGTGCTGGAACTGCCGTTCCTTGGCGTGAATACGCTGGAAGAGGAAGTCGCTGTCAGCCATGCGGTCTATGCACATCCGGCCGTACAAAAGGATCTGGCGCGCTGGAACGCCAAGCTGCTGATGACTTCACCCATGCCGCAGTACAATATCGTCGGCACCGGCGAGGCGCGCGATGAGCTGGGTGAGTTCAAGGATATGCGGGTGCGCGCCACCGGCGGCATCGGTCAGGCATTTTCTGCCGTGGGCGCGGTGCCGACATCCGTGACTGCAACAGAAGCCTATAACGCGATGGAATCCGGCGTTGTCGATACCGTTGCCTTTGCCCAGCACGCGCATCTCAGCTTTGGCACCATCAACAAGGCCGACTGGTGGACCGAAAACCTCAACCCCGGCACCGTGAACTGCCCGGTGGTCGTGAACACCGATGCCTACGACGCGCTGAGCGATGCCGAGCGTGAAGCCCTGGACAGCTCGGTGGATGAGGCGATTGCCCATTACCTTGCGAACTATGGCGTGCTGCTTGAGAAATGGGACAGTGTTCTGGCCGAAAAAGGCGTCGAGAAGGTCACCATCTCCGAGGATCAGCTGGCTGAATTCCGCAAGGTTGCCGCCGATCCGATCCGCGAGCAGTGGATCGCCGACATGAGCGCGCAGGGACTGCCTGCACAGGAGCTTTATGACCTGGTGCAGAAAACCCTGAGCGACCTGCGTTCGGGAAGCTGATTTTCATCCAAATGATGAAAGGGCCGGGCAGAGCTGCGCCGGCCCTTTCTTACGTGATTGCAAAGTAGATATGACGGGGGCAGACGATGGCAGGCAGTGCGGCGGTGCTGGTAGATGACAGCCTGATCAGCAGTTTGGACAGGCGTCTGCTGCGGCTGGAACGCGGATTGGCCCTGGTCAGTGGTCTTGCGGTGTTTTCGCTGATGGTACTTGCGGTGGTCTCGGTTGGCGGGCGCAATGGTTTCAACGCGCCGCTACCTGGCTATGTGGACTGGATCGAACAGGTGATGCCGCTGATCGCCTTTATGGGCATTTCCTTTGTTCAGCGCGACGGCAGCCATATTCGCATGGATCTGGTGATCTCGTCGCTGCGGGGGCGTGCACTCTGGCTGTTTGAGCTGTTCTCGGTGTTATTGATCCTGGCCCTGATGTTGGCGCTGCTCTGGGGCAGCTGGTCGCATTTCCAGCGCTCCTTCGATTTTGCCGCCCCCCTGTGGAGCCGCGACAGCTCCATCGATATCGGTCTGCCGATCTGGCCGGCCAAGCTGCTGGCGCCGGTCGCATTTGGCGTGCTGTGCCTGCGCCTGTTGCTGCAGGTCTGGGGCTATGGCCGCGCGCTGGTTCTGGGGCTGGACAGCCCGGCTGCGGTTCCGCTGGTGCAGAGCGCCGCAGAGCAGGCAGCGGCCGAGGCTGAACATCTGGGCGGGGTGTCGACCACCGCCAGTGACCGCGACTAAAGGGGCAGACTATGGAACCTATCGAAATTGGCCTCTGGGTCAGCGGCTTTCTTCTGGTAACTGTGTTCTTGGGGATGCGGGTGGCCTTTGCCGCCGGTCTCGCTGGGCTGGTCGGCCTTGTCTGGATCTTCTGGGCCAAGTTTGGCTATGATCCGGCGCGGTTCACGAAGGCGCTGACCATCGCCGTGAAGACCGCAGGGCAGGTGCCCCATTCCAAGGTCTCAAGCCAGGCGCTGAGCCTCATTCCGACCTTCATCCTGATCGGCTATCTCGCTTATTACGCAGGCCTCACCAAAGCGCTGTTTGAGGCCGCAAAACGCTGGTTGGCCTGGGTGCCGGGCGGGCTGGCGGTGTCGACCGTCTTTGCCACGGCGGGCTTTGCCGCCGTCTCTGGCGCCTCTGTTGCGACATCCGCCGTCTTTGCCCGGATCGCGATCCCCGAGATGCTGGCAATCGGTTACGACAAACGCTTTGCCGCAGGTGTGGTGGCGGCCGGCGGCACGCTGGCCTCGCTGATCCCGCCCTCTGCGATCCTTGTAATCTACGCGATTATCGTCGAACAGGACGTGGGCAAGCTCCTGCTGGCAGGCTTTATCCCCGGTGCCTTCTCGGCACTGATTTACGGTTTGCTGATCATCGGCATGGCGATGACGATCAAGGGCTTTGGCCCTGCTGTCACCGGCTTTACCTGGCGCGAGCGCTTTGTTTCGCTGCCGCCTGCGCTGCCGATCCTGTTTGTGGTCGCGACGATCATTTTGTTTGTCTACAACCCCTTTGGGGGCGATGCCTGGGGGACCCCGACAGAGGGTGGCGCAATCGGGGCCTTCGTGGTGTTTTTGATGGCGCTGTATCGCGGGATGCGATGGGCGGAGTTCAAGGACGCGCTGCTGGAAACCGCAAAACTGTCGGTGATGATCTTTACCATCATCTGGGGCGTCCTGATCTACGTCCGCTTCCTTGGCTTTGCCGAACTGCCGGCGGCGTTTTCCGACTGGATCACCTCGCTCACCCTGTCGCCGATGCTGATCCTGATCTGCATCCTGCTGGCCTATGCGGTGCTCGGCATGTTCATGGACGCCATCGGTATGCTGCTGCTCACGCTTCCGGTGGTCTATCCGGCGGTGATGGCGCTTAACGGTGGTGAATACGTTTCAGCGGCGGAAAGCACATTTGGCATGTCCGGGCCGATGTGTGCGATCTGGTTTGGTATTCTGGTGGTGAAAATGGCCGAGTTCTGCCTGATCACACCCCCGATCGGTCTCAACTGCTTTGTCGTTGCGGGTGTGCGGGACGATCTGACGGTGCAGGATGTGTTCAAGGGCGTGACGCCGTTCTTCATTGCCGATGGTATTACCATCGCTTTGCTGGTTGCTTTCCCTTCTATCGTGCTCTGGCTGCCAAGCCTCGCCTAAGGTTCTGCCAGATATAAGGAATACAGCTTCGGGCCACGACAGATCCTATGCCGTGGCCCAAAAAATCCTAAGCTTACAGAATTGTAAGCTCCGCGCAGAGACCCTGTAAGACTGGACCTGCATATTCGTCTCATCAGCCAGACACGGCGTCCACCGCCCTGGCGCAATAGATGAGAGGAATGGAAGATGATCACCAAGACAACGACACGTATCGTGATGACCGCAACCCTGATTGCAGGTGGCTTTGCCGCACAGAGCCTGCGCGCGCAGCAGGCGCCGGAGGTGGCCCCGGTCGAGGTGGCAGAGGCCGAGCTGACCTATGCGGATATGCTCGCCGTGCCTGTCACCTTTGATCAGGTCATGCGCACAGCATTGGAAAACGCCGAAGGCCGACTGGTGGAAATCAGCCTTGATGACCTTCACGACTCGCCTGTGTTTGTTGCGGTTGTCGCCAGTCCGACCAGCCTGACAGAGATCGTGGTGTCAGCCACCGATGGCTCGATCCTGAACACCGCGACCCAAACCGCGGCCTCACCCGAAATGATGCAGCAGCTGTTGGACGATGAGTTCGAGGACGGGCTGGACTTCGCAAGCCTGATTGATGAACTCGAAGATGATGAGTGCGATTGCGACGATGACGACGATGAGGATGACGATCACAAAGGCTGATTACCTCGTCCGGATCTGATGACGGGCCGGAGCGTGGGCTCCGGCCTTATCGAAGTATTCCCTAGACCATCCTTGCCGCCGCGAGAAAGACAGATCAGGCGGCTGGCCGGAGACCATTCATGAAAAAGCTATATCTTGGCTGCCTCGCGGCAGTCGCCCTTGGAGCCTGTGGCGACAGCTATGAAGAACCGCTCCTGTTAGATGGGCCGCAGCAAGTCGGGTTTCACTCCGATTTGGGCGCCTGCCGTGCGTTGGCCGAACAACATGTAGACAAAACGTTGAAATCCAGCGCTGTTCAAGGTGCGGCGATCGGTGGCATCATCGGAGCGGTAGACAGTGAGGATGGAGACCGCGCCGATGACGCATGGATCGGAGCTGCACTCGGCGGTGGTATCGGGGCGCTTGACGGGCAGAATGAACGCGACAAACAGCGCCGCACCATTCTTATCCGCTGCATGCAGGGGCGCGGGCATCGTGTGTTGGCGTGAAACCCTGCCCAGATCCCGTCGCCGACTTGCCGGTCGACAGATACGGCCGATCGTCCGGTGCGCCGGGTTCAACCTTGGGGAGCTTAATTGTGATCCGTTGAACTCCGGTCATCCGAAACGAGCTTGCACCCAATTGCAGCGCCAGGGGGTCGGCTTGGTCACTTGGGCGCGATGCTGAAACCGGCGGAGTCCTGATGCGAATTCTCCTGCTCGAAGATGATCCTGAAATTGGCACCTGGACGGTCAAGGGCCTCATGGCAGCGGGCCATGTGGTCGACTGGATCGAGAATGGTCGCGAGGCGCTGCTGGCTGCAACAACCCGCGATTATGATGTCCTGATCTTTGACAGGATGACGCCGGATCTTGACGGGCTTTCGGCGCTGAAAACCCTGCGCTCTGCACGGATTGCCACCCCCTTGATCCTGCTCACCGCGCTCGGCGCGGTTGAGGACCGTGTCGAGGGGCTGGAAGCCGGTGCTGACGACTATCTCAGCAAACCCTTCGCCATGTCTGAGCTGCTGGCCCGTATCACCGCCCTGGGCCGTCGCGGACGGGCTGAGGCCGCAGAAATGACGACCCGGCTCTCTCATCGCGGGCTTGAGCTGGATCTCTTGAGCCAGACCTGTACCTGCAATGGCCAGACCGTCTTGCTGAACCCCAAGGAGTTTCGCCTGCTGGAGGTTCTGATGCGTTCCAAGGGGCGGATCCAGACCCGCGCCATGCTGCTTGAACGGGTCTGGGACATTAATTTCGATCCCGCCACCAGCGTTGTCGAAACCCATATGAGCCGCTTGCGGAACAAGATTGAAAAACCCTTCGGAACGGAGTTCATCAAAACCGTGCGCGGGTCCGGGTATATGTTCCTTGATTAGATCCTTCATAAAGAGCCTGTTGCGGATGAGCGCCCTGCGTCAGGCGATTGCCCTGTCGCTGGCGTTTCTGGTTCTGCTGACCATCGGCGGGCTGCTGCTTGACGATGTCATCACCGAAGAATTCCGCGCCGAGACGGAAGCAGCGATGCGGGAGGAATATCAGCGCATCAGCGATCGGCTGACACGCACCGGTCGCTTCCCCGATCAGATCGTGACTGCCGAAGTGTTTTCCGACAGCGGTGTCGGCTATGCCGTTCTGCGCGCAGATGGCAAGGTTCTCGGCCCCGTGCTGCGGGGAGCTTTTGACAGGCCGGGGTTTGATATTCTGGAGGGCGAACAGCTGTTTCAACCTGAGGCACTGGAAACTCTGGACCGGATCTTTGAGCTGATCGAGGATGAAGCCGAAGAGGACGATATATCCTCTGACCAGCCGGGGCGGAACCCTGGTACCGCTCGCCAGCTGGGCTTCGATGTGGAGTTTGACAGCGACGCCGATCTCGGCTGGCGCATCTATAGCGGTGCGGTGCTGGATGGTCGCCTTCTGGTCTATGCGCCCGGTGTCAGTGCCTTTGGCGCGGATTTTACCGGCGTCATCCTTATCTTCGTCATCATCCTGTCGCTGCCTGCGCTGGTCATCGGATTGATCTTCGGGATCCGGGCACAGCGACGTCTGAACCGGATCGGCGCGGGGTTTGACCGTATTGCCGATGGCAATCTTGATCTTCGGCTGGCGCCCCGGGTGATCCGCGATGATATTGATGAACTGGCTGCGCGGATTGACGGTGCCACCGAACGTTTGCAGGCCTCGATGCGGCAGATGTCTGATTTTTCTGCCAATATTGCGCATGATCTGCGCACGCCACTGACACGTCTGCGGCTGCATCTCGATCAGGCGGAAGACGCCGAGGATCAGGCCGCCCATAGAGAGGCCGCGATTGCGCAGATGGATGATATCATTGCCATCTTTGGCGCCATCCAGCGGATTGCGCGGATGCAGAGCCAGCGGCGGCGGGACGGTTTTGCACCCGTCGAACTGGCGGCAGTCGTGGAGCAGGTGCATGAAATATACGAGGCGGTGGCGCAGGACGCCGGGCAAGAGCTGTCCTGCCGCGTCAGCGATGCCGTCACTATCAATGCGGACCGCAGCCTGATCATGCAGCTTCTGGCAAATCTGATCGAGAACGCAATCCGCCACGCCGGCGAGGGGGCCAGCATTGCAATCGACTTGAGCGGTCGCAGGCTGTCAGTCACCGACACTGGCCCGGGAATACCCGAGGCTGAACGCAGCCGCGTGCTGGATCCGCTCTACCGGCTCGATCGCAGCCGCAACACCGTCGGGGCAGGGCTTGGGCTGGCCATGGTAAAAGCGATTGCAGACCTGCACGAAGCTGACCTGGCGTTGATGTCGGGACCAGATCAACGCGGACTGCGGGTCGAGGTGAGATTTCCCGAAGGCTGACGTCGCCCGCCTGCCGTCGAGGATGCCATTTTGTACCGCTGCGCCAAAAAGCCGCGAAGCTGCGGAAATAGGGTTACCCATTGCGCGCGCGCCTCAGCTACTAAGTGCTGTGCCGCGTGTTGGCGCTGTTTCAGATCAAAAAAGACAAGCACCATGAAGTTGACCGGCCCCTTTCTGTTCATTCTTGCGACATTGATGATTGATGCGATTGGCATTGGCATCGTGTTTCCGATCATGCCCGATCTGATGCTGAGAGTGGGGGCCGAAAGTACCGCCGAAGGCGCGTTGTGGAGCGGCATCATGATGTCGGCCTATGCCGCCGCCATGTTTCTGTTCGGCCCGATTGTCGGCAGCCTCTCCGATGCCTATGGGCGTCGGCCGATCCTGATCCTCGCGCTTGTCACCCTGACGATCGACTATGTCATCATGGCGCTGGCCCAGACCTATTGGATGCTGCTGGTTGGTCGGGTCATCGCCGGGATGGCGGGGGCGACTTATATCACGGCGACCGCCTATATATCGGATATCGCCAAACCGGCAGAGCGCGGCGCTGCCTTTGGGATGATCGGTGCCGCCTTTGGTATCGGCTTTGTACTGGGGCCTGCAATTGGCGGCATGGCGTCGGGGCTGCACATCAGCGCGCCCTTCTGGATCGCTGCGGGCCTTTCGGCGGTCAACGTGCTGTTCGGGCTGATCATTCTGCCGGAATCCCTGAAGCCGGAGAACCGTCGCCCGTTTGGCCGCCGTGATATCAACCCCTTCGCGACCCTCCTTCGCGCCTTTGCCATCCCCGGTCTGGCGATCCCCTTGATCTGTATCTTTGTCTTTGAGTTTGCCAATCTGGTCTACCCGACACTCTGGTCCTTCTGGGGCCGCGAGGTGTTTGGCTGGGACGGCTTCACCATCGGGCTGACCCTTTCAGCCTATGGTGTTCTGATCGCCGTGGTACAGGCGGGCATCCTGCCGCAGCTCACCAAACGCCTGGGGGATTTCAGAACACTGATCATCGCGATGGTGGCGGCGGTGATTTCCATGATCGGGTTTGGCGTTGCCAGTGCCATCTGGGTCATCATTGTGTTTCTGCCGATCGCCGCCCTGTCAGATATGGCTCCGCCGCTGATCACCGCATTTGCCGCCAACCGGGTTGGCGAGGATCAGCAGGGTGTGGTTCAGGGCGTCATCGCTTCGCTGTCGTCGGTTGCTGCTGTCGCGGCTCCGCTGGTGCTTACCGGGGTGTTTGAACGGTTTGTCGGCGAGACCGGCTGGTATTTGCCCGGTGCCCCGTTTCTGGTCGCCGCTGTGCTTGTGGTGGCGATGGTGCCGCTGGTACTGCGTCTCAGGGCTCATGACACCGGCTGACGGCCTTCACAAAAGAAAAGGGCTTGGAGATGTAATCTCCAAGCCCTTGAAATCTTTGGCTCCGGCGGTAGGGATCGAACCTACGACCAATTGATTAACAGTCAACTGCTCTACCGCTGAGCTACGCCGGAACGGTTTGTGCCGTATAGCGGTCGGATCTGATGAGGTCCAGAGTCGTTTTGCGATTTTTTGAAAAAATCTGCGGTAATCCGGTTGTCTATGGGAGCTGAGCGAACAGCGCGCCGAATGACAGAGGATCTGCGCATGTGACGCGGGATTGCCCTGCAAGATCAACGAGGTGGGCAAAAACATTGCGCTCGGCGGCGATGCGCAGCGCGGCCGGAGTTTCGGTGTAGATGCGCGCTGCCAGCTCTGCCACGGTGGCCGGTCCTTTCGCAAGCTCCGCCATGATCGCAGCCTCACGCCCTTTGCGGTGGGTGATCAGCCAGGCGAGCCGGGTCGCAGGGTCGCAAACCGGTGCACCGTGCCCGGGGTAGAAGACGCGCCAGTTGCGCGCGGCCAATCGCTGGCAGGAAGCCATGAAATCTGTCAGATCGCCATCGGGAGGCGACACCAGCGAACTGGCCCAGCCCATCACGTGATCGGCGGTAAAACAGGTGTCTTTCCAGGCAAAAGCGATATGATTGCCAAGATGTCCGGGCGTGTGGATCACTTCCAGCTGCCAGTCCGGGCCGGCCACGATATCACCGTCGCGCAGCCTGATGTCTGGCGTGAAATCCACATCGATGCCCTCACCCCCACCGGCGAGGCCGGCGGCGGCCAGCTCCGTC
Organism: Phaeobacter sp. JH204B; assembly: GCF_048055755.1. Classification (NCBI taxonomy): domain Bacteria; kingdom Pseudomonadati; phylum Pseudomonadota; class Alphaproteobacteria; order Rhodobacterales; family Roseobacteraceae; genus Phaeobacter; species Phaeobacter sp. JH204B. The sequence continues at coordinate 20,214 of NZ_JAYMXF010000009.1, forward strand.
ATCACAGCGCTTCGCCCTGTTGTTGCATCGCCGAAGGCGTAGACCGGCGCGCCGGTGGCCTTGGCAAGCGGCCGGGCGAGGGGGGAATGGTCCAGATGGCTGTGGCTGACCAGAATGTGGCTGATGCGCTGATCCGGTTCCACGGCGTCAAGGATCGCCCGCAGATGGGCGTCACTCATTGGGCCGGGGTCGATGATGGCAATATCGCTGTGGCCCAGCAGATAGGTATTGGTGCCGCGATATGTCATCGCAGAGGGGTTCGGTGCGAGGATACGGCGCAGACCCGGTTCGACATTCTCCGCGATGCCTGCGGGGGGATTGAAATCGTCGGGTGCCTGCATCTGCTCTGATCCTTGGTGATAAACGGGGCGCGGAAGATGCGCGTTTTGCTTTTCAGCGGCGGGGTCGCGCGGTAGGTGTAGCGCATGTTCTTTCAATGGCTCAAACACTATATGCCGCGCAGCCTTTACGGGCGGGCGGCGCTTATCCTGCTGGTGCCGATCGTAACGCTGCAACTGGTGATTTCGGTTGTGTTCATCAAGCGTGACCTTGAGGATCTGACGGTCCAGATGACGCTCACAATGCTGCGCGAGCTGCGCCTGCTGGAGCAGGTGATGGCACCGGCTGGCAGTCGCGAGGAGGCCCTGCAACTGGCCGATCCGCTGCTGCGACCGCTCCAGATGCAGCTGCGCTTTCTCGAGCCGGAGGAGCCGGTACCGCTGGATCAGATGGGGCTACTGGAGTTTTCGGGCCGGGTGGTGCGGGACACCTTGCAGGCGACGGCGCCACGGTTCATCTCTGCCCAGTTCCCCAACACGCGCCGGGTGCAGTTGGTGCTGGATAGCGAACACGGGCCACTGGCGCTGGTGTTTGACAGACGGCGACTGACGGCAGCGGCGCCGCATCAGCTGATTGTCACCATGATCGTCTTTGGTTTCCTGATGACGGTCATCGCATTCGTCTACATGCGTAACCAGCTGCGCCCGATCAAGCAGCTCGCGGAAGCGGCACAGGCCTTTGGGCGGGGACGAACGGAGCCTTATTCGCCGCGCGGGGCCAATGAGGTGCGCGCCGCCGGCAGCGCCTTTCTGGACATGCGGGCGCGGATCGAACGTCAGATGGAGCAGCGCACGCTGATGCTCTCCGGTGTCAGCCACGATCTGCGCACGCCGCTGACGCGCATGAAACTGGGCCTGTCGATGCTGGATGACGAGGAGGCCGAGCCGCTGCGTCAGGATGTCGACGAGATGCAGGCGCTCCTGGATGCCTTTCTCGACTTCTCGCGCGGTGTTTCCACCAGCGAGCCGGAAGAAGTGGATCCGCATGTGATGATCACGCTGCTGGTCGATGGCTGGCGGCGGCAGGGCAAGGATGTGATGCTCGGCGAGATGAGCGGCGAAGGTAAGGTGATGCTGCGCGGCGCAGCAATGCGTCGGGCCGTGCAGAATCTGATCTCAAACGCAGTGCGTTATGGCACCCGCGCACGGGTGTCCGTTGCCATGACCGAGAAATTCCTGCGCATAAGGGTCGAGGATGACGGTCCCGGCATTGCAGAGGCGGACCGGACCGAGGCGACCCGGCCCTTTACCCGGCTTGATCCTGCCCGCAATCAGGATCTTGGCAGCGGGGTTGGTCTGGGGCTGGCGATTGTCACCGATATTGCGCGCGCGCATGGTGGGACGCTCCGGCTGGGCACCAGCGCCGAGCTGGGTGGGCTACAGGCCGATATCGTGATCGGCTTGTAATATCCCGTCACCGGGGCGCGCTCAGATCAGCTCTGAGATCTCTACGCTGCGCCGCTCGGCAATGGAGATCTGCGCCGCCATCCCCATGAGCACTGCCATCCGCCCATCATGAAGGGTCACCTCAGGTGTTGCGCGTTCGCCGCGGACCAGTTCGAGAAACTTCTGGTGCTGATAAAAGGTGGATCCGTTGTGATCACCCGCCTCAAGAAGTTCAGGATCAACAGGAAACTCTTGTTTTACAGGGCCTTTGGGGGAGCGTGGCGAGGTCACCAGCTTCGGCAGCGGCGGCGCGCCCAGATGGGTGGGCCAGAACCGCCCCGGTCCGGGCACAAAGGCTTCGATCTTGCCTGTGGGTCCGACCGCGGCGACCTCTTCCTGATATTCAGCGCCTTCGGCAAACATGCACAGGTCCAGCATGGCGCGCGCGCCGCAGCGGAAGTCGACGATCACGTAGCCATTGTCGAGGATGTCAGGCACACCATCGCTGTAGCGTTCATCGAGATGGTTCACATCCTGACCGCCGCTGGCCATAACCCGTAGCGGTTCAGAACCGAGCGTCAGCCGCATCAGATCGAAGAAGTGACAGCATTTCTCAACAAAGGTGCCTCCGGATTTGGCGTCAAACCGGTTCCAGTCATCGACTTTTGCGAGAAATGGAAACCGATGCTCGCGGATGCTCAGCATCTTGATGCCGCCGGTCGCTGTCTGGGCCTGCTTCAGGAAAGCCGCAATGGGGGGCATATAGCGATATTCCATCGCCACCCAAACGGGGGCCGGATAATCTGCTGCAAAACCGTCCAGTCGTGCCAGATCGGCAAGACTGGTGAACAGCGGTTTTTCGACCAGCACCGGCAACGGGCGCAGGCGGGCCAGGGTCTCCAGCTGCTCCAGATGGCGGAAATTGGGACTGGCGATCAACAGGCAGTCAAGCTCAGCTACAGCCAGCAGGGCCTCGATACTGTCCACGAACGCTGCATCAGGGGCGAGTGTGGCGGCAGTCTCGCGCATGGCCGCATTGGGTTCATAGATCGCACCGACCCGCGTGTTGTCCAGCAGGGCGATATTGCGCAGATGTTCCTGGCCCATCATGCCGCAGCCGATGATTCCATAGGTGGTGGGGTGTGACATGTTTCCTCCTACGTCAGGCGCTGCACATAAAGCGCCCTGTCCGGGTCAAACCAAGTGCGTGAGAACTCCACGGCGGCCTCATCCTGTGCCCAGCTTAGCCGTTCGATATACCCAACCGTCGCGCCCGGGGGCTTGCCAAACCGTGTCGGCGCCCAGTCGGGCACCCGACCAAGCGATACCCGATCCTCGGCTCGGCTGATCCAGAAGCCCAGATGCAGCCGATAATATCTATAGAGGGAATCGGACAGCTGTCCGGCATCGACCTGTCCCGCGCCACCATCCAGCCAGATCTCTTCAACGGCAATCACCACATCATCGAGATACCGCAACCGCCTGATCCGGGTGCCACTGCCTGACCTGCCAAATTCGGGCAGTGTTTCGGGCTTGGCGAGCGCGGTCACCGACAGAACATCTGCCGTGGGCAAGCCACCACCGCCGGGCAGCTCCAGCCGAAACATCGAATAGACGCTTTGCACTGACTGGGTGGTGCGGATGTAGTTTCCCGATCCCTGAATCCGTTCGAGCATCCCCTGTTTTTCTAGCTCCGACAGGGATTTGCGCAGGGTTCTTACGGTGGTTCCATACTGCTGCGCCAGCTGACGCTCGGGCGGCAGTCGCTCCCCGTCGGCCAACCTCCCGGCCGCGATCTCACGGGTCAGGGACTCGCTGATCTGAAGGTAAAGCGGCAGCGCGCTGGCAGTGGAGCGGGCGGTGGGCATGGGGCCAATCGTCACCATGTGAGAAAAATTGATACACCATTGATCTACATCAAGGCGCAGGCTATGCAAGAGTTAAGTTGCCAACTGCGAGGGAGAGACCGATGAGCGTTGTTCCGGTAACATCCGCGGATCTTGATGCGGTCGAAGTGTCCTGGTTTGCGGCACTCTGCTCGGACGATTACCAGTTTCTTGGTGTACCGGATGGTGACCTGCGGTCGTCCTGGGCGCATTGCTCTGACATCGTGAAAGAGGCAGAGGCGCAGGGATTTCGCAATATCCTTTGCCCGTCGTCCTTTCAGGTGGGTCAGGATACGCTCAGCTTTGTGGCGGGCTGTGCGCCGATCACTGACAGGATCAACATGCTGGCAGCGGTGCGCTGCGGCGAGATGCAGCCGATCATGCTGGCGCGTACCCTGGCCACCTTGGATCACATGCTGAAGGGGCGGCTGACGGTCAATATTATCTCCTCCGATTTTCCGGGGGAGACCGCCGACAGCGGCTTTCGCTATCAGCGCTCGCGCGAAGTGGTCGAGATCCTGAAACAGGCCTGGACCCGGGATGAGATCAACCACAAGGGCGAGGTTTACCAATTCGAAGGGCTGACCACCGATCCGGCGAAACCCTATCAGACCGGCGGGCCGCTGCTGTATTTCGGTGGCTATTCCCCGGCGGCGCTGGAGCTCTGCGGTGAACATTGCGATGTCTACCTGATGTGGCCGGAAAAGATGGAAGATCTGGCCGGTCGGATGCAGGCGGTCCATAGCGTCGCGGAAACTTATGGGCGTACGCTTGATTATGGTCTGCGGGTGCATGTGATTGTCCGCGACACCGAGGCAGAAGCCTATGAATACGCCGATCACCTTGTATCGAAACTGGATGATGCGCAGGGCAGGGCCATTCGGGAGCGGGCGCTGGATGCCACCTCGCTGGGCGTGGCGCATCAGGCCAAGAACCGCGATATTGCTGATGAATTCGGGTTTATCGAACCGAACCTCTGGACAGGGATAGGGCGGGCACGCTCTGGTTGCGGGGCGGCGCTGGTCGGATCCACCGATCAGGTCATGTCAAAGCTGGAAGCCTACCAGAAGATGGGCATCCGCGCCTTTGTGCTGTCGGGCTACCCGCATCTGGAGGAAGCGCGGCATTTCGGGGCGCGGGTGATGCCACATCTGAAAACCTGCTCACTGCCGCATGAATATGGCCGGGTGCCGCAATCGACCCCGGCGACACCCCTAGGGAACGGAGAACGTCGTTGATGGAACGGATCAAGATCGCAGAAGGGCTGGAGTTCAGCCGTCTGGTCTATGGCATGTGGCGTCTTGGCGATGACAGCGATACCTCGACCGCCCATGTCGAGGCCAAGATCGAGGCCTGTCTGGCGCAGGGGATCACCACCTTTGATCAGGCCGATATCTATGGCGGCTATACAGCCGAAGGGATCCTGGGGCGGGCGCTGAAGGCGAATCCAGCCCTGCGTGAGCAGATGGAGATCGTCACCAAATGCGATATCGTGGCTCCGGTCGGGCGCTATGCGGACGCGACGGTCAAACATTACGATACCTCCGCCGCCCATATCACCCGTTCGGTTGAGACGTCGCTGATGGAAATGGGCATCGACCATATCGACCTCTTGCTGATCCATCGGCCGGATCCGCTGATGGATCATGTCGAGACAGGGGCCGCGCTGGATGCGCTGGTCGCCGCAGGCAAATTGCGCGCCGTCGGCGTGTCGAACTTCCGTCCCTGGGATTGGGAGCTGCTGCAATCGGCGATGAAGACGCCGCTGGCCACCAATCAGATCGAACTCTCTTTGTCCGAGATCAGCCCCTTCACCAACGGCGATCTGGCCTTTCATCAGCGGCAGGGGCATCCGCTGATGGCGTGGTCACCGCTTGGCGGTGGGGGGCTGATGACCGGGAGCGGCCAATTGGCCGATCGGCTGGATGTGATTGCTGCCGCGCAAGGCGTTGACCGCGCCGCCGTCGCCATAGCCTTCCTGTTGCGACACCCGGCTCAGATCCTGCCGGTGCTGGGCACCAATAATCTGGAGCGGATCAAACAGGCCTCTGACGCGCTGAAGGTCGAGCTGGACCGCCCGACCTGGTTCACCCTGTACGAGGCGGCATTGGGCCGGGAGGTCGCATGATGTCGGCACATGCAGGGCAGGGCAAACACAGCTTTGTTCCCGCACCGGACAACACGCGGCTGCTGCGCGACGCCTTTGGCCGGTTCGCAACTGGGGTCACCATCGTGACCGCAGCCTCCGATCAGGGGGTTGTGGCGATCACCGCCAACAGTTTTTCCTCGGTCTCGCTGACGCCGCCGCTGGTGCTGTGGTCGCCGGACCGCAACTCGCGCCGCTTTCCCTATTTCGAGAGAGCCCGCCACTACGCCATCCACGTTCTGGCGGCGGATCAGGATGATCTGTGTTGGCAGGTCGCAAAAGATGCTTTTGGGCTGAACCATTTGCAGCTGGAGCGCAACAAAAACGGGGTGCCGCTCTTGGAAAACTGTCTGGCGCGGTTTGAATGCACCCGTTCAGCCATCCATGACGGTGGAGACCACGCCATCGTGCTGGGTCACGTTGACCGCGCCACCATGCGCGAAGAAGGGGACGCATTGACATTCTACAAGGGCCAGATGGGCCAGATCGCCGTGTCACGCTAGCGACCGGCTGCCTGCACCAAGGGAGGTTGGTGCGGGCACATTGGGGGGAGGAGAGAGACGCGATGACGGCAGTTCTGTCGGTCCTGAACATACTGCGCCCGCTCAACACCGGCCTGCTTGCGCTCGGCCGATGGGTGGGCGTTTTTGCCATTGGCCTGATGGTTCTGGCGATCCTGATTCAGGTCTTCTTTCGCTACGTGCTGGGCAGTGCCTTGCCCTGGCCGGATGAGGCCGCGCGGTTCTGCATGTTGTGGATGACCGGCCTGATGGCGCCGACCGCACTGCGCAACGGTGGTTTTGTGGCCATTGATGTTATCGACTCCCTGCTGCGTGGGCGGCTGTTCCACCTGCTGCAGCTGCTGCTATTGGCGATTGGCCTGACAGTGCTGATCGTTGGTATTCAGATCGGATATAGGGAGGTCACCGGTCTTGGCGGGCGGTTTGCCACTGCCTCGCTCTATGTTCCGACCTCTCTCGGGTTTGACAGCTGGCACCGGGTGCCCCGCAGCTGGATGATGCTGTCGCTTGTGGTGGGCCTGGGCCTGCTGATCCTGGTCAATATCGAGCTGATCCTTGAACGCATCGTGCGACTGTTCGGTCAGGGTGATCGCCTGCCGGACCGTCCGGGCATGACCATCGGAGGGGCCGAGTGATGCTGATCTGGTTCCTGCCGCTGTTCCTGTTTCTTCTGCTGATCGGTCTGCCGGTCTTTTTCTGTCTTCTGGCAGCCCCGGGTGCCCTGCTATGGCTGAATGGCCAAGAACGCGATCTCACCCTGTTGTATCGCAACCTCTATAACGGGATGGACAGCTTTCCGCTGATGGCGATCCCGTTTTTCATGCTGGCGGGCGAGTTGATGAATCGCGGTGGCATCACCGTTCGGCTGGTCGAATTCTCGCAGGCGCTGATGGGTCATCTGCGCGGCGGTCTGGCGCAGGTGAACATCCTGTCGTCGATCCTGTTTGCCGGCCTCTCGGGCTCTGCCGTGGCCGATACCTCTGCCCTTGGGTCCATGTTGATCCCGGCGATGGAGCGCGAAGGCTACAGTCGCAAATTCGCTGCGGCCGTCACTGCCGCCAGTTCGGTGATCGGGCCAATCATTCCGCCATCCGGCATCATGATCATCTATGCCTATGTCATGGGCGAAAGCGTTGCCGCGCTGTTCCTCGCAGGCATCGTTCCGGGTGTTCTGGTTGGCGTCGGCCTGATGATCATGGTCCGCGCCATGGCCGACCGGTATGAGCTGCCGGCCGCACGGCGGGTGGTGTTCGACAGCGTTGAGATCGGCGCGATGGAGCGCTGGTTCTCCTTTGGGCTGGTGCGGCTCAACCTTGGCCTGTTGCTGGCACAGTTTGTCCCGCTGGGCGAGGGGGCCGGAGCGCAGATCAAATGGCTGGTGTTCCTTGGCGCGGTTCTGTTTGCCCATGGGCTGATGCTAGGGCTGCGCCGGATGGTCAGCCCGGCGTTTCGCACCATTTGCAAACGAGCGGTGGTGCCGTTGCAGACGCCTGTCCTGATCCTTGGTGGCATTCTTGCCGGCGTATTCACCCCGACCGAGGCAGCTGCCGTGGCGGTGGCCTATGCGCTGCTGATCAGCTTTCTGGTGCTGGGGTCGATGCGGCTGGCGGACCTGCCGCAGGTGTTCACGAGGGCGGGGATCACCTCCGCCGTGGTGCTGCTGCTGGTGGGCGCCGCGATGTCGTTCAAGACTGTCGTCAGCCTCAGTCACGCGCCGGAACAGCTGGCGGATTTCATCCTCACCCTCTCGGAAAATCCGCTGATCCTGCTGTTCCTGATCAATCTCTTGCTGTTTGTCGTGGGCATGTTCCTGGATGCGGGCCCTGCGATCATCATCCTTGGCCCGATCCTCGGACCGGTGTTCACCGATCTTGGCGTCGACTCGGTCCATTTTGCCATCATCATGTGTGTGAACCTGACGGTTGGTCTGGCGACACCGCCGATGGGGCTGGTGCTGTTTGTGGCAGCCGCCGTTTCGCAAGAGCGGGTGACAACAATTGCCCGGGCGATCCTGCCCTTTCTTGCGATTGAAATTGCGGTGATCTTTCTGATCACCTTTGTGCCGGCCATTTCGCTGACCATTCCGCAGTTGACCGGATTTCTGAACTAAGGACGACCCGATACCCAGAATAAGAGAGCAACAGGAGGAGACACGAATGCTCAGAAAAATGGTGAAGACACTGGCCCTGTCGGCCCTGATGGCAGGCACCGCGCTGTCGGCCTACGCCGCAGACTACAAGATCCGCGCGACCGCCAATTCCAACGAGAATGACGAGGATTACGACGGTCTGGTCGTGTTCAAGAACTACGTCGAAGCGGCCTCCAATGGCGCAATCGAGGTTGAATTGTTCATCGGCACCCAGCTTTGCTCCAACGGGGCAGAATGCCTGCAAGGCGTCGCGGATGGTTCAATCGACATCTATATTTCCACCTCCGGCGGCGCGTCGGGGTTGTTCCCTTACGTCCAGGTGCTGGATCTGCCCTATCTGATGGCGGATGACCGGATTGCCGAACATGTGCTGTCGGGCGATTTCACCCGCACCATGCGCCGGATGGCACTGGAGGATTCCGGCGATGCGATCCGCCTGATGACCATTGGCAACACCGGCGGCTGGCGCAACTTCGCCAATACCAAACGCCGGGTCGCGGAACCTGCCGACATGGAAGGTCTGAAAATCCGAACGGTCGTCGCCGACCTGCCGCAGGAGCTGGTAAAGGCGCTCGGGGCCTCTCCGACACCGATCCCCTGGCCGGAGCTGTTTACCTCGTTCCAGACCGGCGTGGTCGAAGGCTCCAAGAACGGCATCACCGATATCATGGGCATGAAATTCCCCGACGCTGGCCTGCAATATGTGACGCTGGACGGACACGCTTATATGGGGGCGCTGTGGTGGATGTCGAACCAAACCTTCACGAATATGCCGGAAGACATGCGGCAGGTCGTGGTCGATGGCTTCTACGCGCTGCAACAGGCCACATTTGCCTCGCCCAAGCGCAAGTCGATCCAGGCCTATGAGGATTTTGTTGCCGGTGGCGGCGATCTCTATGTTCCGACGCCCGAACAGAAGGCGGCGTTCAAATCCGCAGCCGAGCCGGTCTATGACTGGTTCAAATCCAACGTGACGCGCGGCGATGAGATCTTTACCGCGCTGACCGATGCAGTCGCCAAGGCCGAAGCCGACGTCAACGCGGCCCGTGCCGCCGATTTGAACTGATCAGTAGGCTGCAACACCAACCGGCGGTGCGGGATCTAGCCGCGCCGCTGCCCCGTTGGCTAGCGAAACGGATACATCCAGACCTTATAGTCCGCGACCAGAACATGCGCTTTCTCGATCTCCGCAGGGGTCATTTTCTTGACCACCTCTTCAAGGCTGATCGCCGCATCGGGATCACCGCCAATGGCCGACAGCGTGTACCACATATAGGCGCGCACCAAGTCGGGGGCGGGCAGCCCACGGCCGATTTCATAGTACCAACCGATACCCGATTGCGCGCCGGGGTGCCCTTTCATGGCGCTGCGCAGATACCATTCAAAGGCCCGCTGGTCGTCACGGTCAACACCCAGCCCCATGGCATACATCACCCCGATCAGCTCTTCAGCGTCTGCGTTGCCGGAGCGCGCCGCTGGCCAGAGCGCCTCGCGCGCAGCCGCAAATTCGCCGGCCTCCATCAGGTCGCGCGCCTGCTCGATTTCGGCCCGCGCGGGCAGCGGGACCAGCAGCGTCAGGCTGCTCGTGGACAGCGCCATCGCGGCCAGAACCGGTTTCCATCTCTTGCGCATGTGCTCTCCTGTGTTGTGCTGGCGTTTGGCCTTTTTGCGGGGGCGGCGGCTGCGACTGATCGGCGGTTTCCGCCGCCGCTGGGGGCAAGCGATTTTCTACCCGTAGACCCCGCAAAGGCCGAGTTGGGTCGGCTGCTATTTTACGACAAGATCCTGTCCGGGAACAGAAATATCAGCTGCGGAACCTGCCATCATCCGCGCCATGGCACCTCTGACGGGCTATCCTTAGGCCTTGGAGAAGGCGGCGAGGGGCTGGGCCGGGCGCGGGTTTCCACCAGGGGCAGCAACCGGGTGCAGAAACGCATTCCCCGCAATGCGCCCGCGCTCTGGAACCTCGGGGCAAAATCCATCCGGGTTCTGATGCACGACGGGCGGATCAGCGCGGATCCGGTCTATGGCAATGGCTTCAACACCCCGGCAGAGGAATGGCTGCCTGACGGGCTGCAATCCCTGCTGGCGGCGCAGGCGCTGTTTCCGATGACGTCCAGCGTGGAAATGGCCGGGAATGTCGGCGAGAATGAAATCATCGGTGCCAGCCGCGACCGGATTGATCTGGCCTGGCCGATCATTGCCAAACGCGTCCGCGGCCTGCCGACATATGCGGCAGGGTTTGTCGCCGCCTTTGATCACATCATGGCGCCTGAGGATGTGCAGATCACCGATATCGCGGAGGCTCTGGCCCAGTTCATGGTGCAGGATTTCACCTCGTTCGACAGCCCGTTTGACGCCTATCTGGCCGGGGATGCGACGGCGCTGACCGCGCAGCAAAAAGCCGGTGCCGATCTGTTTTTTGGCAGCGCCGGATGCAGCGGCTGCCATGCTGGGCCGCTGTTTTCGGATCAGAACTTCTACGCCCTTGGTCTGCCGGCCTTTGGCCCCGGTCGCGCGCGCCGCTTTGACCCCTACGTCCGGGATGTCGGTCGAATGGGAGAAAGCGATGATCTGTCAGATGCCTACCGCTTTCGCACGCCGATGCTGCGCAATGTGGAACTGACCGCGCCTTATGGCCATAATGGCGCTTTTCCGACGCTTGACCGGATGATCCGGCATCACCTCGATCCAGTCGCAAGCCGTTCGGCGTGGACGCCTGACGATCTGCAATTGCCAGATGTGCCCTGGCTGGCCGCCACGGATTTTGTGGTACAGCAGGACCGGTTCGAGATGGCGCGACAGGCGCGCGCGCGGGACATCTATCTACGCCGGGACCTCAGCGATCAGGACATCGCAGCGCTGATCGCTTTCCTCACAGCACTCACCGGGGCAGAGGCCCGCGCCGAAACGTCATCAGTGCCCGCATCCGTTCCAAGCGGCCTGCCCGTTGATGGGACCTAATCGCTGACCGGTCCAGCATTCCGCAATAGGACATGTTCATGCCGGGCCGAGATAGGTGCGAAGTGCCGAACGACAGCCCTGCGCCGTTATGACCTGCATCCAGTGGGAAAACCGCTGAACGAAAGGCACCTCAACCGACAGATCTGCGTAGATGGCGCTCTGCTGTAGCCAGGCTTCCGGGGCGTGCTGTGCCCGTTCGGCGTGGGTATTACGGACCTCCCAGTCCGGATCGTTTGGCGGGATGAGACTGCCATCTTCGCGAATGCCGGTACACATCCGCGCCCATAGCGCCTCGACAAGACACAAGCCATCAATCGCTCCGGCCTGCTGCACCGCATCTCGCAGGATGGGCAGCACAAAACCGGGATGGCGAGACGAGCCATCATAGGCCACCCGCCGCGTCGTGTCGCGGATCTCCGGGTTGGAAAACCGCGCCTCAATCAGGCTGAGGTAATCGCTCGGCGCCATGTCCGGGACGGCCGCGACATAGGGCAGGATTTCCTCCTGCTGGACCTTGCGAAAGAAGGCCGCCACCAAAGGGTCACCCATACAATCGGCGATGGTCGGGATCGACAATAGCTCGCCGACATTCGCCAGCACCTGATGCCCTGCGTTCAGCACGCGGATCTTCATGCTTTCATAACCGTGCACGTCATCGGTCATAATCGCACCAACTTGATCCCAATCGGGGCGGCCTGCGCAGAAATCATCCTCGATCACCCATTGGCGATAATTCTCATGAGTCACCGGGGCGCTATCCTCAAGCCCGTATCCGCGCGCCAGTGCCACCTCTGCCGGGCCGGTGGCCGGAACGATGCAATCGACCATGGAGTTCGGAAAGGCTGCGTTCTGATCAATCCATGCCGCAAGCTCGGGATCGGTTTGTCGTGCCAGGGTGACAACGGCGGTGCGGGTGATCTGACCATTGCCCTGCAGATTGTCGCAGCTCTGCACGGTAAAGGCGGGCAGGCTGCGGCTTCTGCGCCGCCTCAGCGCTTCGACGATGGCGCCGAACACGCTGCGAGGATGGCCCGGATGGGCGATGTCGTGACGGATATCCTCATGTATGAGGTCAAGCCCACCCTGCTGCGGGTCCAGATAATAGCCGCCTTCCGTCACCGTAAGCGATACGATCCTGATCGCGGGGCTCGCCATCGTCGTGATCAGGCTTGTGTTGCCCGCCTCCACGGGGAGAAAGTCGATCATCGGGCCGATCACTTCGGCCGAGCGCCCGGTGGGGTCGAGTTCGATCAAAGTTGTCAGGCAGTCCTGCGCAAGCAGCCGGTCGCGCATTCTGGCGTCGGCGGCGCGCACACCTGCTCCGATAATGCCCCAGTCCATCGCAAGACCGCGCTGCATCAGCGCGTGGAGATACCAGGCCTGATGTGCCCGGTGAAAATTCCCAAGCCCAATATGGACGATGCCGGGCGTGATCTGTGCCCGGTCGTAGCCGGGGCGCGCGATTGTTTGCGGCAATTGTGTCAGGGTGTCATTCGATAGTTTCATGGCCGCTGCCTCCCGCTTGTGTTCCCGCATCAGCTCATCCATTGACCGCCGTCGACATTGTAGGTCTGGGCGACGATATAATTGGCTTCGTCGCTGGCAAGAAAGACTGCCATTCCGGTCAGATCCGTTGCGGTGCCCATGCGGCCATAGGGAACGGATTGCGCCACTTCGGCCTTTTTCTGGCCGGGTGCCTTGTCTTCGTATCTGGCGAAGAAAGCATCGACACCGTCCCAATGCTCGCCCTCGACCACGCCGGGTGCGATGGCGTTCACATTGATGCCATGCGAAATCAGGTTCAGTCCGGCAGATTGGGTGAGGCTGATCACCGCGGCCTTGGTTGCGCAGTAGACCGACACCAGCGGTTCTCCCCGGCGGCCGGCCTGGCTGGCCATGTTGATGATCTTGCCGCCATTGCCCTGCGCGATCATCTGCCGCGCGGCGGCCTGCATCATGAACAACGTGCCGGAGACATTGATATCAAAGGTGCGCTGATAGGCCTCCCGCGTGACCTCGACCAGCGGCGCTGCGGTGAACACGGCGGCATTGTTGATCAGGATATCCAGGCCTCCCAGCGCCTCCACCGTGCGGGCAAGCGCATGGTCAATGCTGGTCTGATCGGTGACATCAAGGTCGATGGCAATGGCGGCGTCGCCGAGACGCGCGGCGGTAGCCTCGGCGCGCGCATGATCGATATCGGCGATGACCACCCGTGCACCTTCGCGCAGATATGCTTCGGCAAAGGCTGCGCCGATGCCACGCGCGGCCCCGGTGATCAGGGCGCGTTTTCCAAGCAGCCGCATCATCCGATCCGCAGCCCGTCAGAGCCGAACCGATGCAGATGCGCCATATCGGGCGTCAGAAAAACGCGCGCTCCATAGCGAAGATCGAGTTCGCCCCCGGCACGAACAGTGAGCGGATCGTCAAAGGCCTCACATTGAACATGAAAAAACGTATCGGAGCCCAGATGCTCGGAAACGCCGATGGTTCCCTCCCACGATCCTTTGGTCTCGGAAATCGCGATGTGCTCGGGTCGAATGCCGATCGTTGCGGCATCCTGCGCCGCTGCCGCCGGTCCGGTCAGCAGGTTCATTCTGGGCGAGCCGATGAAGCCTGCCACAAATACATTGCGCGGTGCGCGATAGAGCTCCAGCGGGCTGCCAACCTGTTCGATGACCCCGGCATTCAGGACCACGATCTTGTCGGCCATGGTCATCGCCTCAACCTGATCATGGGTCACATAGACCATGGTTGTGGCAAGGCGCTTATGCAGTTCGGAGATTTCAAGACGCATCCCGACGCGCAGGGCGGCATCCAGATTGGACAGCGGTTCGTCAAACAGAAAGGCTGCGGGCTCACGCACGATGGCGCGACCGATGGCGACCCGCTGGCGCTGACCGCCGGACAGCTGCCCCGGACGGCGATCCAGATAATCGGTGAGGTTCAGCGCCGCCGCGGCATTTTCAATGCGTCGCTTCTGCTCATCTGCGGGGATGCCCGCCATCTTCATCGGAAAGGCGATGTTCTTGCGCACTGTCATATGCGGGTAGAGCGCATAGGACTGAAATACCATCGCCAGCCCGCGTTTGGCCGGGGGAATGTCGGTGGCATCCTGCCCGTCGATGCGGATGGTGCCGGTGGTAATATCCTCAAGCCCTGCAATCAGCCGCAGCAGCGTGGACTTGCCGCAACCGGAGGGGCCGACAAAGACGGTGAATTCGCCATCTTCAATGGTCAGGTCCAGCGGCGGGATAACCTCAACGGAGCCAAAGCGCTTGGTCACGCGTTCAAGTTTGATCTGTCCCATGGGGTATCTTCCTTATTTCACGGCGCCGAAGGTCAGGCCGCTGACAAGTTGTTTCTGGCTGAACCAGCCAAGGATGAGGATCGGCGCGATGGCCATGGTCGAGGCGGCTGACAGTTTCGCGTAGAACAGGCCTTCCGGGCTGGAATAGCTGGCGATAAAGGCGGTCAGGGGGGCAGCCTGCGCCGCCGTCAGGTTCAGCGTCCAGAAGGCTTCGTTCCAGGCCAGGATAATATTCAGCAGCAGCGTGGACGCGATGCCGGGAATGGCCATGGGCGTTAGCACATAGAGGATCTCCTCCTTCAGGGTGGCGCCATCCATGCGCGCCGCCTCAAGGATCTCGCCGGGGATTTCCTTGAAGTAGGTGTAAAGCATCCAGACGATGATCGGCAGGTTGATCAGCATCAGCACCACAACCAGGCCAAAGCGGTTGTCCAGAAGACCCATTTTGATGAACAGGATATAGATCGGGTACAGCACGCCGACCGCTGGCAGCATCTTGGTCGAGAGCATCCACAGCAGGATATCCTTGGTCCGTTTCGAGGGTACGAAGGCCATCGACCAGGCGGCGGGAACGGCGATGACTATCCCCAATATGGTGGAGCCGCCGGCAATGATCACCGAGTTCCACAGAAAGCGCATATAGTCGGAGCGCTCCTGGACGATGCTGTAGTTCTCAAGCGTCCAGTCAAAGAACAGGAAGACGGGTGGATCGCTGATGGCCTGTGCCTCGGTCTTGAAGCTGGTCAGAATGGTCCAGAGGATTGGAAAGAAGATCAGCAACCCAACAGCCCAGGCCAGCGCAGTATTGATGGCTTTGCGTCTAGGTGTAACGGCTCGTGCCATGGTGGCCTCCTATGCGTCGAGGTTCTTGCCAACGATGCGCATCAGGAAGATGGCAACGATATTGGCGAGGATGATGGCGTAGACACCACCGGCGGATCCCAATCCGACGTTCTGGCTTTCCAGCACGCGTTGATAGATCAGATAGGTCAGCGTCTTGGTCCCGAACGAGCCTTGGGTGGTGACGAAGATCTCCGCGAAAATCGACAGGAGGAAAATGGTCTGGATCAGCACCACGACGGTAATCGCGCGGCTGAGATGGGGCAGGGTGATATAACCGAAGCGTGCAACCGGCGGGGCGCCATCCATTTCAGCAGCCTCCAGCTGTTCGCTGTCCAGCGACTGGATCGCGGTCAGCAGGATCAGCGTGGCAAAGGGCAGCCACTGCCAGCTGACGATCAGGATGATGGATTGCAGCGAGGCCTCGGACAGCCATGACACCGGCTCGGCTCCGAAGGCCTTCCACAGGTGAGCAAAGAGACCGTTCACAGGATCCATGAACATATTCTTCCAGACCAGCGCAGAGACCGTGGGCATCACGAAAAACGGCGCGATCACCAGAATGCGGACAATGCCCTGTCCCCACATCGGCTGATTGAGCAGCAGCGCGAGGCACACGCCGAGGATCACGGTGATGAGGAGCACTCCACCAACGATGATCAGCGTCGCCTGAACGCTTGGCCAGAACGAGCTGGAGGACAGGAACCGGACGTAGTTGTCAAATCCCACCCAGCCCAGATCGCCACCACGCAGGGGCAGATATTTCTTGAAGGAAAAGTAGAGCGTCATCGTCAGCGGGACCAGCATCCAGCCCAGAAGCAGGATCACTGCGGGGGCCATCATGATGCGTGCTGCCGACCGGGAATGCTGGGTCGCCATGGCAAATCTCCGTTCTCGCCGGGGGCTGAGGCCGTCGTGAGCAATATTGGCTTGTTAGTTCCGGGGGGCCAGAGGGCGGCCAGATCGTGGCGCCGCCCTCTGGGAGGGAGGAGGCGTCAGTACCCTGCCGCTTCCATTTCGTCTGCGGCCAGCGCCTGCGCCTTGGCCAGCGCCTCGTCAGCGGTCTGTTGCCCGGCGAGGGCCGCCGAGAACTCCTGACCGACCTGCGTCGCAATGCCTGCGAACTCGGGGATTGCCGCAAACTGGATCCCAACATAGGGCACCGGATCAACCGTCGGATTGTTCGGATCCGCCGACAGGATGCTGTCCAGTGTCATCTTGGCAAAGGGGATATCCTTGTAGTTTGGGTTGTCATAGAGCGAGGTCCGCGCTCCCGGCGGGACATTGGCCCAGCCTTCTTTCTCGGCGACCAGCTCTATATAGTCCTTCGAAGTGGCCCATTGGATGAATTCCTTTGCGGCGGCCTCCTTCTGTGTTCCTGCCGGAATGGCCAGCGCCCAGGCCCAGAGCCAGTTGCTGCGTTTGCCGAGCCCGGTATCCGGCGCGAGGGCAAAGCCGACTTTGTCCGAGACGGTGGAATCATTCGGATTGGTCACGAAAGACGCCGCAACTGTGGCGTCGATCCACATGCCGCATTTGCCCTGCTGGAACAGCGAAAGGTTTTCGTTGAACCCGTTGCCCGATGCCCCGGGAGGGCCTGCGTCATTCATCAGGTCGATGTAGAAATTGAGCGTGTTTGACCAGGCATCACTGTCGAACTGAGGCACCCAGTTTTCATCGAACCAGCGCGCACCAAAGGAGTTGGACATCGCTGTAAGGAAGGCCGCATTCTCCCCCCAGCCGGCTTTGCCGCGCAGACAGATGCCATAGATTTCATTGTCCCTGTCGGTCATCTGACGTGCCGCATCGGCGACAAAGTCCCAGGTCGGTGCACTGGGCATTTCAAGACCGGCCTTTTCCATCAGGTCGGTGCGATACATGATCATGGAACTTTCGCCGTAGAACGGCGCCGCATAAAGCGTGCCGTCATGGGACAGGCCACCCCGCATGGCGGGCAGGATATCGTCCACGTCATACTCGGCAGGCAGATCATCCAGAGGGACCAGCCAGCCGTTCTTGCCCCAGATCGGGGTTTCGTACATGCCGATGGTCATGATGTCGAACTGACCGCCCTTTGCCGAGATGTCGGTGGTGACACGCTGCCGCAGCACGTTTTCCTCAAGCGTGACCCATTCCACCTCATGGCCGGTCTTGGCGGTAAAATCCTCTGTCAGCCCCTGCATTCGGATCATGTCGCCGTTGTTCACGGTGGCGATTGTGATCGTATCGGCAAAGGCGGCGGTGCTGGCAAAAACGGTCAAGGCCGTTGCCGCATGCAATGCGCTCTTAAGGTACATCCTTATCCTCCCATGATTGGATGTTGCCACGTGAGGATACCGGAGCAGGTCATCGCGCGTCAATTTAAATTTAACGCGCGTAAAGTTTTGAAAGAGCTGGATGAATGGGAGTGCCTATGCGGATCCGCGCATGACCAGCTGTCCGTCAAACAGAATTTCCCGGCGGGGCGCCGCCGCCGCGCTGCCTTCGATTCGGGCCACCAGTGTTTCGGCACTGGTGCGGGCGATTGCGGTGTAATCCTGCGAAACGGTTGTCAGCGTCGGGCAGGTGTAGCGGGAAAACGGGTGGTCATCATGCCCTGCGATCCGCAGGGCGCAGCCATCCCCAAGGCCGACGCGCAGCCCCTGCTGATAGGCAGCGGACAACAGCCCGATGGCTAGCCGGTCATTGCTGCACAGGATGGTATCGGTTTGCGGTCGCTGACCAGACAGCACCCGGGTGCCCTCGCGAAAGCCGATCTCTTCAAAATCCCAGCCGTCACCTTCGACCTGGATCAGCTCGGGTTCGTGACCCAGCTGTTGCATCGCGGAAATATAGGCGTTGCGCCGTTTCACCGCATTGGGGTTCGTCGGCGTCTTCATCTCGAAAAAGGCTGGCGCATCGCCAGTACGGCACAGATACTCCACGATCGTGCCGATACTCTGTTGATTGTTCGAGCCGATGAAGGCGGCACCGGTCTCTTCCAGATTGGCATCAAACAGGACGGTCGGCACCTCTTCGCAGAACTGCCGGATCTGCGGGACCTCGGACCCGCGCCCAAGGGGCGCCAGCAGCGCACCGGCGGGTTTGAGCATACGCAGATTGGTCAGGTTCTCCAATTCCTGTGACGGCGTGCCGTTTGATCCCAGCAATACCGGCCGATAGCCTGCGGCGATGACATGATCTTCGATATGGCCGGCGATCTTGGCAAAGAACGGATCGGTGAGATTTGGAACCACGATGCCGATGGTCTTGGTCAGCCGCCGGTTCTGGTTCATCGCATAGAGATTGGGTCGGTAGTCGAATTTCTCCAGCGCATCTTCAATCCGCTTGCGCGTCGAGGTGCGAACGCTGGCCGGATCGTTGAAGAACTTCGACAGCGTCGGGCGGGAGATGCCGCTAACGGCCGCGAATTCATCCATGTTCTTGATCTTGGGATCACTCATCAGTGGCGGTCCTTGTTGTCGTCCTTGGGCGTACGGAGAGGGGGGCGTCCGGGGGCATTCTTGCGGTCTGAATGCCAGCGCCCGTCGCCGCGGTGCGCCGCGCAGGATGTGGACTGTGTCACGCAAGTTGACGCGCGTCAAATTCCTTGCGGGTGCTCCGGTAGTGGTATCACCCTGGTCTGTAGCGGAGGAATGGTAGGCCCGGCAGGATTCGAACCTGCAACCAAAGCGTTATGAGCGCTCTGCTCTAACCGTTGAGCTACAGGCCCGCCACAGGTTGGTTAGGAAATGGGGCAGCCAAGGTCAAGCGGTGATTGCAGAGGGCGCCGGTGTTTCCGCAGCTTGGGGCCGCAGCAAGGCGTCCAGCCGTGCCACGGTGTGTTCGATGGTCAGGTCCCGGCGGCGGTCTGGCGTGCGGCGCGACGGGTAGACGGCAAACACGTCCTTCAAAGGGGCTTCAAAGCCGGGAAGAACCTGTTCGTATTCCCCGCTGGCCAGTTGATCCTCCACCATGAAACGGGGTGCGCGGGTATAGCCGGAGCCGCTGCTGACGGCGCGCATGATCAGGTCCGGGTCGTCGGCGGTGAAACCAACCTGCACCGGTGCCGGGTATTCCTGCCCGCCGCGGCGCAGCGGAAAGAAGCCGCGGGTCTGATCCTCGTGGTGCTGAATGAACTTGAGCCGTTTCAGCTCCTCCGGCGTTTGCGGGCGACCTTCGCGGTCCAGATAGTCCGGGGTGGCAAACAGCACTGTTTCCAGAGTGGAGATCTTGCGTCCAAAACCGTCTGTGTCGCCCAGCCTCCCGGTGCGGATCGCAAGGTCGTAGCCTTCACGCACCACATGGACCAGCCGGTCCTCCAGCCGCATCACGATATTCAGGTCCGGGTGTTCGCGGTTCAGATCCAAAAGCATCGGCCCGATCACACTGCGCCCCAGAAAGGAGTTCACGCTGATGCGGAAGGTGCCGGAGACGCTGCCTTCCAGGGCGTCCACTTCGGCTGTCATGCGGTTGTAGCCGGACAGCAGGGCCTGCGCATGGCTGAACACCAGATCGCCTGCGCGGGTGGCGTGAATGCCCTTGGCGGTGCGGTGCAGCAATTGCTGGCCCATCAGCGCCTCTAGTTGCTTGATCTGCTGACTAACTGCAGACTGGGTAATGCCGCGGCGCTGGGCAGTGCGGTTCAGGCTGCCTTCGTCCAGGGCGATGGTGAAGGTTTCCAGCAGGGTCAGTTTGTCCATGGGGGCCTATAAGAGTTGCTAATAACAGTTATCGGTGCTGCCGGGCTGCAAGCCGTGAAATTACCGCCTTAAGTCCGGTGCACGGGAATATTTCCTGAAACAGATATTGGAGTTTCTTATGACAATCAATCGTAGGGCATTTCTGGGCGGGCTGGTAGCGGCCCCCGCGGCAGTGGCAACCGGGTTCGCGGGCGGCAGCTGGGCTTGGGCGGCAGAAGGGGCTGTAACGGCGAGCCCGGTTATCCACGCATTCACACTTGGGGATGCCAGAATCACGGTATTGCTGGATGGCCACTTGCCGCTGGGGACGCAGCTCTTCAACGACTACGATGCCGCCAAGGCCGAAACCGTCCTGGCACAGGGGCTGCACCGGCTTCAGAACGATGCGTTGCAGATCCCTGTCAACGGCTACCTGGTGGAGCGGGGCGGGAAGAAGCTGTTGATCGACACCGGGACCGCGCAGCTGATGGGGCCGGGGCTGGGGGCGCTGGGTGCCGGACTGGCCGCAGCGGGCGTCGCGCCGGAGAGTATTGATACTGTACTCTTGACCCATATCCACCCGGATCATTCCGGCGGGCTGATCACGCCCGACGGTGATGCGGCCTTTGCCAGTGCTGAGCTGGTCGTGGCGCAGCGGGAATGGGATTTCTGGCATGACGATGCCATCATGGCGGGCGTACCGCAAAGCAACCGCGGTTTCTTTGAAATGGCGCGCCGCACGGTTGCCCCCTATGCGGACCGCCTGCGCCTCCTACAGGGCGAGGGCGAGGCCGCGCCTGGCTTCACCGCGCTGGAACTGCCGGGCCATACGCCGGGCCACACCGGCTTCATGCTGGATGCGGGCGGCGAGGGGTTGCTGTTCTGGGGTGACCTGATCCACAGCGCCGCGCTGCAGTTCGCGCTGCCGGAGTGGACCATCGCCTTTGACACCGATCCGGCCCAGACCGCTCAGACACGGCGGCGGATGATGGACCGGGCGGCGGCGGACAACCTGCTGGTCACTGGCGCGCATCTCGACTTCCCGGCGCTGGGCCGGGTGCTGCGGCAGGGGGACGCCTTTGCCTATCAGGCAGCGCCTTGGCAGTTCGGCATCTGAGACAGCTCTCCCGTCTTGAACAACAGCCCGCTGCGCCGTCCGGGATGGCGCAGCGGATTCCCTAGTTCCCTTCTGATGCGCCTTGCGCTAAAGGCTGCCCAACGTCTTTGAAGGAGCACTGAGATGACCAGCGGCAAGAACGGTTTGACCTACGCGGACGCGGGGGTGGATATTGATGCAGGCAACGCTTTGGTGGACCGCATCAAGCCCGCCGCGAAACGGACCAACCGTTCTGGCGTGATGAGCGGCCTTGGCGGCTTTGGCGCGCTGTTCGATCTGAAGGACGCAGGCTATAGCGACCCCATTCTGGTTGGCGCCACCGATGGTGTCGGCACCAAACTGCGGATTGCCATCGACACCGGTGTGGTGGATGGCGTTGGCATCGACCTGGTGGCGATGTGCGTCAACGATCTGGTCTGCCAGGGTGCTGAGCCGCTGTTCTTCCTCGACTATTTCGCAACCGGCAAGCTGGAAACCGACGTGGCGGCCCGCATCATCGAAGGTATCGCCGAGGGCTGCGTGCGCTCTGGCTGTGCGCTGATCGGCGGTGAGACGGCCGAAATGCCAGGCATGTACCCCGCAGGGGATTTCGACCTGGCCGGCTTTGCGGTGGGCGCAATGGAACGCGGCAGCGCGCTGCCTGCCGACGTGCAAGAAGGCGACGTGCTTCTGGGGTTGGCCTCTGACGGCGTGCACTCCAACGGTTACTCGCTGGTGCGCAAGCTGGTTGACGTCTCCGGCCTCGGCTGGGACGCGGACTGCCCCTTCGGCGAGGGCACGCTGGGTGCGGCGCTGCTGACGCCGACCCGTCTTTATGTAAAACAATGCCTGGCTGCGGTGCGGGCGGGCGGCGTTCATGCGCTGGCTCATATCACCGGCGGTGGTCTGACCGAAAACCTGCCGCGTGTCCTGCCCGAGGATCTGGGCGCTGACATCGACCTGAATGCCTGGGACTTGCCGCCCGTTTTCAAATGGATGGCCGAGACTGGCGGTATTGCCGAGGCAGAGATGCTGAAGACCTTCAACTGCGGCATTGGCATGATCCTGTCTGTCTCTGCCGACCGCGCGGATGAACTGGTGAAGGTGCTGGAAACCGAGGGCGAGACCGTCTCGCGTCTGGGCACCGTCACAGCAGGCGCCGGTATGCGCTATTCGGGCAAGCTGCTGTGAGCCACAAGAAGGTCGCGATCCTGATTTCGGGCGGCGGCTCCAACATGGTGTCGCTGGTCGAAAGCATGACCGGCGATCATCCGGCGCGGCCCTGTCTGGTCTTGTCCAACATCGCCAGCGCCGGTGGCCTGACTAAGGCTGCCGCCGCAGGCATTCCAACTGCGGTGGTGGACCACAAACCCTATGGCAAGGATCGCGCCGCATTTGAGGCGGAACTCGTCAAGCCGATCCTTGCCTCCGGCGCGGATATCGTCTGTCTGGCGGGGTTCATGCGCGTTCTGACTGATGGTTTTGTATCGCAGTTTCAGGGGCGGATGCTGAATATTCACCCCTCGCTGCTGCCGAAATACACCGGTCTCAACACCCATGCACGGGCGCTCGCTGCGGGCGACTGCCAGCATGGCTGCACCGTACATGAGGTGACGGCCGTGCTCGACGACGGACCGATTCTGGGGCAGGCGCGGGTCGATGTCGCTGCTGACGACACGCCGGAGAGCCTGGCCGCAAAAGTTCTGGTGCAGGAGCATCAGCTCTATCCGGCCGTGTTGCATCGCTATGCCGCCGGAGATCGCACGCCAGTCTATCTGCCCTGACGATCTGCCCAGACGACTATCTTCCCGGTCTAATTGCTCGGTCCTGGCATAGGCAGTGTCGCGCTGTTGCCATGCCAGTCCGGCGTCGCCCCCTGTGGTGACGGGGCCATCAGGGCGGGCAGGCCAAGCACCAGGACAAGCGCCACTGCTGCCAGGCTGGCGGCGGACGACCCGGGGCAGGCGAGGGCAAGGGGGCTGGTTTCACAGGGGGTCAGGGCGGTCATCGGTCATGCTCCTTTTTGGCTATATGACCAACCTAGCCATCCGTTAGGTATTCCGAAAATGAATGTTTGATTGCTTTATAATCACGTATATTGAACATTTTCAGCGACTGTGCGCCTGCTACATCACGGCGGGGCTGAAATCCTCTGGCCCCCTCTGCACATGTTTGCATTGACCGGGACAAGCGCGTATCACGGCCCAATAATTCAGATAAAGAAAAAGCCGTAATTGATGAAAACTCTGACCTCTACCGAAGAACTGCAGGCCTTCTGCGAAGCTGCAGCGCAGCACGCCTATGTCACGGTGGATACCGAGTTTCTGCGTGAACGGACATATTATTCCAAGCTCTGCCTGATTCAACTGGCCTTCTCCGGTGACGGAGAGACTGACGCCGTTCTGGTTGATCCGCTGGCTGACGGGATTTCTCTGGAACCGCTCTATGCGTTGTTTCGCAACGAGAATGTGGTCAAGGTGTTCCATGCCGCGCGGCAGGATCTGGAAATCTTCTGGGTTGACGCGCAGGTCTTTCCCAAGCCGCTGTTTGACACGCAGGTCGCGGCGATGGTCTGCGGCTTTGGCGAACAGGTGGGCTATGAGACACTGGTGCGCAAGATCGCCAAACAGGGGGTCGACAAGACTTCGCGGTTTACCGACTGGTCGCGCCGCCCGCTGAGCGAGGCGCAGAAAACCTATGCGCTGGCGGATGTGACTCATCTGCGTCAGATCTACGAACATCTCGCGGCCGAGCTGCGGCGCACCGAACGCGCCCATTGGGTGGCTGAAGAGCTGCAGGTGCTCACCGATCCGGCGACCTATGATGTTGACCCGCAAGAGGCGTGGCGGCGCGTGAAAACCCGCACCAACTCCGGCAAATTCCTTGCAATCGTGCGCGAGCTGGCGGCTTTTCGCGAGAGCTACGCCAAGACCAACAATGTCCCGCGCAACCGTGTGTTCAAGGATGACGCCTTGGTGGAGCTGGCCTCGACCAAGCCGAAGAACAGCTCAGACCTCGGCAATTCGCGGTTGCTGCTGCGCGAGGCCCGCAAGGGCGCAATCGCCGAAGGCATCCTTCAGGCGGTTGCCAAGGGTGTGAACTGCCCGGCGGGATCACAGCCGCAACCGGATCGCAGCCGTGAGAAAATGCAGGTGAATCCGGCGCTCGCCGATCTGCTGCGGGTGCTCCTGAAGGCCAAGACCGAGGCCTCCGGTGTTGCGGCCAAGTTGATTGCCCCCAGCTCCGATCTGGACGCCATCGCGGCCGGTCAGCGCGATGTTCCCGCGCTTAATGGCTGGCGTCACGAGGTGTTTGGCGCCGATGCGCTGCGTCTCTGCAACGGCGAGATCGCGCTGGCTGCAAAGGGGCAATACGTGAAGGTTGTAACCCTCTGATCGCTGCCCGATCACGTCGCCGGGGCACCGGGACATAAAACAATAAAGGCGCCCGTTGCAGGCGCCTTTTGCATATTCAGCCTATGTTGGGCGTGAACCTCAGCGGCGGCTTTCGCGTGCGTTCTGTGCGGCGACAACCCGGATGCTGCGTACGCTGGCAAGCTCCTGCTTGCTGAGGCTGAAAGCAGCGCGCAAGGTCCGGGTGCGGTCGCTGCCGACAGCCGTCCGATACTCGGGGTAGGTGGCGCGGAATGTGAAATCCAGCGTGTCGTCACGGGTGCGCACGTCGCGATCGGCCTCGTCCAGGCGCAGCTCGACCCCATAGGCGCCCTGCCGCGCGGCAATGCCGGTAGCATAGACGATTGCGCCGGTTGGCGTGCGTTCCACCCGCATCTCGCTGACGCTTTGCACCAGCACGCTGTTGTCCACCGCATCGGGGCGGGCAAAGACGCTGACGCGGGTCTTCACCGGGATCAGCGGATTGACCGGCTCACCGCTGGTCTCCTGCACCTCGACCTCATCGGAGCCGCCAAACCAGTTCAACGGGTTCACCCGCGAATCGCGAAACCCACAGCCAGATAGCGCCACGGCTCCAATCAGGAGGAGTGCGAGAGATCGTTGCATGATGGTTCACCCGTTCGATATGTCCTCGCATGTGGTTACCCGATTGCAAGCCACTTGAAAAGCAGTTGAAAAGCCATTGTTTGCGCCTTAGGTCCAGCGGTGCCGGTGGTTGCGTGGATCAGCGCAGGACACCGGGCCGCAAAACCAGACGAGGAACACCCCCATGGCCAGTGCCGCCTTTGAAGAGATTGTCGAAGATTTCGAGTTTCTCGACGATTGGGAAGATCGCTACCGCCATGTCATCGAACAGGGCAAGGCGATGGATCCGCTGGAAGACGCGCTGAAGGTGCCCGCAACCAAGGTTGACGGCTGCGCCAGTCAGGTCTGGCTGCATCCCACCATCGAAAACGGTGTGTTCCACTTCGACGGTGAAAGCGACGCGATGATCGTGCGCGGGCTGATCGCGGTGTTGCGTGCGCTGTATAACGGCCTCTCCCTTGAGGAGGTGCTGGCGGTCGACGCGCGGGCCGAACTGGCGCGGCTGGGTCTCAATGATCATCTGTCGGCGCAGCGTTCAAATGGGCTGACTGCCATGGTCCAGCGCATTCGCGAAACGGCAGCGGCGGCCGTCTGATCCAGCGGGCCGGTCCCGGGTGATTATCGCCCGTCATCGGGCCGCGCCTTCGCCACCGCGATCCCGCGAATGAAGGTGGTCAATGAACGCACGCAGCAGGGTGACACGCCGGGGGCGAAAGCTTTCTCCGGTCTTGCTGTAGCCATCAATCCGGGTCACATGGAAACTGCGGAAGTCCTCGCGTTTGCAGCACCAGGCCAGCAGCATCACGCTGCGGTCGTGATAGGATAGCGCCAGCGGATAGATCCGCCGCGTGGTCCGGGCGTCTTTCAGGTCGCGATAACCTATATCCAGCGCCTCCTCCGCCCACATCGCTTCGCGCAGGAGGGTCATGTCAATGGTGGGTTTGGCCGGTGCATAATAGCGATGGACCAGATTTACCGCATGCATGGCCTGCCGCTGCTGGCGTTCGGGCAATGTTGCGAGGATCTTGACCAGCGCATCTGTCGCTGCCTTCGCCAGATCGGGGTCGCCGCGCTGATTCACATCCGACAGCCCAAGGGTCAGCGCTTCCAGCTCGATCTGGGAAAAGGTCTGCGGCGGCAGCGCCGGATCTTCGGTCATCGTATAACCCAGCCCCGCCTCTCCCTCGATCCGCGCCCCTGCCGCGCGCAGGCTGTCGATGTCACGGTAGATCGTACGCTCCGACACCTCCATCGCGGCGGCAAGCCGGGCCGCCGTGACCGGCGGGCGCAACCCCCGGATCAGATGCAGCAGACGAAAAAGGCGATCTGTTTTAGGCATGGGTCCATCTATCCGCAAGCATCCTGACAGAATTTGGCAGGAGGGTAGTCGCATATCACTACCATCAGCAACATAACAAATGGAAAGTCATTGAAATGCCGACGCTTTATCATTGCCCCAACAGCCGCTCCTCTCGTGTCATTGCGCAGCTTATGCTCATCGGCAAACTGGATGCGGTCGAGGTCGTTCCCGTCAGCGTAGAGCGCTTTGATGGCACCGGTCGCCGTGATCCACGCAATCCTCATCCCGAGGGGAAAGTCCCCTATCTGGTCACCGATGAGGGGCAGGGTGTTCGTGAGAGCGCTGCCATCATGATGTATCTGGATGAGCTGTACGGTCAGCCGCTCAGCCCCAAGATCGGCGCGCCGGATCGTGGCCGCTATCTCAGCTGGATGACCTACGCCGGCGGCGTGCTGGATCCGGTTCTGGTGGCGGCCTTCTCAGGCTTGGATCATCCGGCCATCAACGGGGCATATCGCGGTTTGGCTGAAGTCTGCACCGCGCTGGAAACAGCGCTGGCCGAAGGTGACTTCCTGCTGGGCGATACGCTCTGCCTCGCGGATATCCTGTTGGCGTCGCCATTTCAGTGGGCGCCGCATCTGATGCCCGACAGCGCCGTGATCAAGGCCTGGGTGGAGCGGGTCAGCGCCGCGCAGGACGGTCAGGCCATCGCGGCCTACGAGGCCGAAACAACCGCGCAGTTGAGCGCGCTGGAAGACGCCTGAGCGGGTCAGGGCAGCCACCCATTCCGATAAATCTGCGGCGCGCGGTCTAATCGCGCGCCGTCATATCGCTCCAGGCCAGCACCGCGGTTTTCAGATCCCCATACCCGGTGTGGCGATGTTCAAACGCCAGCCCCATGCGCTTGGCGCAAAGTTCAGCTTTCTCAAGCAGTGCCGGATCATCGATCTGCGACTGGTAAACCAGCTTGGTGTAGTTGCCGAACACCATGTCCCGCAGTTCCGGGTGCTTATCCAATCCCATCGGCCGCCAGACAAAGGCGTCGAATTGCTTCACCAGAAAATCCGTCAGGTAAAAGGCGGTGATCTCTCCGGCCTCGCCATGGGCGGCAAATTGGTCGTTGCCTTCGAAGAACGAATAGCAATGCGGGCCGGCAATCATCTCGACACCCAGCTCGGCGCATTTGCGCTCCAGCGCGCCCCCCGTACCGCAATCGGCATAGACGACATAGATGCTGTCATAGACGCGGGAATGTTTGGCGACGGCCCCTTCCACCGCATCAACAATCTGTTCAGGGTAAAGGTGCAGCTTGGCCGGCAGGCAGGTGAGATCAATGTGATCAAGCCCGTTGGCATCTTTTATAGCCAGAATTTCCCGGGCCAGCGCACCGCAGGCAATCAACAGGATACGGCCCGTTTTTCTCGAAGGTGCGGCCAGGCCCCGCTCGGTGAGGGAGGTTTCCTCAAGCGACCGCCCGGTGGGCGGTTGGAACGCCGCCCGCTCAGTCAGGCGGGCGGCGCGTCCTTTGCGTGACAAATCAGGCGCTCATCTGGTTGTGCTTGCGCGCAACGAAGTCCTTCGCCATTTCCACGGCCACAGCCGCGTCACGGCAATAGCCATCTGCGCCAATTGCCTTGCCGAATTCTTCGTTCAGCGGCGCGCCGCCAACCAGAACGATGTAATCGTCGCGTTTGCCCTGTTCGATCATCGTGTCGATCACGACCTTCATATAGGGCATCGTGGTGGTCAGCAGGGCCGACATGCCGAGGATGTCCGGCTTGTGCTCTTCCAGAGCTTCCAGATAGTTCTCGACCGGGTTGTTGATGCCGATGTCCACCACCTCGAAACCGGCACCTTCCATCATCATGGAGACGAGGTTCTTGCCGATGTCGTGAATGTCGCCCTTCACGGTGCCGATCACCATGGAGCCCATGCGCGGCGCGCCGGTTTCCGCCAGCAGCGGCTTCAGGATGGCCATGCCGCCCTTCATCGCGTTGGCCGCCAGCAGCACCTCGGGCACAAACAGGATGCCGTCGCGGAAGTCGGCGCCCACGATGGTCATGCCACCTACCAGCGCCTCAGTCAGGATCCGGTAGGGTGCCCAACCGCGCTCGAGCAGAATGTTGACACTCTCTTCGATCTCTTCCTTGAGGCCGTCATAGAGGTCATCGAACATCTGCTGGACGAGTTCCTCGTCATTGAGATCTGCCAGGATGATGTCATCTGCGTCTTCCGACATGGGTGTATTCCTTGACTGGGCGGGGTGACCCCGGTTTGGCCTCGTTTAACTCGTATTGGTCCAGATTGACCCCAAGAGACTGCATTGTTTGCGACGTTGCCTTGGTCCGAACCGACGTATAGGCGCAAAAATGGCGGAATAATAATGAAGATTTCGCATGGAAATCTTCGGTTTCTTGCGTTTGTTCTTTATTTGTTCTCGACTTTGCGGCAAGATGCCCCGATGACCGAGATCTTACCACCACCTCCACAACGTCGCAAAGCCCGCGCCAGCCTCAGCAATGCGGCAGGGCGGTTTGATTTGGCGCGAGATGCCATTGATGACGGTTGGGGAGGGCTGCAGGATTCGCGTGATGACGGCGATGATGGCGGCGCGCCGAGGATCGAAACCGATATCCGGCATGAGGTGGCGCGCTCGTTGATTTCCTATAATAAATCGCCCGATCTGCCATTTGATCGCTCTATCAACACCTACCGCGGCTGTGAACATGGCTGCATCTATTGCTTTGCCCGTCCCAGCCATGCCTATCTGGGGCTGTCGCCGGGATTGGATTTCGAAACCCGGCTGATCGCGCGCCCCAATGCCGCCGAGGTGTTGCGCCGCGAACTGTCGCAGCCGCGCTACAAGGTGGCGCCGATTGCCATCGGGACCAATACCGACCCCTACCAGCCGTGTGAGCGTGATCTCGGGCTGACCCGCGCCTGTCTGGAGGTGCTGGATCAGTTCTCCCATCCGGTCGCCATCGTCACCAAGGGGACCCTGATTGAGCGGGATCTTGATATTCTGTCGGCCATGGCCGGGCGTGGCCTTGTGCGGGTTGGCATCTCCGTCACCACCTTGGATGCGGAGCTGTCGCGCCGCATGGAGCCGCGCGCGCCGACGCCTGCCCGTCGCCTCGCGACCATCCGGCGCCTGTCTGAGGCGGGTGTCCCGGTGCGTATCATGACCTCGCCCGTCGTGCCGGGGCTGACCGACCATGAGCTGGAGGCGCTGCTGGCCGCCGGGGCCGATGCCGGCGCCGATGCGGCAAGCTGGATCATGCTGCGGCTGCCGCGTGACGTGTCGGAGCTCTGGCAGGAATGGCTGGCGGAGCATGTGCCGCTGCGCGCCGAAAAAGTCATGGCACGGCTGCGCGAAATGCACGGAGGGCGCGACTATGACCCGCGCTGGGGGCATCGTATGCGTGGCGAGGGGCCTTATGCGACGGTGATCGCCAACCGGTTCAATGCCGCGTGCAAACGGCTGGGCCTTGCGCAGCGCGCGCCTCAGCTGCGCTGTGATCTCTTTGCAAAACCGGCACAGGCCGGGGATCAGCTGGCGCTGTTCTAAAAGTCGTCGCAGGGCCGCGAAGGTGATCGCCCGAAGCCATCCTGAGACCGCTTCGGGCTGAAAACGCAATGCCGTTCGGGCGGGTGTTACCCGCGCCGACGGCCGCGACGGCTGCGCCGTTCGGGCGCGTTATCCTCGCCGGTGCCATCGCTGTCTGAGCTGAACGGCCCGAGGATCTGGACAATCTGCTCCAGCGTCGGCTGCTCGCCGCGAGGGCGGGTATCCAGCGCCTCGCGCATGGCGCGCAGATGATCGGGCATGGTGCCACAGCAGCCGCCAATGATCTTGGCGCCGCAATCGCGCGCCATGGCGGCATATTCGCCCATCAGGGCTGGCGTGCCGTCATAATGGATGTGACCATCGACATATTTGGGAATGCCCGCGTTGCCCTTGGAAATGATCGGGCGGCTGGTGCCCTGCGCAGCAAAGCCAAGCACGGTGCGCAGAATATCCGAGGCACCGGTGCCGCAGTTGGCGCCAAACGCCAGCGGTGCCGGATCAAACTCCTCGACCAGCTCCGCCATGTCGGATGAGGTCACGCCCATCATGGTGCGCCCTGCGGTGTCAAAGCTCATGGTGCCGCACCAGGGCATATCGGCGAGTTTGAACGCCTCCGCCGCGGCGCGAAATTCCTCGGGCGCGGAGATCGTCTCCAGCCACAGAACATCAACGCCGCCTTCCTTCAGGGCCTCGGCCTGTTCATGGAACATCTCGACGGCCAGCGCATGGCTCAATTCGCCCACCGGCTGCATGATTTCGCCGGTCGGGCCAACGGATCCGGCCACCGCGATCTTGCGCTCGGAGCGATCGGCGACATTGCGACCCAGCTCTGCGCCGGCAATGTTCAGCTCCCGCACACGGCGCTGCGCGTCGTGCAGCTTCAGCCGGGCTGCGGTGCCGCCAAAGGTGTTGGTCAGAAACAGGTCGCTGCCTGCATCGACCGATCCCTGATAAAGCGCGGTGATCTTCTTGGGTTCGTCCACATTCCACAGTTCAGGCGCGTCACCGGATTGCAGTCCCATATTGAACAGATTGGTACCAGTGGCCCCATCGGCAAGCAGGGCGTCCTTGGTTTCCAGCAGGGTTGTGAAAGTATTTGTCATGGGATGTTCCTGTGGGGTGATGTCGGTTGTTGGGCCGCGGCTCGCCGCTATCGGCACCTGGGGTCGGCTTGTGTCAATGGCCCGGTCTGTCATGCGCGGCGGGTGAGGGCAATTTCATTTTCTTCATCTTCATTATGAAGGCGATCACCATCGGGCGGCGGATCATCGCGATCTGCCACGTCGGACCATCTTCCCGAGGCCTGCTTTCGGGCCGCGCGGGCAGCTGCTGCGCGGCGCTCGAATTTGCGCCACAGGCTCTCTTCGGTCCGGGCGTTTGTGTCGGCAACGCTGCCGTTCAGCCGCTCGCCATCCGGTCCACGGTCGCCATCGCGCGGTGCTGTGTCGTCGCTGCCATCGGTTTCGGTCGATCTGGGCCAATGGGGCAGCGGCGCAGGATGATGGACCAGCCGCAGCAGTTCGCCAAGGGCGATGAGCATGTGCAGGAATGAGGGCGCGGCCACATAGCGATCTTCCCACGTCGGGGCAAAGCTGGTCTTGAAGCGGCGCAAGCCGGGATCCAGGCGCTTGGCAAAACGATGATCGGGCACCGCGGCGAGTGACAGTCGCGAAACGCCGCTCTCCGCCGCCGCAGCAAGCGCCGCGCGGATCAGCGCGTGGCCGGTGCCATCGGGGGCATCGGGCAGCAGGCGCACCAGATCGAGGCACCATTCATGTGCGATGGCGTGAAAGCTGACAAAGCCGACCATCCGCTTGTCATGCCAGGCGATAAACACCTGCTGCTGTGCCAGATATTCTGCCTGAAACCGTCCCATCGTCGTGCCCTTGGCTTGTCCGTGGGTGGACTGCCAGGCGGCATCGATGGCTTTCATCTGGTCAATCGGCAGCTCGGCGGCTGCGGGCAGGGCGCAGACGCCCGCCTTTTCGGCCTGCCGGAGTTTGCGTCGCAGCTGCCGCCGGCTTGAGCCTGTTTCTCTGAAGGTCGCGGGGTGAAGCACCGCCTCCTGCGCGATCCGAAGCACCCGCCAGCTGGCACGGCGACACTCAACCGCGTCGCGGGCCGTGCACTTATAGAGGCAGGCAACGGCATTGCGGTGTTTGGCATGGTGGTGAAGGCCCGGAAGAAGTTCGCTTAGATGACCGCTCACCGCACCAAAGAGCGCGATTGAGGCCTGCGGGCTGTCCAGCAGCGCCACCTGATTGAAGCCAAAAGCATGCAGATGTCCGCCATTCTGCTGGATCACGGCGGTTTCGGCGACACGGCGGATCTGCGGCAGTTGTGCTGCTGGGCGCATCCGACTGCCGCTGAGGGCCTGCGTGTCTTCGGGATCAGAGAGCTCAGCGTCGGGCGTATTGCTTGCCAATCGTCGTGGCAGTTCGGCCAGCGCAGGCCACCCGAGGCAGATCCCGCCAATGATCGCCGGCAGCAGGTAGTAGACCAGACGAAACCCGAGGATAGCCGCGATAACTTCGGGGGTGATATCTGCGGGCAACATCGCGCAAAGCGCCAGTTCGAATGCGCCGGCGCCGCCGGGCGCCGAGGAAAGGATCGCAACGCCAAGCGCCAGAAAATAGGCGGGCAACATTGCAGCAAGAGACAGCTCGACAGAGGCAGGTAGCAGCAGCCACAGCGCTGTGCCAGCTGCCACCACGTCGATCATGGCCCAGAACCCAAGCGCGGAAATCGCCATCAGCGAGGGCCAGCGCAGGGTCATCCGGCCGATCCGCACCACCGGCACCGCCACCATGGCAGCGGTCATGGCGAAAGTTGCAAGGAGAATAGCCGATCCCAGCCATGGGCTGGACACCGGGGGCGGGCTCAGGATCAGGGCACCGCCACAGATACCCGCCAGTGCAATCAGGAAGGTGATGGCGACCATTCCGGTCAGCTGGGCTGCACGGATCGGGCGCAGCCCCGTCAGCATGCGCCAGCGGGCAAAGGCGCCGGTGACCAGACCAAACCCTAGGGTTTGCGACACCGCGATGGCAATCATACCGGCGCGCCGCGCCTGCGGGCCATCCAGCCCGGTCCCGAGGTGCCTGTGCGCAACGCTGTCATAGCGGCCCAGAGCCCAGAAGCTTACCGCGGTGGCCATCAGCGCAGCGCCCCATTGCCACGGCGCAAGAGAGCGCAATATCCCGCGCAGTTCCGCCAGATCGGGCAGCGCCACATGGGCTTGCAGCAATGCCAGACAGCCGATCATGACGGCGACAGGCAGCATCAGGCGCAGACCGCGTGCGGCTGTCCGCGCAAAGATGCGGGCGGCAGGGGACAGTAGGCTGGGCATCAGCATCCTTGTGTCAAATGGCAGGTCGCCATCCGACACGCTACACCTGATGGATTGTCACCCGGTTAATGCCAGTCCCATCGCTGCCGGTCCTGCGTGAAATGCGCGTAAAATCATGCGCTGTCGTTCAGAACCTGGTCCTTGGCCTCCGGCAGCAGGGCGGCCCGCTTCTGGCGTACCTCATCCGCGGTGGCCCGACCTTCCAGGTCAGCACTGACCTTGCGCAGCACATCTTCAAACCCCGGTTCCTCGAAATCGGATTTGATCACCTCATGCGCATAGGCCTCGGCATCAGCGCCGGTTTTGCCCAGCAGCCCAGCGGCCCACAGCCCGAGCATCTTGTTGCAGCGGGCCTGCGCCTTGAACTGCATTTCCTCGTCATGGGCGTATTTCGCTTCAAAGGCGTGTTCGCGGTCGTCGAAAGTGGTCATGGATCCTCCCTCAGGGCGATAAGTGTCGTAGATCATTGTGATATGTGGATGGCGCGCGGCGCCAACAAGAGGCGGGCGGGGCAATTGATCCCAGAATCCGCGTGGCTCCCCGACCACGCCCGGCCATCATAGCACAGCAGGCCCGCAGGGACGAAAAGCCCGTCTCCCCACTCGTGATTGCGGGCGGGCCGGGACCAAGCTTGCGGCACGGCCCCCCTTGCCGTATGAGGGCGACAGTTCCCGGGCATGAGATTCCCGCTTTTTTCCCGAAAGGCTCCGCATGGCACGTCGCAAGAAGATCTACGAAGGCAAGGCGAAGACACTTTATGAAGGTCCCGAACCGGGCACCATCGTTCAGTACTTCAAGGACGACGCCACCGCTTTCAACGCGGAAAAGCGGGATGTCATCGAAGGCAAGGGCGTGCTCAACAACCTGTTGAGCGAGTTCTTCATGCAAGGTCTGGGGCAGATCGGCGTGCCGACCCATTTCTTGAAGCGGCTCAATATGCGTGAACAGCTGGTGCGCAGCTGCGAGATCATTCCCCTGGAAGTGATCGTGCGCAACTATGCGGCCGGGTCGATCTCCAAACGCCTGGGCATTGACGAGGGCACCCAGCTGCCGCGCCCGATTGTGGAATACTGCTACAAGGACGACGCGCTGGGGGATCCTCTGGTCACCGAGGAGCATATCGCCGCCTTCGGCTGGGCCAGCCAGCAGGATATGGATGATATCCTCAGCCTCGCGCTACGGGTGAACGACTTCCTGTCCGGTGTCATGCTGGCGGTCGGGATCAAGCTGGTGGATTTCAAGATCGAAATCGGCCGGATCTATGACGGCGATTTCCAGCGTCTGGTCGTCGCCGATGAAATCAGCCCCGACAGCTGCCGTCTGTGGGACATGAAAACCGGTCAGAAGCTGGACAAGGATGTGTTCCGCCGCGACCTTGGCAATCTGACCGACGCCTATACCGAGGTGGCCCGGCGTCTGGGCGTGATGCCGAACAACCCGCCGGCAAGCGGCAAGCCGACGCTGGTAAACTGATCTGATCCATGGATCCCGCCCTGACCAAAGGGCGGGATTTTGACTATCTAACTTAGAGGCCCCTAATCCGGGCTTTGCCATCGAAACCTGAGGGAAAATGCGATGAAGGCACGCGTGCATGTAATGCTGAAAAACGGGGTTCTGGATCCGCAGGGCGAGGCCGTGCGCCACGCGCTTGGCGCCATGGGCTTTGACAAGGTGGGCGGCGTGCGTCAGGGCAAGGTGATCGACCTCGATCTGGCGGATGATGCCACCGAGGCGGATGTGACCGCGATGTGCGAAAAGCTGCTGGCCAACACCGTGATCGAATCCTACAGCATCGAGATGCAGGGATGAAGGCGGCTGTTGTTGTCTTCCCCGGGTCCAACTGCGACCGCGATCTGGCGGTGGCGTTTGAACAGGCGGGCTGTGACGTCTCCATGGTCTGGCACAAGGACAGCGCGCTGCCCGAGGGTGTCGATATCGTTGGCGTACCGGGCGGGTTTTCCTATGGCGACTATCTGCGCTGCGGCGCCATTGCCGCCCAGTCACCCATCTGCCAAGCGGTTGTCGATCATGCCAATCGCGGTGGCTATGCCATCGGCGTGTGCAACGGCTTCCAGATTCTGACCGAAACCGGCGTGCTGCCGGGCGCGCTGTTGCGCAATGCCGGTCTGAAATACATCTGCCGCACCGTCGATCTGCAGGTGGCGACAGCCGACAGCGTCTTTACCGAAGGCTATGCGGCAGGTGATGTGATCGGCGTGCCGATCGCGCATCACGACGGCAACTACTATGCCGATGCCGACACCATCGCCGCCCTTCAGGATCAGGACCGCGTCGCCTTCCGCTATGTAGACAACCCCAATGGCTCGGTGGCCGATATTGCCGGTATCCTGTCGGAAAACCGTCGGGTTCTGGGCATGATGCCTCACCCGGAGCGGGCTGCGGATGCAGGCCATGGGGGCACCGACGGGGCGGCAGTGTTCCGCGCATTGGCTGGGCTAGTCACTGCGGCGTGACTTGTGAATGCGCGGCGGCTTGCGTTAGGTTTTGCCTATGACTGCCGCGCGTGACGCAACCCTATCCTCTGGAAAACCGCGCTCCCGCACGACCTCGTGGCGGGTGCGTCTTGCTTTGCTCTTGCTTATGGCCGTCGCTGCGGTGACCGTCTGGGTCACCAATCGGGCGCTGACCGATCGCTTCACCGAAAGCACCCGCAACCGGGCTGAGCTGCGTCTTGCGCTCTACTCTGGCAACCTGGTGAGCGAGCTGGGGCGCCACGCCATCGTGCCGCAGCTTCTGGCGCGAGATCAGGCACTGATCTCGGCGCTGCAATCGAATGATTTTTCGCTCTCGACCCAGCGGCTGATCTCCTTTGTCGAGGAAATCGGCGCCGCCTCCATCATGCTGATGGCGCAGGACGGGCGCACCGTGGCCGCCACCGATCGCAACCGGTTGGGCCAAACTCACCGCAATGCGGGTTATTTCGTCGACGCGCTGCGCTCCAAAACCACCGTGTTCTCGGCGATCCGCAGCGAGGTCGGCAGCTATCGTTTCACCTATTCGCGCCGCATCGTCGACACCTCCGGCATCCTCGGGGTGATCGTGGTGGAGGTCGATCTGCAGAAGTTCGAGCGCGCCTGGGCAGGGATTTCGGACGCGGTGATGGTGTCCGACAGCACCGGCACCATCATTCTGGCAACGGAGTCGCGCTGGCGCGGCCTGTCGGAGGCGGATGCGCTGCAATTGCAGACCCCTGAGGGGGCCATTCAGCGCGCGATCCGGGCCACAACGGATTGGACCGCGCTGCCCGCCGATGCCTATCTCCAGGGCGAAGCGGTGATGCGGCTGGAATCCCGGATCCCGTTTCAGGGCTGGCGGCTGACCTCTTTCACCACCTACGCGTCGATCCGCGAGCGGGTGAACACGGTTTTGGCGCTTGAGATCATGGGATTCGCCATTCTGCTGGCGCTGGCTTTCTATGCGCTGAGCCGTCGCACCGCGCTGCGCATGGCGCTGTTCCAGCGCGAGTCGGCAGAGCTTCGCGTATTGAACGCACGGCTACAGCGGGAAATTGCCGAACGCGAACGCATGCAGGAGACCCTTGCAGTCGCCGAACAGAGCCTCGCGCAGAGCTCGAAACTGGCCGCTCTGGGTGAGATGTCGGCGGCCGTCAGCCACGAGCTGAACCAGCCGCTGGCGGCGATGAAAACCTATCTGGCGGGGGCGCGGCTGCTGCTCAATCGCAACCGCCCCGAGGAGGCGCTGGCCTCCTTTGGCAGGATCGACGATCTGATTGAACGGATGGGCGCGATCACCCGCCAGCTGAAGTCCTACGCGCGCAAGGGCGGTGATACGTTCAGCCCCGTAAATATGGGCGATGCGCTTGCCTCCTCGCTGTCGATGATGGAGCCGCAGCTGCGTCAGCGGCACGT
The DNA here is from genome assembly GCF_048055755.1 of Phaeobacter sp. JH204B. Taxonomy (NCBI): domain Bacteria; kingdom Pseudomonadati; phylum Pseudomonadota; class Alphaproteobacteria; order Rhodobacterales; family Roseobacteraceae; genus Phaeobacter; species Phaeobacter sp. JH204B. The sequence continues at coordinate 57,616 of NZ_JAYMXF010000009.1, forward strand.
CAAGATCGCCCGTATCCTGCCCGAGGAACCTGTCTATGTGATGGGCGATCGGATGCGGATTGAGCAGGTGATGGTGAACCTGTTGCGAAACGCACTAGATGCTACAAAGTCAGTCGAAGACCCGGAGGTCGAAATCCTGCTGGCGGCGGGCGAGACAGCCACTCTGTCGGTGCGCGACAACGGGATGGGGATCAAGGACTTCGGCAGCCTGTTTGAACCCTTCTACACCACCAAGCAGCCGGGGGACGGGGTTGGGTTGGGGCTTGCCATCTCCTCGGGTATCGTGAACGACCTAGGCGGTCGGCTGACCGCCCGCAACGGGCAGAGCGGTGGCGCCGTATTTGAAATGCAACTGCCGATCCTTGTGGACGGTATCGAGGCCGCGGAATAGCGCGGTATCACTGGATGGAGGGCACGCGAATGGCACAGGCCATGAAAATCGCGATCGTCGATGATGAACAGGATATGCGACAGTCGATCAGCCAATGGCTGGCGCTGTCTGGCTATGACACCGAGACCTTTGCCAGCGCCGAGGACGCGCTAAAGGTGCTGGGGCCGGATTATCCCGGGATTGTCATCTCGGATATCAAGATGCCGGGCATGGACGGGATGCAGTTCCTGAAGAAACTGATGGGCAGCGACTCTGCCTTGCCGGTCATCATGATCACCGGTCACGGTGATGTGCCAATGGCGGTTGAGGCGATGCGGGTTGGCGCATTCGACTTTCTCGAAAAACCCTTTAACCCGGATCGCATGTCGGAACTGGCCAAGCGCGCCACCGGGGCCCGGCGCCTGACGCTCGACAACCGGGTGCTGCGGCGCGAGCTCTCCGACGGCAGCACCATCATGAAGAAACTCATCGGCTCCAGCCCGGTGATGGAGCGCCTGCGCGAGGATATCCTGGATCTGGGGCAGGCGGATGGCCATGTGCTGATCGACGGCGAAACCGGCACCGGCAAGACGCTGGTGGCCCACGCGCTGCACGCGGTCGGCAGCCGGGCGGGCAAGAAATTCGTGCTGGTCTCCTGCGCCGCGCTGGAAGAGGAGGCGCTGTCCAAACGCCTGTTCGGTCCGATGCAGCCCGAAGACAGCTCGCTCCCCGCCATTGAGGAGGCCCGTGGCGGCACCCTGGTGCTGGAAGATGTCGAAGCCCTGAGCGAAACGCTCCAGGCCAAGCTGCTTAGCGTCATCAATGAGCAGGGCATTCCGGGGGAGACACGCATCGTGGCGATCTCCAACCTGCAGGAAGCTGGCAAGACCTGCGAAGACGCGCTGCGCCCGGATCTGTTCTACCGGCTTGCCGCGCTTCGGATCACCGTGCCGCCACTGCGCCAGCGCGGCGAGGATATCCTGACGCTGTTCACCCGCCTGTCCGAACAGTTTTCCGAAGAATACGGCTGTGACGCACCTCAGGTGAGCGCCCAGGAGGCCGCGCAGCTGTTGCAGGCGCCCTGGCCGGGCAATGTGCGCCAGCTGATCAATATCGCCGAACGCGCGGTGCTTCAGTCGCGCCGTGGCTCGGGGACCATTGCATCGCTGTTGATGTCGGACCACGAGGACATGCAACCGGTGATGACCACCGAAGGCAAGCCGCTGAAGGAATATGTCGAAGCCTTCGAACGGATGCTGATCGACAACACCATGCGGCGCCACAAAGGGTCCATCGCCAGCGTCATGGATGAGCTGTGCCTGCCACGTCGGACGCTCAACGAAAAGATGGCCAAATACGGGCTGCAACGTTCCGACTATCTGTCCTGACCGCCAAACCGCGCGTTAACCAAGATTGGACCGCCTCCCTCCGGGGGCGGTCCTTGTCGTTCCGGTAACGGAATATTCATGATTTTCAGTCTAGGAACCAAGGGGATAGCATTTAGATTGCAGGTGTGACGAATGACCATTGTCATTACCTATCCACAGGTCTTATGCTGCCTAAATGGGGACGGGACTAGAGTGATCCTGCCCCTCTTGATGAGATTCGCTGCCTTTGTTTTTGTCCGGCAAGATCCGAGAAAGCAAAGTCAGACCGATTGGCCCCGCAGTATTTCGGGGCAGTTTAGCACCTGACTGGGGTTTCCCAGCAGGGATATAATCAGGGCAGGGCGCGGATATTCCCACCTGTCGGAGAAGAAACGCGATGACGCGCGCGAGAGAGAACAGCAGACAGGCAGGAGGGCCGGACAGATGTTCCGGGGCTAACCGCTGTACTGCATGGGCCAATCGCGCGCCTCAAGACATCGCCCAGACAAGACACCACCCCAATCGTTCACGTCCGCCCGGAAACGGGCCAGATGCGCGCGTGCGCGGCAGGTGCACCAAGGACTCATGGCAAAGAAGATGCTTATTGATGCCACCCACGCGGAAGAGACCCGCGTTGTGGTGGTCGATGGAAACAAGGTTGAGGAATTTGACTTTGAATCCGAAAACAAACGTCAGCTCGCTGGCAATATCTACCTCGCAAAAGTAACCCGCGTCGAACCTTCGCTGCAGGCAGCTTTTGTGGACTATGGCGGCAACCGCCATGGCTTCCTCGCTTTTTCGGAAATTCATCCCGACTATTACCAGATCCCCGTCGCCGACCGTGAGGCCCTGATGGAGGAAGAGCGCGCCTATGCCGAGGCACAGCGCGCCCGTGATGACGAGGAAGAGGCAAGGCCTGCCAAGCGCCAGTCGCGGTCGCGTCGTGGTCGCACTCGGGCTGCCGAGGTGAAATCCGCCGATGTCGTCGAGACGAAGGATGTCAGCCCGGAGGCCAGCGAAGGCGGCGCCGACATCGCGGGTATGGAAACCATCGACCTGACCGATGACATGGCCGCAGCTGACACCAAGCTGGCGGATGTGCCCGAGGCCACAGACGGCAATGAGACCGCCGCCGCAGAGGTGGTTGTCGAAGAAGCGGTGAAGGAAGCTTCCCCAGAGCCGGAAGCACAGGACGACAGCTCCGCAGACGATCTCGCGGCAGAGGCAGAAGACGCTTCTGATGCGGCTGCCGATGACGACGGCGACGATGCCGAGACCGCTGCCGATGCGACGGCCAAGGATGAGAATATCGAATCCGTTGCCGAGGAAGACGACAGCGAAGACATTCGTCCGGTGCGCAAACCGCGCCCGCGTCGCTACAAGATCCAGGAAGTTATCAAGGTCCGTCAGGTCCTGCTGGTTCAGGTCGTGAAAGAAGAGCGCGGCAACAAAGGCGCAGCACTCACCACCTATCTGTCGCTGGCTGGCCGCTACTGCGTGCTGATGCCCAACACCGCGCGCGGTGGTGGTATCTCGCGCAAGATCACCAATGCCGCCGACCGCAAAAAGCTGAAAGATATCGCGGTTGAACTGGACGTGCCGAGCGGCGCGGGGCTGATCGTGCGCACCGCCGGTGCCAAACGCACGAAATCCGAGATCAAGCGTGACTATGAATACCTCCAGCGCCTGTGGGAGCAGATCCGCGAACTGACGCTGAAATCCATCGCACCGGCCAAGATCTACGAAGAGGGCGATCTGATCAAACGCTCGATCCGCGACCTCTACAGCCGCGAGATCGACGAGGTTCTGGTTGAGGGCGAACGCGGCTACCGCATCGCCAAGGACTTCATGAAAATGATCATGCCGTCCCACGCCAAGAACGTGAAAAACTATCAGGATCAGCTGCCGCTCTTTGCCCGGTTCCAGGTCGAAAGCTACCTCGGTGCGATGTTCAATCCGACCGTTCAGCTGAAATCCGGCGGTTACATCGTGATCGGCGTGACCGAGGCGCTGGTGGCAATCGACGTGAACTCCGGTCGCGCCACCAAGGAAGGCTCGATCGAGGAAACCGCGCTCAAGACCAACCTGGAGGCCGCCGAAGAGGTGGCGCGCCAGCTGCGTCTGCGTGACCTTGCCGGTCTGATCGTCATCGACTTCATCGACATGGACGAGCGCAAGAACAACGCCGCCGTCGAAAAGCGCATGAAGGACAAGCTGAAGACCGACCGCGCCCGTATTCAGGTGGGCCGGATCTCCGGCTTTGGCCTGATGGAAATGTCGCGTCAGCGTCTGCGTCCCGGCATGATCGAGGCGACCACCGCGCCGTGCCCGCATTGTCACGGCACCGGTCTGATCCGGTCGGATGACTCGCTGGCGCTGTCGATCCTGCGCCAGATCGAGGAAGAGGGCACCCGCCGTCGTTCCCGCGAGGTGCTGGTGCGCTGCCCGGTCAGCATTGCCAACTATCTGATGAACCAGAAACGCGAGCATATCGCCCAGATCGAAACCCGTTATGGCCTGTCCGTGCGGATCGAGGGTGACCCGCATCTGGTCAGCCCGGATTTCTCGCTCGAGAAGTTCAAGACCGCCTCGCGTGTGGTTCCTGTTGTCACGACGCCGGTGGTATCCGTTGATACCTCGATCATGGATCAGGTCGACGCCGACGAGGCGGCCGAGGAGGCCGATGATGAGGTCGAGACCGATACCAATGACGCGGATGTCGCAGAGACCCAAGCCTCTGGCGACGAGGGCGATGGGGACAACAAACCCAAGCGCAAGCGTCGTCGTCGGCGGCGGCGGAAGTCCTCCGGCGGTGAGGGCGATGAGACCAACGGCGACGCTCAGGCGGATGCGAAATCTGATGACCAGAAGGCCGCAGACTCGGCAGATGGCGACGCAGACGACGGCGACGACAAAGCTGATGCCGCCGAAGGCAAGGACGCCGCACCCGAGGAGGGTGAGGGCGAGGTGAAGAAACGCACCCGCACCCGCACCCGTTCGCGCAGCCGCAAGAAGAAGACCGATGAGACCGTGGCAGCCGATGGTGAGACACCGGCCGAAGCCGGGGCAGAGGAGGCGGATCCCGCCCCGGAGCCTTCGGATGAGCAGGTGACGGCAGAGGAGGCGTCTGTGGAGGCCCCGACCGAGGAGGAGGTGGCACCCACACCAGCAGCAGCTCTCAACGGGGCGGCTCCGGTGGAAGAAACCCAAGCGGCAAACACCGTCTCCACACCCGAACAGCCAGACGCTGCGGAGGTTGAGCCGACCGCCGCGCAGGAGGTTCCAGCCGAACCGGCAACGGCCGACCCGATCGAGACCGATGAGGCGACGGCGCAGGATGTGGCGGCAGATCACGTCGAGGCGCCGACGGAGACCGCTGCCGAAGCGCCTAGCGAAGCGGCGCCTGAGGACCAGGCCGAACCTGCCCTGGCAGGCGCAGAGGCGGAGCCGGTTAGCCCGCCCAAGCCCAAGCGGCGCGGTTGGTGGTCGGTTGGTAGCTGATCAGCAAAACCAAAGAAAGGCGGGCGTTTAGCCCGCCTTTTTCATGTCAGGTCTCAAGACATCAGGAGCACCTCCATGCAGAGCGAGCCCCCCGTGATGGATCCGCTATTGGAGCAGCTGCTGGCGGCGGAAACCGCCGTCTGGACAGCGTTGCAGCGGGGTGATGTTGCCGCGGACCGCGCCGCGCTGCATCCGCAGTTTCTGGGCGTCTACCCCAGCGGCTTTGCCGGGCGCGACGATCATTGCGAACAGCTGGCCAACGGACCCACAGTGGCATGGTTCAAACTTGAGCAGGCGCGCGTCCTGTCGTTGGCACCCGATTGCGCGTTGCTCGCCTATCGTGCCACCTATGCCCGCCCGGACCAGACCGGCGGGGATGCAGAGGCCGCCGCAATGTATGTCAGTTCAATCTGGCAGCGCGTCGATGCGGTCTGGATCAATATCTTCAGCCAAGACACCGAGGCCCTGCCAGAGGGGGCGGAAAACCCGCTCCCCTAGGCGCTGGAGATCACCAGCCCGCCCAGGCGCGCAGCCTGTCCATGTCCGTACCCTGAACAGAGGGTTGCACGGGCTGATAGGCTCAGCCGCCTTTGCGGATCAGATAGGTTTGATGCTTCGGATTGTCGCGGATTTCCAGCAGCTCATGGCCCGCCTCATGACAGAAATGCGGGATATCCACCACCGCTGCCGGATCGTCGGCATGAACCTCCAGAACCATGCCAGAGGCCAATGGTTTCAGGCGTTTGCGCGCCTTCAGTACGGGCAGGGGGCACAGCAGCCCGATTGCGTCCAGAGTCTCTTTGGTGTCGGTCATACCTTGCAGATAATCCGGTTGTTTCATCCTGTCCACAAGGTTGTGACCGGCGCCCCCCGTGACCTTTGCAAGAGGCTGGTCTAAGGATTGGGCATGTTTGGTATTGAAATCATCGACGCAGGGCTGATCCCTGCCATGCTGGTGGCGCTGACGGCTGGATTGATCAGCTTTCTGTCGCCCTGTGTGCTGCCCATCGTGCCGCCCTATCTGGCCTATATGAGCGGCGTTTCCATTGGCGAGATTCAGGGCACGACCCAAGCCCGGCGCAAGGCCATCGTCGCGGCGCTGTTCTTTGTCATGGGGCTGTCGACGGTGTTTCTGCTGCTTGGGTTCACGGCCTCGGCTTTTGGTGCCTTTGTGCTGCAGAATCAGGAACTCTTTGCGCAGATCTCAGGCGTTGTCGTAATCATTTTCGGCCTGCATTTCCTGTCGGTTTTCCGCATTCCGATCCTTGACCGCGAGGCGCGGATGGAAACCGATCAATCCGGCGGCTCGGCCGTGGGGGCCTATATTCTCGGGCTCGCCTTTGCCTTTGGCTGGACGCCCTGTATCGGCCCGCAGCTCGGAGCCATTCTTTCGCTGGCGGCGACCGAGGCATCGGTGGCGCGCGGTACGCTGCTGCTCGGGATCTACGCGCTTGGTCTTGGCGTGCCGTTCCTGCTGGCGGCGATCTTCCTGACCCGGTCGATGGTCCTGATGAACCGGATCAAACCCTACATGGGGGTGATCGAGAAGTTCATGGGCCTGCTGCTGATTGTTGTCGGGTTCATGCTGGTCACCGGCCTGTTCTCTGAGTTCTCTTTCTGGCTGCTTGAGACCTTCCCGGCGCTGGCCACCCTCGGCTGACCTGCCGTCCGGGCTGGCGGTCCCTTTGCGCCGTTGCCACGATATCCCCGCCCGAGATCGCCCCGTCTGACAGAGGTCCGGCGGGGCTTACTCTTTTTGCAAGGCACCGCTAAGCTGGCGCGACGACAAACAGGCAAATCGGGTCGCGCAGTCCGTGCAAGAGCAAACAACCAAGACATCCGCCGTTGGCAAGCCCGGTGCGCAAACGAGTGGCGCCTCCCCGTGCGACGGGCAGGATCCGCCCGTGCGCCGCCGCAAGCTGTTCTACATCCCGGGCTATGATCCGATGCCACCGCGCCGCTACCGCGAGCTCTACCGGACGGAGGGCGCCCGGCAGGCGGAGATTTCCGGCTACCAGTTGTCGCTCTCGCCCCGATCCGAGAGACCGCAGGCAGCTGCCGCAACACCCGGGTTCGGCTGGCAGGTCACCGCACAGATCGAGGGCTGCAAGGTCCACACCGATGTTGATGTGCTGATCTGGTCGGACATTGTTCAGGGCAGCATGGCGCCGTCGATTGCGCAGACCTATTGGCAGATGCTGCGCACCGCCTGGATCTATATCTCCACCGGCACCCTGCGTCGGCTCATGTGGCTGCGCAAAGGCCCGGTGATCGCGGCGCTTTATCCTGTGGGTATGCTGCTGCTTCAGCTGGTGCTTGCCTGTCTGCTTGCCGTGACCATCGCCCGGCTCGGGCAGGGCGCTGTTGCCTGGCTTGGTCTCTCCGTGGGCTGGGCTGCGGCGGCGGCAGCGGTGGTGTTCTGGGCGTTGGGGCTGATTGCGGCGGCGGCGCTGATGCGCTGGTTCAGGCGTCAGGACGGTCGGCTGTTTGCCTATTACCTGATGCATGATTACGCCCATTCCGCCGCGCTGCGCGGCGCCTATGCGCCCGAACTGGGACAGCGTATTGCGCAATTCGCCGGGGAGGTTGCCGTCGCCCTGAGTGACCCCAGCTATGACGAGGTGCTGGTCGTCGGTCATTCCTCCGGCGCCTATATCGGGGTCAGCGTACTGGCCGATGTGCAGCGCAGCGGGCTGGCCGGACGTCATGCCACCCTCGGCTTTCTGAGCCTCGGCCAGGTGGTCCCGATGGTCTCCTTCCTGCCCGAGGCACATCGGCTGCGCCGTGATCTGCACGACCTGTCCGGGCGCGGGGATCTGTGCTGGGTGGATGTCACGGCGCCGGGAGATGGCTGTGCCTTTGCGCTTTGTGATCCGGTTGCCGTGAGCGGCGTTGCTCCCGCGACAAAACGCTGGCCGCTGGTGATCTCGGCGGCCTTTACCCAGACCCTCAGCCCGGAACGATGGGCCGCGCTGCGGTGGCGGTTTTTCCGGCTGCATTTTCAATATCTCTGCGCCTTCGACCAGCCGGGGGATTACGATTATTTTCAGATCACGGCAGGGCCAAGGACGCTCGAAAGCCGCTATCGCAACCGTAACCCCTCGCGGTCCCGGATTGATGTCACCGCGTCCAAATATACCTCGTTGGGGGACTGATGGCGGGCAAAGGCAAAACGTCAGATCCAACCACAGCCAAACCCGGCTCTGCGCCCGGTTCCGCAGGATCAACGGTAACCCCGCCCAAGCCGCCCGCGCGCGCCGACAAGGTCTCGCTCTGGCGCTATCTGCGGCTGTTTCGCGCCGATCTTCTATCGGCACAGCCCGCCAAACTCTACCGCGCCTGGATGGCAGAGTTTCGCACACCCTTCTTTCGCTCTTATCTGGTCAATCAGCCGGATCTGGTTGATACGGTGCTGAAACAGCGCCCGGAGAGCTTCCCGAAATCCAGCCGCATCAGCGAGGGGCTGCGCCCGCTGCTCGGGAATTCGGTGTTTCTGACCAATGGCGAGGTCTGGAAGCGCCAGCGCCGGATCATTGACCCGGCCTTTGAAGGTGGCCGCCTGCGCCAGATCTATCCGGCCATCCATGACGCCGCCGAGGCCGCAGTGGCGCGGCTCGCCGATCAACAGCGCGAAACCCCCGGCCACCCGGTCGAAATCGAATCCGTGACCTCTCATGCGGCGGCCGATGTGATCTTTCGCACGCTGTTTTCGATCCCGATAGAGCATCATATGGCGCAGGAGGTCTTTCATCGCTTTCGGGCCTATCAGCAGGCGCAGCCGATCCTCAATATTGCCGCCTTGGTGCCGCTGCCGCGCTGGATGCCGCGGTTTCACCGCCTTGCCACACGCCGCAACGCCGCGCGGATCCGGGCTCTGATCACCGATCTCACCCAACAGCGGATGGCGACCATCGCGGCAGGCGGCGCCCCGGATGATCTGGCCACCAAGATCATGACCACGGCGGACCCCGAAACCGGAGATCTGTTCTCAACCCAGGAGATGGTCGATCAGGTCGCGATTTTCTTTCTGGCCGGGCATGAAACCAGTGCCTCGGCCCTGGCCTGGGCACTCTATCTGGTGGCCCTTGCGCCCGACTGGCAGGACAGGATCGCGGCGGAGGCTCAGGATCTGTCACTCGACAGTTTCGCGGAAGTGGGCAAGCTCAGGGTCAGCCGTGATGTATTCCGCGAGGCGCTGCGGCTTTACCCGCCGGTGCCGATGATGGTGCGCGAGACGACCTGTCCGCAGCAATTTCGTGGCCGCACCCTGCCAAAGGGCGCTCAGGTCGTGCTCAGCCCCTGGCACCTGCACCGCCATACGCGGCTCTGGGAGAACCCGGACGGGTTTGATCCGGGGCGGTGGCAGACCGAGAATGGCAAGACCTGTCAGCGCGAGGCTTATATCCCCTTTTCGGCCGGACCACGCGTCTGTACCGGCGCGGGGTTTGCCATGGTCGAGGGGCCGCTGATCCTGTCGATGATCCTGCGAAGGTTTCGCGTGGCGCCGGTATCAGGCAAAGAGCCGATCCCGGTGGCCCATCTGACGGTTCGGTCAAAGAACGGGATCTGGCTGCAGCTGACACCGCGCTAGCCAAGAAAATTCGAATTTTATTGGCAAATTTTGCCTAGGACATTTGCGTCACTGAATGATGCGCATTGCGTCCTGATGGCAAAAGAGGATCACCTGACTTACGTTTTCAACCGCGTGATCGCCCCTGCGTTTCAGCTCGCGCCGAAAACGCTCCCAACCCAGCAGCCGGTCGATGTCGCGCTTCTGGCGGCTGTCGGTGATAGGCGGGGCGGGCATCGGTATGGCGATACGATCCCAAGCCCTGATTAACGTGACCTTAAGCGTCGCAAGACATGCAGGCGGATGGCCGAGGCCAGACCGCAATCCACGCCGCGCGTTTCGTCGATCTCGGCGGCCAGATCATTGATGGCGCGCCCGTCTTCGGCTGCAATCTCGCGGAAGGCCTGCCAGAATTCATCTTCCAGCGAGACCGAGGTGCGGTGGCCCCGCAGGGTCAGAGAGTGTTTTCTGGGCCGGTTAGTCATCGTCGCGCCGGTGCTTGTCCAGCCGGTCGATCTCCTGCGCATTGCGCGCCTTGTCGAGATCCTTCTCGGCTTTGGTCCGGCCATAGGTCACGGCGTTTCGATCAGCGCGGGCCTTTTTCTCGGCCCGCGCCTTGTCTTTGCGATACCGGTTCAGATTGACCGGTTTCACCATCAGCCCTTGGGACCGATCATCTGCTCAGGCCGCACCACGGCGTCAAATGTCGCCTCATCCACGAAGCCAAGCGCAATGGCCTCTTCCTTCAGCGTGGTGCCGTTCTTATGCGCGGTCTTGGCAACCTTGGTAGCATTGTCATAGCCAATCGTCGGCGCCAGCGCGGTGACCAGCATCAGCGATTCCTTCATCAGCTTGTCGATGCGCGGCTCATTGGCCTCGATGCCGTTCAGCATCCGCTCGGTGAAGCTGTCCGCCGCATCGCCCAGGAGCTGGATCGACTGCAGGAGGTTATAGGACATCATCGGGTTGTAGACGTTCAGCTCGAAATGGCCCTGCGAGCCTGCGAATTTGATCGCGGCATCATTGCCCATCACGTGGGCGGCAACTTGGGTCAGCGCCTCTGCTTGGGTCGGGTTCACCTTACCCGGCATGATCGACGATCCCGGCTCATTCTCCGGCAGGATCAGCTCGCCCAGACCAGAGCGCGGGCCAGAGCCGAGGAAGCGGATGTCATTGGCGATCTTGTAACAGCTGCCTGCAATGGTCGCGAGCGCGCCGGACAGGAACACCATGGCGTCATGGGCGGCCAGTGCCTCGAACTTGTTCGGCGCGGTGACAAACGGCAGGCCGGTGATCTCGGCCATGTTGGCAGCGACCGTCTCGCCCCAGCCTTTTTGCGTGTTCAGTCCGGTGCCAACGGCGGTGCCGCCCTGTGCCAGCTCGTAGATGCCGGGCATCGCCGCCTCGACCCGGGCCAGACCCTGACGGATCTGATGGGCGTAGCCGCCGAATTCCTGGCCCAGCGTCAGCGGGGTGGCATCCTGCGTATGGGTGCGGCCAATCTTGATGATATCCTTGAAGGCCTCGGATTTGGCTTCCAGCCCTTCGGCCAGTTTCGTCAGCCCCGGCACCAGCACGTCGCGCACCATCATCGCGGTGGCGATATGCATCGCGGTGGGGAAGGTGTCGTTTGAGGACTGGCCCATGTTGCAGTGATCATTCGGATGCACCGGATCCTTGGAGCCGATGGTGCCGCCGAGGATCTCGATGGCGCGGTTGGCGATCACCTCGTTGGAGTTCATGTTGGACTGGGTGCCGGACCCGGTCTGCCAGACCACCAGCGGGAAGTTGTCATCGAACTTGCCCTCGATCACTTCGCCCGCAGCCTGGATGATGGCATCCGCCAGCGTCGCATCCAGCGCGCCCGATGCCTTGTTGGCCATGGCGCAGGCCTGTTTGATCACCCCCAGCGCGCGCACGATGGCGACGGGTTGTTTTTCCCAGCCAATGGGGAAGTTCATGATCGAGCGCTGGGTCTGAGCGCCCCAGTACTTGTCTGCAGGGACCTCAAGCGGACCGAAGCTGTCGGTTTCGGTGCGGGTATCGGACATAAGTCTCTCTCCGTCTGATGATGACTAAATGTATGCGTTGGTATGCCGTCTACCCCGTGCCGGACCACGAGGCAATTGCGCAGTTTCGCGCAGCATAGCCATTCCGCACCCGAGGTATAGAGGCCAATGCGGGATGAGCCATTGCACCGGGGCAGAAGACCGCTAGATTAGGCTCAGACAATCCGACGTCAGCCCAAACCGAAGGATCCGCCTGTGCTTAGACACCGACCATTGCAGCCATCTCAGGCCATCTCACAGGGCAGGCGCCACTGCACGCCCGAGGCGGCGACGCGGTGTGTATCACGGCTGCAGATGCGTCTTCAGGCCGGGTTTCTGACACTTGCGCTGATCGTGATCTTTGCCGGGCAGGCGCTGGCCGCTGATGTGCGGCCATTCTTTGGCCGCTATCAGGGCTCTCTGGTGGTGCCCAACGCTGACGGCAGCGAGGAACACCGTGATGCCACCGTGCAGATCGGCCCGATCGCCAAAAGCGATGAAGGCTTCTACGTGCAATGGACAACCACCTCGCTGAAGAAGGATGGGCGACGCAAGACCAAGTCCTATAGTGTCGAGTTCCAGCCGACCGAGCGGGACGATATCTTTGCCGCCGCGATGAAGCGCAATGTGTTTGGCCATACCGTGCAGCTCGATCCGATGAAGGGCGAACCCTATGTCTGGGGCCGCATCGTGGGCGATACGCTGACGGTTTTCTCGATGTTCATCGGCCCCAATGGCGACTACGAGATGCAGCAATATGACCGGACATTGGCAGAGGGCGGGCTGGATCTGGTCTATTCCTCTCATCGCAACGGGTTGCCGCGCAAAGAGCTGAAAACTTTCCTCGAACGTCACTGACCGCCGCGACGAATCCGGCGAAATATTTTATTAACAGTCTCTTGCGGCGCAAAGCTAAGGCGTCACGGGCGGCGTCAAACAGGCGCGGCTACGGGGCGTGTCAGGGCTGCACCGCACGAGACACCGTCTATCGAGGCCCATTCAGTGGCTCCACAGGAGCGCACCGATGCAAGCACCGGTTCACGAACCTTAGCGGTCAGATGTGAATGAATGGGCGCGTGGAACCGCGTGTTACTTGCGGAAACTGTCCAACGATACTACGTCGGCGGCCTTCTTCGCGTCCGGGTCTTCGTCGACCTCGATCTCGATGCCGTCGTCCAGTTCGGCAATCATCTCTTCGGCGTCGTCGTCATCCTCTGGCGTCTCAAACCTCAGGCCGAACTCAACCGAGGGATCGACAAAGGTCTTGATGGCGTCATAGGGGATATAGAGAGGCTCCGGCGCATCGCCGAAATTCAGCGTGATGGCAAAGCCGTCCTCGCCGACCTCTAGATTGTCGAACCAGTGCTGCATGACCACGGTCATCTCGCCAGGGTAGCGATCCGACAGCCAATCTGCCAGCTCCGCATCAGGGTGCGAGGTGTCGAAGGTGATGAAAAAATGATGATTTCCGGGCAGCCCGTGTTCAGCCACCCCATCCAGTACAGATCGGATCAGACCACGCATGGCCGAATGCATCAGATTTCCATAGTCAATTTCGCGGGACATTCCGATACCCTTAAGTCTCTATTGGTTTCAGAATACGGATTTCTACCGGAAACTAAAGGCCCGCTCGTTAGGGATTCGTAAATAATTTCTGACACTAGCAGGGGAATGCCCGACATTTGCGCTGGGATTGCGTTGCTCAGATGACCTGCGCCAGAAGGATGCCAAGTCCGCCCATCACCGGCAGTATCAGCGCCAGTCGTCCACCGCAGGCCAGCGCCACCACCGGTGCGGCCAGCACCAAAAGCGCAGCGCTGACATTCAGGCTGGCCATGACTGGCATCATCAGGGTGAGCGCGGGCAGTTCCAGAACCGCAATTTCGCGAAACAGCACATGCAGCAGAAACCAGACCGACAGGTTCAGGATGACGCCGACCACGGCCGCGGTGATTGCGCGCAGCGCAGCGCCCAGCCGGGGATGGCTGGCAATCCGCTCCACATGTGGAGCCGCGAGAAAGATCCACAGAAAACAGGGCAGAAAGGTCGCCCAAAGCGCGACCAGCCCGGCCGCAATCGCCATCCATGCCCCGGAGGCCAGCGCACCGGCCAGCATCGCCACAAATTGCGTCACCAGAATCAGCGGCCCCGGTGTGGTTTCCGCCAGCCCCAGCGCATCAATCATCTGGCCGGTATCGATCCACTGGTACTGCCCGACCACCGTCTGCGACATATAGGCCAGAACCGCATAGGCTCCGCCAAAGGTGACAACCGCCAACTTGGCAAAGAACCAGCCGATATCCGCCAGCAGCTGCGGGCCGAACAGGCTCAAAGCAGCCAGCGGCAGCAGCCAGAGCCCGCCCCAGATCAGCAGTGTCGACCAGAACGGTGCTGCGGCCTCGGGCCCGTGACCGATCGGCCCGGCGGGAGAGGGGGGCGCGTGCCGGGCCCCCAGCGCGCCGATCAGCGCAGCCGCCAGCACCACCAGCGGAAACGGCAGCCCGAACAGGAACAGCGCAACAAAGCCAAAAGCCGCCAGCCCATAATCGGTGACACCATGCAGCGCCTTCTTTCCCAGCCGTTGCAGCGCCTGAAGGACAATCGCGACCACCGCTGCCTTGATGCCGAGGAAAGCCGCCTGAACAACAGGTTGGGTGCCAAAGTTCACGTATAGAAAGACCAGGGCGGCGATCACCAGCGCGCCCGGCAGGACAAACAACAGCCCTGCAATCAGCCCGCCGATGCCGCCACGCAGCCGCCAGCCGGCGTAGGTGGCCAGCTGCATCGCTTCCGGTCCCGGCAACATCATGCAGAAAGACAGCGCACGCAGAAATCCGGCCTCGCTCAGCCAGGGGCGATCCTCGACCAGCTCCTTGTGCATCAATGCAATCTGCGCCGCAGGCCCGCCAAAGGACAGCAGCCCAATGCGGCCAAACACCCGGATCAGATTCGCCATCGCGATCTGGGGGGGGGCTGGGCTGATCTCGGGGTCTGCGGACATGTCGGTCATAGGCGCACCATTGGCTGGACGCTGACCTTGTAGCATTCTGCGCGACCAGTGCCAGTGGCCGCGGACCGTGGAGAGGCCGAAAACCGGAGAGGTTACAGAAACTTCACAGTGCCGCCTGCGGCTGCCTGGTCAGGTGTCATCCATCCAGGTCAGCCGCTCACCGGTCATGCAGATCGGCAGACAGTCCTGTGGCAGCTGGCCGAGCTGCTCGAACATGGTCATATAGTCGAAGTTGGACAGGAATTCCCGGATCTGACCATCCTGCATCCGCACAATCAGCTGGCCGTAGTAGTCCAGTTTGTCATCCGAACTGCGGCCATAGCACCGCACGTGGACCCGGATCGCGCAATAGTCGCCGTCATCCAGCGCATGGGTCAGGGTCAGGTCAAGATCCTCCATGAGATTGTGCAGCGTGCCGACAATTTCGCGGTAGTCCGCGGCAATTGCGATTGCGCCATGCAGAGGGCCGTTTACCTCAAGCTCAGGATGAAACATCGGCTCAATCTGGTCGAGGTCCAGACCGACCCAGACATCGTAAAACCATCGAAAGAGCCGTTCACTGTTTTTCATTTATTCCCTAAGGGTCAGAAACTGACACCGGTTGAAGCATCGGGGTTGCGCAGGCAGCCTTATTCAGGGTTGCAGCATTGGTCAAAACAACGCCTGACGCGGGACTGGACCGTCGTCAGACATGAGACTGAAGCACAAGTGTTAACAACAATTCAATGGGCATTCGCTCCGGTTGGCGCTGCCCGCAGTCGAGTTTGATCGCCTCTGGTGCCTCCCGCATCTGCGCTGGTGTATCGACCTTCGGCGTGGCCCCGGATGTGGCGTCAGGGGGCGCCTGTGGTACCGAGATGCCTGCATTGTGAGAAACAGATATTGCGCGTCAGGGCCGAGGCCAAGATCGAAGTCTGGAGTAGGCGAGGAGGAAGTGCAGGTTTCTGTTGCCAGGTACCTGCGAACCCCGCCTTACGCGGCTAGGCGCAAGGACTTAGTTTCGGCGACATTAACAGCTTACGCTGCTACTGCCATTGCCGGAGCACGATTGTCATTTGCAATTGTACAAGTTTCGCCGATAACGGTGGCAGACAGCCGAGACAAAGCTAACCCCTTTAGACGTTCGTCGATCCTGTTTCGACCCCATGATCCCCAAATGAAGGATGTTTGGTGGAGTCGCCGGGTACCGCCCCCGGGTCCGATCCGCTTATTACGAGCGCGTTTATGTCCATAGTTCCCGAAGGAACACCCTGAATATAGGCCGTGCCGATACGGAGTTAAAGGGGAAATGACACATAAAATACGTCCCGGCGGGAGCGGCTGCACCACGACGCCGGGGCGGTGGTTTAGCCATGGTCGCCCCTGGTCGCTTCGCCAGCCCGCCGGGCAAAGACCGCAGCGCCCAGCGTGCGGGTCTCGTCCTCCAATGCGGTCAGCCCGGCAGTGGCGGCGGCCTCGTCGCGCCCCTCCAGCGCATCGGCAATGGCGCCATGCAGCGCCACCATCCGGGCGCGGTCGCGCGCGGTAAAGGTGATCATGTTCATCAGCGGCTGCATCGCCTCGACCGCTCCGGCCAGCTGGTAGGACAACACCGGATTGCCCGCCGCATCGACCAGCGCCCGGTGAAAGGCCACATCCGAGGCGCAGAACGCCTCATCCGTCAGCCCGGGCTGCCCCTGACGAAAGATCTCGGCGCGCATGGTCGCCAGCTGATCCGCCGTCCGACGTGCCGCCGCCAGCGGCGCGCAGGCCCGTTCCAGCGCATAGCGTGCCTCGCAGGCGGTGTCGAAACTGACAGCATTCATGCTCAGCAGCAGCGTCGATGTGGTCACCTGCTGGGCGTAGGCATCCTCAAAACTCAGCCGGTTGACAAAGGCGCCGCCGGTGGCGCCGCGCTGGGTGCGGATCAGCGCCTGCGCGGCCAGCCGCTTCAGGGCTTCGCGGACTGTTGGCCGGGACACCTGAAACTGCTCGGCCAGTTCGGCCTCCGAGGGCAGGCGCTGGTCCACAGGCAGGGCGCCGCTGATGATCGCATCGCGGATGGCTTCGGCAATCTGCGCCGACAGATCGGCGGCGCTACGGGGGTTCAGCTTCATGTCGGTGCCCTGTGTGGTGGCCAGTGTCTTGGCCTGTGTGATGATCTCTGTGATGACCTGTGGCGTGGCGCGCGTCTCGGCAGAAATCATTTGTCAGACATTTAAAAGTCTGACATTTGATTGGCAAGAGTTGAGTCGCCCGCCATCGCCGTTTCGGCTGCACGGCGGGTCCGCGCTCCTGGCGCGTCAGGTTGAATTCAGAGGAGGACCCATCATGTTCAACGCATTGGTTGTGACCAAGGACGAAGACAGCGGCGAGACATCCGCCGCCGAGCAAACGCTCAGCCTCGAGCAGCTGCCGGATGCCGAGGTGACCGTGGCAGTGGATTACTCAACCGTGAACTACAAGGATGGCCTCTGTCTTGGTCCGGGCGGCGGACTGGTGCGCAAATATCCACATGTGCCGGGCATTGATTTTGCAGGCACGGTCGAGACCTCCAGCGATGAGCGTTACAAACCCGGCGACAAGGTTGTGCTGACTGGCTGGCGCGTCGGCGAAGCCCATTGGGGCGGTTATGCGCAAAAGGCCCGCGTGCGCGCCGATTGGCTGGTGCCCTTGCCGGATGGGATCGACACGCGCCAGGCCATGGCTGTTGGCACAGCGGGTTTTACCGCAATGCTGGCCGTCATGGCGCTTGAGGATCACGGGCTGACACCCGGCCACGGCCCGGTGCTGGTGACCGGCGCTGCGGGTGGCGTGGGGTCGGTGGCAACCGCGATCCTCTCCAACCTCGGCTATGAGGTTGCGGCGGTCACCGGGCGCCCTGAGACATCCGACTATCTCACCGCCCTTGGCGCCACCCAGATCGTGCCGCGCGAAGAGCTGAACGAGACGGTAAAGCGCCCGCTCGAAAGCGAGAACTGGGCGGGCTGCATTGATGCGGTCGGTGGTGCGATGCTGGCGCGGGTTCTGGGCCAGATGAAATATGGGGCCTCGGTGGCGGCGGTTGGCCTTGCAGGAGGGGCCGGTCTGCCCGCCACGGTGATCCCGTTTCTGTTGCGCGGCGTCAACCTTCTGGGCATCGACAGCGTGATGCAGCCTTATGACAACCGCCTGCGGGCCTGGCAGCGCATCGCCACCGATCTGCCGATGGATAAGCTGGAGGCGATGGTGCAGCCGGCCACCCTGTCCGATCTGCCACAGCTGGGCGCCGATATCCTGAAAGGGCAGGTGAAGGGCCGCGTTGTCGTTGATGTGAACGGCTGACACGGCCCCTGCTGACGGGGCAGCCCGCCTGAAGGTCGACAGATCAGAGATTGATCGGGCGATGATCACAGGGAAACCTGTCAGAACGCGCAGCCAGCCTGCGCGTTCTTTGCGCGTCCGCGGGGCCAGCTGGTCAATCCCCGCGTCATAGACCCGGCAACCGGGCGCATGTCGCGCAGCGATTGCACCGCTGTCACGCAGATCGCCCCACAAGACGCGACATTTGCATGGTTTTCTGCTAGGCTGGTGATCTGTCCATGGCCACGCCAGCCGCTGCCTGACCGCAGCGTGTGACTGGGTTGACGCGGATCTATCGGCGATCATTGTCGGCATGAGCGCTGTGATGATCGCGCCCGACCGCCTGCTCAGCGGGCGCCGGTCATGGAGAGGCACCCGTGCGGGGGCTGCATTTTTTTCGCGATCGGCGGGAACCTGCGCAGCGCGCGACGGTTGAGACACTGGACGTTCACATAAGACAGAACAGGGACACCCATGACAGACGAAACGGCCAATCAGGGCATACCCGCCCCCGACGGTGAGGCCGCCGTCATCGACACCGAATATGAAATCGGACAGGACAATCTGGAAGGATCCGTGGGACCGATTGGATTTGACATCCACAACCCGGTTTTCATGGTCTCCGGCATCAGCATCATGCTGTTTGTGTTCTACGCGCTGGTTCTGCCGGAACAGGCGGCAACCTTCTTTGGCTGGCTGCGCCCCGCCGTGACCAGCTCGTTCGACTGGTTCTTCCTCAGCGCGGGCAATATCTTCGTGCTGTTCTGTTTCTTCCTGATCGTCTCGCCCTGGGGCAAGGTGCGCCTTGGCGGGGCCGACGCGGCACCCGATTATACCTACATCGGCTGGTTTGCGATGCTGTTTGCGGCCGGCATGGGCATCGGCCTGATGTTCTACGGCGTCAGCGAACCGATGAGCCATTACTCCACCGCCTTTGGTGGCGTGAGCATGGGTGAAAATGGCGCCCGCACCGACTGGGCGCCGCTGGGCGGCGCAGCCGGGGACAGCACCGAAGCCGTGCGTCTGGGCATGGCGGCGACGATCTATCACTGGGGCCTGCACCCATGGGCGATCTACGCGATTGTTGCCCTTTCGCTGGCGCTGTTCTCCTTCAACAAGGGGCTGCCACTCACCATCCGCTCGGCCTTCTACCCGATCTTCGGCGAGCGGGTCTGGGGCTGGACCGGCCATATCATCGACATTCTGGCGGTTTTCGCCACGCTCTTTGGCCTTGCAACCTCGCTGGGCTTTGGCGCGACACAGGCCAATGCGGGCCTGAACGAGCTGTTCGGTGTGCCGGTTGGCTCAACCACCGAGGTGCTGCTGATCTCCGCCATCACCGCGGTTGCGCTGATCTCGGTTGTGCGCGGTCTTGATGGCGGTGTGAAAGTGCTGAGCGAAATCAACATGGGGCTGGCCTTCCTGCTGTTGATCTTCGTGCTTCTGGTCGGGCCAACGCTGCTGATCATCACCGGCTTCTTCGACAGTCTGGTGGCCTATGTGCAGTATCTGCCGGCGCTCTCCATGCCCTTCGGCCGCGAGGATGCCAACTACAGCCAGGGCTGGACCGCCTTTTACTGGGCGTGGTGGATCAGCTGGTCGCCGTTTGTCGGCATGTTCATCGCCCGCGTCAGCCGGGGTCGCACCGTGCGCGAGTTCATCATCTGCGTTCTGCTGATCCCCAGCCTGGTCTGCGTCCTGTGGATGAGCGTCTTTGGCGGCACCGCCATTCATCAGGTGGTGGCTGATGGCTATACCGGCGCGCAGGATGCCGCACTTGAGCTGAAGCTGTTCAAGATGCTGGATCAGCTGCCGCTGGCCTCGATCACCTCCTTTGTCGGCATCCTTCTGGTGATCGTGTTCTTCGTCACCTCTTCGGACTCCGGCTCGCTGGTGATCGACACCATCACCGCAGGCGGCAAGGTCGACGCGCCGCTGCCGCAACGGGTCTTCTGGTGCGTGTTCGAAGGTGCGGTTGCGATCGTGCTGCTGCTCGGCGGTGGTCTTGTGGCCCTGCAGGCGATGGTGATCTCCACCGGCTTGCCGTTCACCATCGTGCTGCTGCTGATGTGCTGGGCGATCCTGCGCGGATTGCAGACCGAGGCGCGCTGATCCCGCGCCGCCATCCCGGACCGGCAATGCCCAGAAACGCCCCGGAGAACTCCGGGGCGTTTGCCGTTCAGCTCTTGGCCTCATAGAAGCCGACCGAATTGCCGTCGGGGTCTTTGGCGTAGAAGAACTGCCCGTCGGGCAGCGGCACCGCCTCTGACACCACCTGCCCACCGGCGTCGGTCACCCGCGTCATCACATCGGCCAGCGCACCTTCGGCGGCCAGATGCAGGGTCGGGCCAACACCATCCGGGGCCGGGGTGCCGGGATATATGCTCAGCGCGACCCCGGTTGCCGGGTCCTTGGGGCGAAACAGCAGCATCGGGTTTGGTCCATCGCTGACCAGTTCCAGCGCGGCGCCGGTCACATGCTCGTAGAACTTGCGCGCGCCGTCCATGTCGGTGACGGGGATCTCTCCCCAGACCAGAAAATCCTTGGGCGTATAGGCCATCATCTGCATCCTTTCGTGTTGATGTATCCCCTAGCTACCCGCCACTGTTGACAGAAAATGACATCAGGTCAGCGGCGGCCGCAGTCTCTCCGCGCTTGACCTTGCGCATCATCGCCGTCACTTCTTCTGAGACAGAAAGAGGAGAGACCATGGCCCTTGATATCGACTTTGTCCGCAGCCAGTTTCCGGCCTTTGCAGCGCCCAACCTGCAAGGTCAGGCCTTTTTCGAGAACGCCGGTGGCTCTTATACCTGTCAGCAGGTGATCAACCGGCTCACCCGTTTTTATACCGAACGCAAAGTGCAGCCCTATGCCCCCTATGAGGCCTCGACGCTGGCGGGCGACGAGATGGACGAGGCGCGGCACCGGCTTTCCGGCATCCTCGGGGTGGCACGGGATGAGCTGAGCTTTGGCCCCTCGACCACCCAGAACACCTATGTGCTGGCGCAGGCCTTTCGTCAGTTCCTGTCTCCGGGGGAGGCGATCATCGTCACCAATCAGGATCACGAGGCCAACAGCGGCCCGTGGCGGCGCCTTGCGGATGCCGGGATCGAGGTGCGTGAATGGCAGATCGACCCGCAAACCGGCCATCTGAACCCCGCAGATCTGGAAAATCTTCTGGACGAAAACGTCCGGCTGGTCTGTTTTCCGCATTGTTCCAACGTGGTCGGGGAGCTGAACCCGGTCACCGAAATCACCGCTCTGGCCCATGCGGCCGGCGCCTTTGTCTGCGTCGATGGTGTCTCTTACGCGCCCCATGGCCTGCCCAATGTCGGCGAGCTGGGGCCGGATATCTATCTGTTCTCCGCCTATAAGACCTACGGGCCGCATCAGGGGCTGATGGTGATCCGCCGCGCCCTGGGGGAGCTGCTGCCCAATCAGGGACATTTCTTCAACGGTGACGCGCTCTACAAACGCTTCACTCCGGCGGGGCCGGACCACGCTCAGGTCGCCGCCTGCGCGGGCATGGCTGACTACATCGCCGCGCTGGCCCATCATCACGGCGGCCCGCTGACCGAAGGCGCGGCACAGGGGGCCTTTGTCCACGATCTGATGCGCGCCCATGAGTTGGAGCTGCTGCAACCGCTGCTCGATATGGTGAAGGACCGCAACGATCTGCGCCTGATCGGCCCCTCTGATGCCAGCAGACGCGCGCCCACCGTGGCACTGGCGCTGGATCGCCCCGCCGAAGCCGTAGCCGGTGAACTGGCCGAACATGGCATCATGGCGGGGGGCGGTGATTTCTATGCGCTGCGTGCCCTGAATGCGATGGGTGTCTCTACCGGTGACGGCGTGCTGCGGCTCAGTTTTACGCATTACACCTCGAAAAAAGAGATGACACAGTTGATCGAGGCCCTAGATCGCGTGTTGTGAAAACCGCAGCGATACAGGGACCTTGATCTTTCATGACTGACCATACCCCGCCACAGGCGCCGGTGATCTGGTGGCTGCGCCGAGACCTGCGGCTCGCCGACAACCCCGCCCTTGAGGCGGCCGTCGCCCGGGGCACCCCGGTGATCCCGCTCTTTGTCTTTGACACGCTGGATGAACACCTGGGCGCTGCGCCAAAGTTCCGGCTGGGGCTGGGGCTTGCCCATCTGGCCAAGATGCTGGAGCAGCGCGGCAGCCGCCTGATCCTGCGGCGTGGTCCGGCAGCCGAGGTGCTGGCGCAGGTGATCGCGGAGACCGGGGCAGGGGCGGTGCACTGGAGCCGCGCCTATGATCCCGACGCCATCGCCCGCGACACCACCATCAAGGAACAGCTGAATGGGCAGGGCGTTGCGGCGCAGTCTTTTGGTGGTCATCTGCTGTTTGAACCCTGGACCGTCGAGACCAAGACCGGCGGCATGTACCGGGTCTATTCGCCCTACTGGAAATCCGTGCGCGACCGCGATGTCGCGGATCTGATCGCCGCCCCATCCCGAATACCCGCGCCGGAGCAATGGCCCGCCTCTGATGATCTGGACAGCTGGAAACTCGCCGCTGATATGCGCCGCGGCGCTGACATCGTGGCGCAATATTGCCGGGTCGGGGAAGATGCCGCGCAGGAGCGGCTGGCGGAATTCCTCGACTCCCGCGTGGCCGACTACAAACAGGACCGAGACTTTCCGGCTGTGGATGCCACATCCGGCCTGTCTGAAAACCTCGCCTGGGGAGAAATCAGCCCGCGCCGCATGTGGCATCACGGGCTGGAGGCACGTCGCGCAGGCAAATCCGGCGCTGAGCATTTTCTCAAGGAAATCGTCTGGCGCGAATTCGCCTACCACCTGATGTTCCACACACCGCATATCCTGACCCGCAACTGGCGCCCCGAATGGGAGAGCTTCCGCTGGTCCGAGCAGGACGACGACCGGGTCGAGGCCTGGCGGCGTGGTCAGACCGGTTACAATTTCGTCGATGCCGCCATGCGCGAACTCTATGTGACCGGCAAGATGCACAATCGCGCCCGGATGATCGTGGCCAGTTTCCTGACCAAACATATGCTCACCCACTGGCGCATCGGTCAGAAATGGTTCGAGGAGTGTCTGGTGGACTGGGATCCGGCCTCCAACGCCATGGGCTGGCAGTGGGTGGCCGGCTCCGGCCCCGATGCCTCGCCGTTTTTCCGGATTTTCAACCCTGACGGCCAGCTGGAGAAATTCGACCCCAAGGGCAGCTACCAATCCGCGTGGATCGCCGAAGGTCAGGACAGCCCGCCGCAGACGGCGCTGGATTTCTACCGCGCGACACCCCTGTCCTGGGAGCTGTCGCCGCAGGACAGACGCGCCAGCCCCTTCGTTGATCTGAAAGAGGGTCGCGCCCGCGCGCTTGAGGTTTACGGTCAGCGCGAGCTGCCCGAGGACTGACAGATCCCTTGCCAGAAGCGCCTGATTTGGCCTAGCCTTTTCTCTGGACAGGGGCCGTGAACCCACCGGACCCGTCTAGGGGAGGAGAGAATGGCGCTCACACAGACCGAAGGACAGGCCAATCTGCCGCGCTATTTCGCGGCGATCTTTGACCAGTTGCAGGCGCTGGAGGTGGGGCAGCTGGACATCCATCTGCCGGACGGTCGGGTGTTCCGTGTCACTGGCGACCGCCCCGGTCCGGTGGCAGATCTGCGCATTCACAACCCCGATTGTTTCGCCCGGTTGATCCGCGAGGGGGATCTGGGGTTCTCCGATGCCTATCTTGATGGCTGGTGGAGCACATCCGATCTTCAGGCCTTCATGGATCTGGTACATCTGGGGTCTGAAACCGTCTATGATGGCTTTCCGGGACGCGGGCTGATCCGCGCCTATGAACAGTTTCGCTTCTGGCTGCAACGCAATCACCGCGCGCAGGCCAAGGCGAATATCTCCTATCACTATGACCTCGGCAACGCCTTCTACGGGCTGTGGCTTGATGACACGATGACCTATTCCAGCGCCCTGTTCAAAACCGGGCAGGAAAGCCTGGAGGCGGCGCAGACCGCCAAATATGCCTCCATGGTCGACCAGATGGGCGTGCAGCCCGGCGATCACGTGCTGGAGGTCGGCTGCGGCTGGGGCGGGTTTGCCGAATATGCAGCCCGCGAACGCGGCCTGCGGGTCACGGGCCTCACCATCAGTGCCGAACAGTTGAGATACGCCCGCGAGCGCATTGAAAAGGCGGGGCTTTCCGACCGGGTCGAGCTCAGGATGCAGGATTACCGCGACTGTGACGGCACCTTCGATGGCATTGCCTCTATCGAGATGTTCGAGGCGGTGGGCGAAAAATACTGGCCCGCCTATTTCAGGATGATCCACGACCGGCTGCGCCCCGGCGGTCAGGCCACCTTGCAGATCATCACCGTCGCCGACCGGCGCTGGACGGTCTACAAACGCGGCGTTGATTTCATCCAGAAACACATCTTTCCCGGCGGCATGCTCCCTGCACCCGGGATCTTGCGCCAGCAGGTTGAAAATGCCGGGCTAAAGGTCATGAAATCGCTCGAATTCGGTGATAGCTACGATCAGACGCTGCGGCGTTGGCACACCACCTTTAACAGTCGCTGGGACGAGATTGCGGCCATGGGATTTGATGATCGGTTCAAAAAGATGTGGAATTTCTATCTCACCTCCTGCGCCGCCGCGTTCAAGGCGCAAACCTGCGACGTGACCCAGATCACACTGGCCCACCGCTGAACGAAAGCCCCGATCATGCCCACAGCCGCCCGCCTTATCGCCGCCGTCAGCATGGCGCTTGTCGCGATTGCCGCCTCTTTCCTGATCATGCCACTGATGCCCGAGGGCACCGATTTCGGCTATTTCGTGCCGCTCAACGCCGCGCTTGGCGCGCTGATCGGCTGGGTCTGGGTCGGCCGCCATGTCGGCCGCGGCGTGGTCAATGCGATCAACAACGGCGTCACCGGTGTGGCCCTGCTGGTGCTCTGGGGGCTGTTTCTGCAAGGCGCCTGGGAAATGTTTCGCCTCGCCATGCGCAACCGCTATGACGGCCCGTTTGAGGCGCTTTCGGCGATTTTTGTCATCGGTTTGGATTTCTTTTTCGTGATGGCGGTGCCACATGTGTTGCTGGCGCTGGTGATCGGCGGCATCTTCAGCGGTCTGGTGACCGAGAATGCCGCAAGACGCTGGCGCTGAGATAACAGAATTCCAACAGGATACAGACCGTGGTTGATCTTTTTGTCTATGGCACGCTGCGCCATATGCCGCTGCTTGAACTGGTGTTGGGGCGGTCAGGTGCCGCGCTGGATGTCACCCCTGCACATCTGCCCGATCACGGTGCCTTTGCGGTGGTGGATCAGCCTTTCCCGGCGATAGAGGCCCGCGTCGGCCACCGCGCACCGGGGCTGCTGCTGCGCGGTCTCACCCCGGACGATATGGCGGCGCTGAATTTCTACGAAGGCGGGTTCGACTATACGCTGCGCCCCGTCACGGTCGCGCTGGACGCAGGCGGCAGCGCCCCGGCGGAGGTCTATTTCCCGGAGCCGGGCCTGTGGCAGACCGGGGCGGCCTGGGATCTGGGCGACTGGCAGCAGAAATGGGGCGCCTTGTCGCTGCGCGCGGCAGAGGAGGTCATGGCCTATCGCGGTCGCCTGACCGCCGCCGAGGTGGCCGAGCGGTTCCGCCCGATCCGCATCCGCGCCGCCGCCTGGCTCGCGGCGCAGAACCGCCCCGGCGATCCAGATCACGATCTGGCCCGCGACGTCGTCGTCCACCAGCATAAACGCGCCTATCTCAACTTCTTCGCGATGGAGGAGATGGACCTGCAATTCCGCCGCTATGACGGCAGCCTCAGCCCGGTGATCAACCGGGGCGTCGCGCTGGTGGGGCAGGCGGCGGTGGTGCTGCCCTATGATCGCCGCCGCGACGCGGTTTTGCTGATCGAACAGTTCCGCGCCGCCACCTATATCGCGGGCAACCAGCGCCCCTGGATGTGGGAGCCGGTGGCCGGGCTGATCGACCCCGGCGAAACCCCCGAACAGGCCGCCCGCCGCGAGGCGATGGAGGAGGCGGGGCTGAAGATCGACCAGCTGGAAACCGTCGCCCAGGTCTACCCCTCCAGCGGCGCCTCAGGCGAATTTCTGCATATTTTTGTGGGTCTCTGCGACTTTGATGAGATCGCTGGCGGCGGTGGACTGGAGAGCGAGGGCGAAGATATCCGCAGCCAGATCCTGCCCTATGAGGCGCTGATACAGGGCGTAGATGACCAGACCTACCAGGACATGCCATTGGTCACCGCCGCCCTCTGGCTGTCACGCCATCGTGAGCGCTTGCGGCAGGGCTGACCCCGCCAACCGCGCGGCGCGCCGCTATCTCGGCTTGTGGTTGTCCAATGCCTTGGCTACACCTCAACTGGAATGATCGAAAGGGATACCATGCGCATTGCACATGATCTGGCCGACGCGATCGGCCACACGCCTCTGATCCGCCTGAACCGCGTCAGCGATGAAACCGGATGTGAGATTCTGGGAAAGGCCGAGTTCATGAACCCCGGCCAGTCGGTCAAGGACCGCGCCGCACTTTATATCATCAAGGACGCCATCGCGCGCGGTGATCTGAAGCCGGGCGGCACCATCGTCGAGGGCACTGCCGGTAACACCGGGATCGGCCTGGCGCTGGTTGGCGCGTCGATGGGCTTCAAAACGGTGATCGTGATCCCCGAAACCCAGTCCGAAGAGAAAAAGGACATGTTGCGACTGGCCGGCGCCCAGCTGGTGCAGGTCCCCGCAGCGCCTTATCGCAATCCCAACAACTTTGTCCGCTATTCGGAACGTCTGGCCAAGGAACTGGCCAAGACCGAACCCAATGGCGCGATCTGGGCCAATCAGTTCGACAATGTCGCCAACCGGCAGGCCCATATCGAAACCACCGCACCCGAGATCTGGGAGCAGACCGACGGCAAAGTGGACGGCTTCGTCTGCGCGGTCGGTTCTGGCGGCACGCTGGCAGGTGTGGCCGATGTGCTCCAGCCCAAGGGCGTAAAAATCGGCCTTGCCGATCCGATGGGCGCGGCGCTTTATTCCTACTACACCACCGGTGAAATCGTGACCGAAGGCGGCTCCATCGCAGAAGGCATCGGCCAGGTGCGCATCACCAAGAACCTTGAAGGGTTCAAACCGGATTTCTGCTACCAGATCGAGGACCGCGACGCGCTGCCCTATGTCTTCGACCTCCTGCACGAAGAGGGTCTGGTGCTGGGCGGTTCCTCGGCGATCAATATCGCCGGTGCCGTGCGCATGGCCAAGGACATGGGACCGGGCAAGACCATCGTCACCGTGCTCTGTGACTACGGCACGCGCTACCAGTCGAAACTGTTCAACCCCGACTTCCTGCGTGAAAAGAACCTGCCGGTGCCGGATTGGATGACTCACGCCCCGGCCTCTATCCCCGGCGTGTTCGAGGACGTATGATCGCCCTCATGCGTGGTTTTGTGAAATGTCTGGCCGGGCTGGTTCTTCTGATCAGCCTGGCCTTTCCCGCTCTGGCCCAGCTCGATGCGCGTTCGAAATCCTATTACGAGGATTGGCTGCGCACCGCGAACCGGGCCGAAAACGTCATTGATGCCAGCCGCGCCTCCAATATCGCCTTGGAACAGCTGCGCAGCGAGCTGGCCGAATTCCGGCAGACCTTCCAGACCAAGCGTGGGGAAAACGGCGAGCGTATCCAGACCCTTCAGGGCCAGCTGGACGCGCTTGGCGCCCCACCGGGCGAGGGCGAGGAAGAGCCCGAAGACATCGCCCAGCTGCGTGACGCGCTGACCCAGCAGCTCAACGAGCTGCGGGTGCCGCGCATCGTCGCCGAAGAGGCCTACAGCCGCGCCGACGGCCTGATCAACGAGATCGACAAGATTGTCCGCGAACGGCTGACCAAACGACTGTTTGAACGCGGCACCTCGCCGCTCAACCCCGAACATTGGCCCGGCGCGCTGCGGGATCTGGTCCACGCCAGCCGCGCCGTGGGCAATGAAACCCTGTCGCAGCTGCGCAATGACACCACCAGCGAACGCATCAGCGGCGATCTGGTGGGCATTCTTGTGCTGGTGCTGATCGGTATGCTGCTGATCCTGCGCGGGCGCCCATGGGCGCATCTGGCGGGTGATTACCTGCGGCGCTACGGCGCGCGGGGCACCGGCGTCTGGACCTTTGTCGTCTCGCTGCTACAGGTGCTGCTGCCGCTGATCGGTGTCATCTTTCTGGTCGCAGCGGTCGATCTTTCGGGCATTCTTGGGGTGCGCGGCAGCATCTTCCTCGAATCCGTGCCGGCCTGGGCCTTTATCATGCTGTCGTTCCACTGGCTGGGTGAGCAGCTCTATACCAATCAGATCGAGAATGATCTGCTGCCCGTACAGGAGGGCAATCAGGCCGAGACCCGCTTTCTGATCGACATGATGGCGGTGATCCTGGTGCTGCAGGATGTTTTTGCCACCATCGAGCGGATCCAGAACATCCCGGACAGCAGTTCCGCGGTCTATGCCTTTCCGCTGATCAGCTGTGCTGCGCTGATCCTGCTGCGTCTGCACCGCATCGGGGCCAAGCAGCGTCAGGCACAGAGCGAGGAGGAGCCCGAGGAAGGCGCCATCGCCGCCGGGGCCAATCGCATCATCGCGGTGGTGCGCCGGGCGATCTACCTTCTCGGCTTTGCCGGGCCGCTGCTGGCTGCGGTGGGCTATCTCAACGCGGCCGAGGCGGTGATCTACCCGGCCATGCTGACGCTGGCGATGCTGGCGGGCCTGTTTGTCCTGCAACGGTTCTTTGCCGATCTCTACGGCTTTGTCACCGGCAAGGGTAGCGCGGCCCGCGACTCGCTCTTCACGGCGCTGATCGGCTTTGCGCTGGCGCTGGTGGCGCTGCCGATGCTGGCGCTGATCTGGGGCGCGCGCGTTGCGGATCTGACGGAGCTGTGGTCGAACTTCCTCGAGGGCTTCCAGATTGGCGACACCCGTATTTCGCCCACCGCCTTTCTGACCTTTGTGACCATCTTTGCCGTCGGCTACGGTCTGACCCGGCTGGTGCAGGGCAGCCTGCGCAACGCGCTGCTGCCCAAGACCCGCATTGATGTCGGCGGCCAGAACGCCATCGTCTCCGGCATGGGCTATGTCGGGATTTTCCTGGCCGCTCTGGTGGCGATTTCGATGGCCGGTCTGGATCTGTCGTCGCTCGCCATTGTCGCCGGTGCGCTCTCTGTGGGCATCGGCTTTGGTCTGCAAACCATCGTGTCGAACTTTGTCTCCGGCATCATCCTTCTGGTCGAGCGCCCGGTGTCCAAGGGCGACTGGATCGAGGTTGGCGGCCTGATGGGCTATGTGCGCGATATCTCCGTGCGCTCCACCCGGATCGAGACCTTCGACCGCACCGATGTGATTGTTCCGAACTCGGATCTGATCACCGGCACCGTCACCAATTACACTCGCGGCAATACCGTGGGCCGGGTGATCGTGCCTGTCGGCGTCAGCTACGGCACCGACCCGCGCAAGGTCGAGGCCATCCTGATCGAGGTCGCCAAGGCACATCCGATGGTGTTGATGAACCCGCCGCCATCGGTGGTGTTTCAGGGCTTTGGGGCGGACAGTCTCAACTTTGAGATCCGCGCGATCCTGCGCGATGTGAACTGGGTCCTGTCGGTGAAATCCGACATGAACTACGACATCGCCCGCCGCTTCGACGAGGCCGGGATCGAGATCCCCTTCGCCCAGCGCGATATCTGGATCCGCAACCCCGAGGCGCTGGCCGGGGCGGCGGCGGCCGCGGCGCCTGAAGCTGCGCCCGACTCTGGCCCCGGATCTGGCCCCGGATCTGTTCAGGACAGCGCGGCCCGGCCATCACCGGCTGCGGCAGCGGCGCCCGCCAGCAAACGCCCCGAAACCCCGGATCTGGAGGACCTCTCCAACCGGGACGATGCAGCCGACAGCGGCGATGAAGACGGAGACGGCGATCGATGACCGACCAATTGTTCCTGACGGATGCCTATGCACAACAGGCCCCGGCGCAGATCATTGACCACACAACCGAAGGCGGGCTGGTGCTGAACCAGTCCGTCTTTTACGCAACCGGGGGCGGGCAACCGGGCGATACCGGTCATCTCAGCTGGTCCGATGGGGCAGGGGCGCACCGCCTGACCATCACCAATACGGTAAAGGGGGAGGCGGGCGCCATTGTCCTGCTGCCGGAACCTGACCAGCCGCTGCCCAGCGTCGGGCAGGAGGTGACGCAGACCCTCGACTGGGACCGCCGCCTTGGCCATATGCGCATCCATACCGCGCTGCATCTCCTCTCGGTGGTGATTCCCCTGCCGGTCTCCGGCGGTTCCATCGGCGCCGACAAGGGGCGGCTTGATTTCAACATGCCCGAGGCGCCGGAGGACAAACAGGCGCTGGAGGATGCGCTCAACGCCCTCATCAGCCGCGATCTGGAGGTCAGCGAACGCTGGATCACCGAGGAGGAGCTGGATGCAAACCCCGATCTGGTGAAAACCATGTCGGTGGCGCCGCCCCGTGGCAATGGCCGCATTCGGCTGGTGCGGATCGGCACGATGCAGGAGCAGATCGACCTGCAACCCTGCGGCGGCACCCATGTGCGCAGCACCGCTGAAATTGGCCCTATCCGCCTTGGAAAGGTTGAAAAAAAGGGCAAGCAGAACCGCCGTGTCTACCTGCATCTGGGGGCTTGAGCGCGGGCTGCAAATAAGTTTCTGCAAGAGTGAATTTTTTGCTGTTTTCGCTCTTGCAATTGCTTCCGTGATCCGTCAAAAGTCCGCCCAACGGAGAGGTGGCCGAGTGGTCGAAGGCGCACGCCTGGAAAGTGTGTAGGCGGGGAACCGTCTCCAGGGTTCGAATCCCTGTCTCTCCGCCATAACATCTAGACCAAGATGGTTTTATGACAGCCGCCACAGCATGTGGTGGCTTTTTGCGTTTCAGACCTTGCCCCCGTGATCCATCAGCCACCTGTCAGATCGTGGCGACCGCGGCTTGATCGACAAAATGATAGACGTCTATCAGAAAATGATATACGTCTGTCAAAACTGCCGGAAACAGATGGGCTGCAAGGATGGGAAAACCCACATTACATGATGTCGCTGCCGCGGCCGGGGTCAGCTACGCCACGGCGGACCGGGTGCTGAACAATCGCGGCGGGGTGGCGAAAAAATCGCAGGACCGGGTGCGCGCCGCCATTGCCGAGCTGGGCTATCAGCGCGATATCACCGCCGCCAATCTGTCACGCCGTCGCCGCTACCGGTTTGCCTTTCTGCTGCCGATGGCGGGCGAGGGCTTCTTTGCCCGGCTGCATGAGCATCTCCAAAGCGAACAGACCCGCCGCGCGCAGGCGCGCCAGCAGATCACCATCACCCATGTGCCTGCCTTTGATGCGGCGGCGCTGGTGCGGGCGATCGAAAACTGCGCCGCCGAGGATTACGACGGCCTCTGCCTTGTGGCGGTGGAGGATCCGCAGGTTGAGGCCGGGCTGACCAGCCTGCGGGCCAGGGGTGTTGCCGTGGTCACACTGGTCGCCGACAGCCCGGAAACCACGCGGGATGCCTATGTGGGGATCGACAACCGGACCGCAGGTCGCACCGCAGGCGACCTGATGGTGCTGGCCCATCGCGGAGCGGCCTCCGAAGGGCGGGGCCGGATCCTTCCCATCACCGGCAGTCTCAGCGCCCGCGATCATGCCGACCGCTACGCCGGGTTCTGCGATGTGGTCTCGCCCGGTCTGCCGGTGCTGCCACCGCTGGAGACCGGCGACGACCCCGATGTGCTGGAACAGGCGCTGCGCCGCGCGCTTGATGCAAACCCCGACATTACCGGGGTCTACAATCTGGGTGCCGGCATTCCGGGGCTGGTCGCGGCCCTGTCGGCGACGGCACGGCCGCACCCTCCGGTGGTGATCAGCCACGAACTCTGCGCCGCGACCCGCGATGCCGTGGCGCAGGGCCTTATTGATGCGGTGATCGACCAGAAACCGGCGCAGGAAATCACCGCCGCCCTTGCGGCCCTTGTCGCGCTCAGCGACGGGCTGCCGTTCGACCCGCTGACCGCGCAGATCATTCCCGCCGTCCATTTCAAACACAACATGCCCCCGCAGCCTGCGGTCGGGCCAGAAGAGAGGGCCTGACCATGGCTGGCTATTTCGACGACATCGCAGCAATCACCTACAATCCAGATGGCGACGGGCTGGCCTATCGCCACTACAACCCCGATGAAATGATCATGGGCAAACGGATGGAAGACCACCTGCGCTTTGCCGTCTGCTACTGGCACAACTTTGTTTGGGAGGGGAACGACCCCTTTGGCGGGCAGACCTTTGATCGGCCGTGGTTCCCCGCCGATACCATGGATCTGGCGCGCATGAAGGCGGAGGCCGCCTTTGACATGTTCCGCATCCTCGGCGTGCCGTACTACTGTTTCCACGACCACGATATCCGGCCAGAAGGCGCAAGCCTCGCCGAAAGCCACAAACGCCTGAACCAGATGGGCGATCTGCTGGAACAGAAAATGGCAGATGGCGGTCCGAAACTTCTGTGGGGGACGGCCAATATGTTCTCCAACCGCCGCTATATGGCCGGCGCCAGCACCAACCCTGACCCGGATGTCTTTGCCTATTGCGCCTCCACCGTGCGCGCCTGCATGGATCTGACCCATCGTCTGAACGGCGAGAACTATGTCCTTTGGGGCGGACGCGAGGGCTATGAAACCCTGCTCAACACCGATCTGTCGCGTGAGCTGGAGCAGATGGGCCGTTTCCTGTCGATGGTGGTCGACTACAAACACAAGATCGGCTTCAAAGGCGCGATCCTGATCGAGCCAAAGCCGCAGGAGCCGACCAAACATCAATATGACTATGACGTTGCCACCGTTTACGGCTTCCTCAAACGCTTTGGTCTTGAGGATGAGGTGAAGGTGAACATTGAACAGGGTCACGCGATCCTCGCCGGTCACAGCTTTGAACATGAGATCGCCATGGCCAACGCGCTGGGGATCTTTGGCTCCATCGACATGAACCGCAACGACTACCAGTCCGGCTGGGACACCGATCAGTTCCCCAACAACGTGCCGGAGGTGGCGCTGGCCTATTATGAAATTCTGCGCGGCGGTGGCTTTGCCAGCGGCGGCACCAATTTCGATGCCAAGCTGCGCCGTCAGTCGCTGGATGCCGAGGATCTGATCGCGGCCCATGTGGGGGCCATGGACGTCTGCGCGCGGGGGCTACGCGCCGCCGCTGCCATGCTGGAAAGTGATAGCCTCGAGGCCAAGCGCCGCGACCGTTACGCCGGTTGGACCACTGCCGAGGCGCAGGCCTATCTGGCCGAGGGCGCAACGCTGGAGGCCATCGCCGATCAGGCCGAGGCCAGGGCGCTTGATCCGCAGCCGGTCTCTGGCCGTCAGGAACAGCTGGAGGCGCTGGTCAACCGCTTCGTCTGAGGCGGCAGGACCACGGCGTAATGGGGAGAGGGCACAGATATGTATCTTGGCATTGATCTTGGCACATCGGGGCTACGCGCGCTGATGACCGATGCGGCGGGCAAGCCTGTCGCCTCGGCTGAGGCGCAGTATTGCGTGCAGACCCCCCATCCCGGCTGGTCGGAACAGGATCCCGGCGACTGGATTACCGCGCTGGATCGCGCGATGGACCAGCTGCGGGATACCCCCGGCTATGGTCAGATATGCGGCATTGCAGTGGCAGGGCATATGCACGGTGCGGTGCTGCTGGACGGCGCAGATCAGGTGCTGCGGCCCTGCATCCTGTGGAACGACACCCGTTCCGCCGCCGAGGCGGCTGAGCTGGACGCTACAGCGAAGGTCCGCGATCTGAGCGGCAATATCGTCTTTCCGGGGTTCACCGCGCCGAAACTTTTGTGGGTGCAGCGCCACGAGCCGGAGATTTTTGCCAATACGGCCAAGGTCCTGCTGCCTGCGGCCTATCTGAACCTGCATCTGACCGGGCGCCACGTGGCCGACATGTCCGACAGCGCAGGCACCTCCTGGCTGGATGTGGGGGCGCGGGACTGGTCGGAGCCTCTGCTGCGCGCGGGTCACATGCGGCGTGATCAAATGCCGGATCTGGTCGAGGGCTGCGAGCCTGGTGGTATCCTGCGTCCCGAACTGGCCGCGCGCTGGGGATTTGGCAAAGACGTGACCGTGGCCGGTGGCGCAGGCGACAATGCCGCTGCGGCCTGTGGCACCGGGGTGATGGCATCGGGGCAGGGGTTTGTCTCGCTTGGCACCTCCGGTGTGGTGCTGACCGCGCGAGACGGGTTCCACCCGGATCCGGCAACGGCGGTGCATACCTTCTGTCACGCGATCCCGGAGCGCTGGTATCAGATGGGGGTGATGCTCTCGGCCACCGATTGCCTGAACTGGCTGGGACGGATCACCGGACGCAGCCCTGCGGATCTGACAGCAGGTCTTGGCGATCAGCTGCGCCCCCCCGGCGAGGTGACATTCCTTCCCTATCTCTCCGGTGAGCGCACGCCGCATAACTCGGCAAGCCTGCGCGGTGGGTTTCAGGGGCTGTCGGTCGCGACCACGACCGAGGATATGGCCCGCGCGGTGATGGAGGGTGTCTGCTACGGGCTGCGCGACTGTCTGGCGGCGCTGCGCAGTACCGGCGCTGAGCTGGACAGCTGTCTGGTCATCGGCGGCGGCAGCAGATCACCCTATTGGGTCAGGCTGCTGGCCACGGTGCTGGACCTGCCGCTGCATCTCCCGCAGGGGGGCGAGTTCGGCGCCGCGCTTGGTGCGGCGCGACTGGCCCGGCTGGCGGTGACAGGTGCGGATCCCGCCGAGGTTCTGACCGCGCCGCAGATCGCGCGCACGGTCACCCCCGATGCTGCCCTGCGCGATGGTTTTGACGCAGCCTATGCGACCTTTCGCCAGCGGGTCAGCGACATGATCTGAGCGCTGGTCGGCGCCTCAGTCGGCGTCACGGGGCCGGGCGAATCGTAAATCAGCCCGTGGTGGCGACAAGTTGTCTAAAATTCTCCCCATTGTTGCGCGCCGTGGGACAACCCCTGCGCCCAGCGGTTCGCGTGATGGATCTGACAGAGGGCGGCTGTGCGCTCTGATGATCTGCCATTGTTTGCAGGATGGCGACAAACGGCGGTTGTTTCGCGGCGGTGACGGCAGATTCTGCGGGATCGCGCGGTGACGGCGGTCAGACCGGAAACAATCCCCGGCCTCTGGGGACGGGATCATCGGACGGCCGGGCCGGCGGATGCACGCTGATTAAGATTTTGTTCTTTTTTAGGCAGATTTGCCCGCGTAGGGTAATCCCATGCTGCCACAGGATGAGTGGCGCTCTCTTCAAAGCTGTACCCCGAGGTGTGGCGCCCCTTTGCAATACCAAGGCAGGCCAGGGACCGGTTGCACGGCTGTGCGACCGGGGTGGTCGGGCTTTTGGACGGAGATCATGACGTGCCTTGCTTTACGCCCGGAACAACTGTTGCGACCCCTCAGGGGAGCTGTGCTGTCGAGGATCTGAGCGTTGGCGATCGGGTGATGACCCGCGACAACGGCCTGCAGCCCATTCGCTGGATCGGGCGGCGGAGGCTGGATCGCAGCGCCCTGCAGGCGGCGGCACATCTGCAACCGGTGCTGATCGCGGCAGGGTCGCTTGGCAATGGGATGCCGGAGCGGGATCTGCTGCTCAGCCCGAGCCATCGGGTGCTGATCGGCAATGACAAGACTGCGTTTTATTTCGAGAATCGCGAGATACTGGTCGCGGCCAAACATCTGACCGGATTGTCCGGGGTCGATGCGGTAGAGACCACCAGCATCGACTATCTGCATTTTGTCTGTGAGGACCATCAGGTGGTCTGTGCCGACGGGGCGTGGATCGAGTGTTTTCAGCCTGCCGACCAGTCCCAGCGCGGCTTGGATCGCGCCCAGCGCGATGAGGTGCTGATGCTGTTTCCCGAGTTGCAGACACGGCCGCCGGTGCCCGGTGGGCCCCCTGCGCAGCCGTCACGCCGACGGCCGGGGTGCAAGGCGGGGGCGCAGTGGTTCATCCACTAGCCCTGTGGCCTAATCGCTTTTGAATGTCGTGCGCGCGCGGCGCCAGGCCGTCCACGCCTCGGGCGTGTCCAGATCGGTGAGCGCATGGGCCTCGGGCAGCGGCACCGGGTGAATGGTCTCTCCCTGATCCTGTGCAGCCTTTAGAACCGCGCGGGCACCCTGATCGCCGCTAAGCTGGCCGAGCGCGGCGAAATACCGGCGGGGAAAGACCACCGGATGTCCAAACCGCTCCTGCGCCCCGGTGATTGGGCCTGTGGCTGCACCGGTTGCTGTTCCGGTCGCGCGCAGGATCCGGTCTGGCAGCGCCATAGCGCTGCCCGCGACCTGCGCCAGATCGGCTTGCGTCAACTCCGGCATATCGGCAGGCAGGATCATCACCGCCTCGTAGCTCTTGGTCAGACCTGCGATGCCTGAGCGAATGGAGGCGGCCATGCCCTCCTGCGCGTCCGGCACAAAGAGCGCTGTTGCAGCGGGGCAGGCGCGGCTGAGCAGCTGGGCTCTTGGGTGGGGTGCGGCTGGCAAGGTGACATAGGTGTCCTGCCCGGTGCCAAGGGCCGCCCCGCAGATCCGGGCCAGAAGCGGTGTTCCGTCGATCTCCTCCAGCAGTTTGTCACGCCCGCGCATCCGCGAGGCGCTGCCGGCAGCGAGGATCAGAATGGCGATGGCGGTCATATCTGTCGCCTCCCTGGCGTGGTGCCGCGCTGTCGGAAGCCTCCGGCGGGGATATTTAGGGCCAGAAGAGGAGGGGGGTCCAGCAAAAGCGACAGGGCAGGTCAGTGAGGCTGACGTAATGTTTCGCGTGCGAAACATTGGGGCCGGGGCAGGACCCATCTGTTGCACGAAAGCGGCGGCCCGGCGCGCGCTGACATGGCAACGGTGGGGGAGACGGGTCAGAAATATTGACCCGCCTGCTGCTGTCAGCCGCGCATCCGGGCGCCGTCGGCATCAAACAGCGGCCTGGTGATCAGTCGGGCCTTGTGCATCTTGCCCAGGATCTCGATCTCGACCGCCAGACCCTCTTCAGCGCGGTTGGTGGGGACAAAGCCGAGTGCGATGGATTTCTGCGCGTGGTGGGAGTAGCCGCCGGAGGTGCAGAAGCCCACAACTGCGCCGTCCAGCCAGATCGGCTCATAGGCGGTCACATCTGCGTCGTCAGCCTCCACCTCAAAGGCGCAGAGTCGGCGGGCTGGCGGTGTGTCGCGTCCGGCTTCAGCCGCGGCGCGGCCAATGAAATCAACGGGTTTCTTGAAGGAGATAAAGCGGTCCAAGCCGGTTTCCGCCGCCGTGTAATCGGGGGAGAATTCGCGCAGCCAGGAGCCGAAGAACCTGTCGAGCCTGAGCGACATCATCGCCCGCATGCCAAAGGGTTTCATGCCGTGCGGCTGGCCTGCATTCCACAGCGCATCCCACAGGGCGCGCTGGCTGGGCAGGTCGCAGTAGATTTCATAGCCCAGATCCCCGGTATAGCTGACCCGCTGCACGATGCAGTCGGCCATGCCCAAGTTCAGGCGGCGCACATCCATGAAGCGCATGTCCGAGATGTCTTGCCTTGTGCAGGCTTGCAGGACCGCGCGCGCGCGGGGGCCTGCGATCTGGAAGCCTGTGCGGGTGTCGGAGATGTTCTCAATGCTGATGCCGTCGTCGTTATTCTGCAGGAACCAGCGCATATGGTAGGCCTGCGCGCCGTAAGAGGCGGTGAGCTGGAACTCGTCCTCGGACAGGCAGGAGATGGTGAAGTCGCCGATCAGGCGACCCTTGGGCGACAGCATCGGTGTCAGCGACAGGCGGCCCGGCTGTGGCACCCGACCGGCCATGATGCGGTCGAGCCAGGCGCGGGCGCCGGCGCCTTTGACCAGGTATTTGCCGAAATTGTGGACCTCGTTGATACCGACGTTTTCACGCACGGCTTTCACTTCGCGTGCGGTGGCCGCGAACGCGTTGGAGCGGCGGAAGGAGGGGGTTTCATAGCGGGGCTCGTCACCTGTGGCGAAGTAGTTCGGCACCTCCAGCCCGTATTGGGCACCCCAGACCGCGCCCATGCCATCGAAGATGTCATACATCGGGGTGCTGCGGAACGGGCGGGCCGCGGGCAGTTCCTCGTTCGGGTAGGCGATGGAGAAGCGTTTCTGATAGTTTTCAATAACTTTGGGCCGAGTATAGCCCGGAGTGATCCAGCCGCCGAAACGGGCGCAGTCCATTGCGAATGTATCGCGCTCGCATTCGCCCTCGACCATCCATTGCGCCAGCATCAACCCGACGCCGCCGCCCTGGCTAAAGCCGGCCATGACGGCGCAGGCTGACCAGTAGTTGCGCATCCCCGGCACCGGGCCGACCAGCGGGTTACCGTCGGGGGCAAAGGTGAAGGGGCCGTGGATCACCGATTTGACGCCTGCGCGTTCGAGCGCCGGGAAGCGTTTGTAGGCGAAGGCGATGCTGTCCTCGATCTTGTCGAAATCATCGGGCAGCAGTTCGTGGCCGAAGTCCCATGGCGTGCCATCGACGGCCCAGGGTTTGCAGGGCTGTTCATAGAAGCCGATGCAGAGGCCGCGGCCTTCCTGACGGAGGTAGCTTTCGCCGGCCGGGTCCATCACATGCGGATGCTCGCCGCCGCCGTCGATGATTTCGGCGATCTCCGGCACCTCGTCGGTGACGATATATTGATGCTCCATCGGGTGCAGGGGCATGTAGATGCCTGCCATGGCGCCCACCTCGCGCGCCCAGAGGCCGCCGGCGTTGACGATATGTTCGGCGTGCACTGTGCCCTTGTCTGTGACCACATCCCAGCTGCCATCGGGGCGCTGGCTGGTCTCGATCACCTTGCAGTGGGTTTCAATCGTGGCGCCGCCCATGCGCGCGGCGCGGGCATAGGCGTGGGTGGTGCCGGAGGGGTCGAGGTGGCCATCGAGCGGGTCATACAAGCCGCCGATGATGCCGTCGATATTGGTGACCGGGGCGATTTTCTTGATCTCCTCGGGAGAGATGATCTCGGTTTCCAGCCCCATGAACCGGTGCTTGGCGCGCTCCGCCTTCAGCATGTCGAAACGTTCCTGGTTGTCCGCGAGGGTGACGCCGCCGACATGGTGCAACCCGCAGGACATGCCGGTGATCTCCTCCAGTTCCTTGTAGAGCTTGATGGTGTAGCCCTGCAGCGCCGCCATGTTGGTGTCGCCGTTCAGCGTATGGAAGCCGCCCGCCGCGTGCCAGGTGGAGCCTGAGGTCAGCTCCGAGCGTTCCAGCAGCAGGACATCGGACCAGCCGAGCTTGGTCAGGTGATAGAGCACCGAGCACCCCACAACGCCGCCACCGATCACCGCTACCCGTGTTGTCGTCTTCATCTTGCATCCCCCACTGGCTGTTTGCGGTTATTCTGGACAGATGTGTTTAGTAGTCCAGCAAAAACGCGACATCTGCCGTCGGGATTGAGCGCTGCAAGGACGAACCGGGCGTCAGCCATGGGGTGCTGCATCAAAAAAAGCCGCCACCCGGTGGGGCGGCGGCCTGATGATGCGGGGGCGCGGTTGCGTTATTGCAGCGGGCGGATTTTCAGCTCCGTCACGCGGTTGCCGTCGCGGGCGGTGACCTCAAAGCGGAAATTATGGAAGGAAAAGACCTGCCCCACGACGGGGATTGTCTGCGCCTCGTGAATGACCAGACCGGCGATGGTGTTGGCCTCGTCATCGGGCAGCGACCAGTCGGTTGCGCGGTTGAGATCGCGAATGGTGGTGGCGCCATCGACCAGATAGTTGCCGTCGCTGGTTTTCTTCACCACGGTTTCCTCATCCGGGTCGAATTCATCGGTGATCTCGCCGACGATTTCCTCAAGGATGTCTTCCAGGGTGATCAGGCCCTGTAGGGTGCCGTATTCATCGACCACCAGCGCAAAATGGGTGCGTGCGCGCAGGAACTGGCGCATCTGTTCATCCAGTGTGGTGGTTTCCGGGACGAAATAGGGCGGTTTGGTCACGCTGGTGATATTGAAGTTGCGCAGCGAGGCGGCATCGCCGTCGGGGCCGCCGATCTGGGCGTACATCTCCCGCAGAAGATCCTTGGCATGGAGCACGCCTATGATGTTCTCCGGCTCGTCCTTGAACACCGGCAGGCGGGTGTGCGGCGAGGTCAGACATTGTTCGAGGATCTTCTGTGGCTCAAGGCTGGCGTCGATCATCTCGATATTGGAGCGGTGCAGCATGATTTCCTCGACAAAGCGGTCGGAGAGATCAAGGGCGCCAAGGATCCGGTCGCGGTCTTCCTTTTCGACCACGCCTTCGGAGTGGCCAAGGTGCAGGGCGCCGGCGATTTCCTCGCGGACGGCCATGATGTGGCTGTTGGGGTCGATGCGTACGCCAAACAGACGGAGCACACCGCGCACCAGAAGGCGGACGGCCCCCACCACGGGGGCCAGCAACGTGACCAATATGCCAATCGGAGGGGCAACGGCGGCGGCGGCTTTCTCGGCATTGGAGATGGCGTAGGTCTTGGGCAGGACCTCGGCAAAGATCAGCACCAGAAGGGTCATGACGAGGGTGGCCAGCGCGACACCGCTTTCGCCCAAGGCGCGGGTGAACAGCGCGGTGGCCAGCGAGGTGGCGAGGATATTCACCAGGTTGTTGCCCAAGAGGATCGAGCCGATCAGCCGTTCGCTGTCTTCGGTGATCGCCAGTGCACGTTTGGCGCCGTTGGAGCCCTTGTCGGCCTGCGAACGCAGCTTGCCCCGCGAAGAGGCTGTCAATGCGGTCTCGGAGCCAGAGAAAAACCCCGACAGAACCAGCAGGAAGACAATTGCGCCGGCGGTGGTCCAGAAGGTGGAATCGACAAAGGTCGTGGTGCTGTCCATCAGAGTCCCGAAAGAAATGTTGTGATCCCCATGGTTATGGGGTGCCGACCGCTCTGTCGCAAGGGGGGAGGTGGCACGCTCGCGCCGTGCGGGAGCTATTCTGTTCCCGACAGGTCGGTTTTACCCGGTGGGGCGGGGTGATCGGCAGCCCCGGCAGGGCGGGCCAGCGGGTGATGGTCCAGCACCAGCTCGCTCAGCCGGGCGTCCAGCACATGGGTGTAGATCTCGGTGGTGGCAATATCGGCATGGCCAAGCAGTGCCTGGATCGCCCGCAGATCGGCGCCATTGGTCAGAAGATGCGTGGCAAAGGCGTGGCGGAGGGTATGGGGCGACACCGCTTCGGGCGCGATGCCCCCGGCGACGGCAAATTCCTTGATCAGCAGATAGAACCGATGCCGGGTCAGATGGCCGGATTTGCCGCGCGACGGGAACAAGAAACGCGAGGGGGCGGCCCCTTTGGCAACGGCGGCCTCTTCGGCGGTGTCGCGCGCGGTAAGCCAGGCCGCCAGCGCATCGCGGGCCGGCGGCGACAGCGGCACCATGCGTTCCTTGCCGCCCTTGCCCAGCACCAGCAACATGCGCGGATCGCCCCGCGCGGCCGCCACCGGCAGGCCAACCAGCTCGCTCACCCGCATGCCGGTGGCATAGAGCAGCTCCATCAGGCAGGTGTTGCGCAGCCGGTCGGCGGTGCTGCGGCCAGACTGGCGGGCGGCATAGAGCAGCCGGTCGACCTCGATCACCTCAAGGGTTTTGGGCAGGGCCTTCTGGCGTCCCGGCCCCTTGATCTGGATCGCGGGATTGTCGCTGCGCCAGCCTTCGTCAAAGGCAAAGCGGTAGATCTGCTTGATCGCGGAGAGGCGGCGGGCGCGGGTGGCGCGGGCCAGCCCTTCGGCGTCGCAGGAGATCAGATAGGCCTCGATATTATCGCGGGAGGCCCTGCCAAAACCGAGGTTATTATGGGCAAGCCAGCTGGCGACATCCTTCAGATCGCGGCCATAGGCCAGCAAGGTGTTGCGCGCCGCACCGAGATCGGCGGCCTGCGCATCCAGAAAGGTGGAGATCCATTGCAGATCATCCTGTGGGGCATTGGCGGGGCTGCTCATCGGGGAGGGACCATGGCGGCGGGCCTAGCGACGGTTCAGCAGCAGCAGCTGCAAGGCGGCGCGGCGGGCGGTATCCTCGAGTCCGACGGCGCGGAAGGTTGCCAGCGCATCGGTGAGATCGCCGAGATTGCCCTCGGCGCCCTGGGCAAAGAGCTGCATCGCGCGCAGGATCGATTCGCCGAGCTGGCCATTGTCCAGCAGGCGCTGAAGCTTGCGAGGGGCAGCACTTTCGGGGGCAAAGGCGGCGGCGATCGCCTGCTCAAGACCGCTATGTGCCAGCTCGGCCGTCGGCACGCCCTGCGCCACCGCCGCGACAAAGGCGGCGTGGCCCTTCAGATCCGGCAGGCTGTGGGAGGCGGTTTCATAGGTCGGGGCCAGCAGGCGGATGCGCCAGGCCAGCTGTGCGGCGCTGCCCTCCAGCGGGATCCGCGCCAGCCGGTCGGCAAAAAGATCGGCAAAGGCGGTTTCGATCTCTGCGGTGCGCATGGCCTGCCAGACCTTTGGCAGGGTCTTGCTGACGGCCTCGGCGCTGCCGGTTTCGAGTGCGGTTTCAAAGCGTTGCAGCGCCGCAACCCGGTCCCAGATGCCGCCGGACGCCGCGGGGGCGCGTTCGGAGTAGAGCCCCAGCAGATGATTGGGGTTCAGCGCGCCGATGCGGGTCAGCCGTTCAGCCGCTTCCAGCTGCGCCTTCCAGCCGGCGATATCGCGCAGATCTGCCGCTGCAAACGCGCGGGGCAGATTGGCGGTCGGGCGGCGTTCTCCGATGGTTTCATACAGGCGGAAGGTCAGCGGATCCGGCGATTTGGGCGCTCGCAGGGGGGCGGCATCCTCGAACACATCGGGGTTGAGGAAGCGGTCCAGAAGGTCGAGCTGGCGGCTGTCGACCAGTTCAAGCGCATGGGCGGCCTCCAGCAGCAGCGCGGCGGTCGGCCAGTCGCCGAGTCGGGCGGCGCAGAAGATGCGGGCGGCGTAATCGGGCGCCAGATGCGGCTGTTCCTGCAGGGCACGGCAGGCGGTCTGCTCGTCACCGGTCAGCAGGGTGGCGTCGAACCAGCGCTTGAACCGGGCGGTGCTGCGGGTGGGGCCTGCCTGTTCGGCGAGGGCCTGCGCCGGGTCCGGGGCGCCAAGATCCATCAGCCGGTCCAGCCGCGCCAGCAGCAGCGTCTCGCCGCCCTCGGCAGGCGGGCGGGTTTCCGACAGCAGCAGGGTGAACATCAGCGACTGCATCGCCGGGGAGTTGCGCACAGGCACGGCGGCCAGCAGGGTGGCCAGCTCCTCGGCGCTGCTGCCGCGCCACAGGTCGACAGGCAGTCCGGTGGAGGCGGGTTTGACAAGGCCGACGGGCGCAACAAGGCTGGCGAGCGGCGTCACGGTGACCTCGGGGCGTCGGGCAGACCCGGCGACGGGTGGTTCCAGCA
The DNA here is from genome assembly GCF_048055755.1 of Phaeobacter sp. JH204B. Lineage (NCBI taxonomy): Bacteria > Pseudomonadati > Pseudomonadota > Alphaproteobacteria > Rhodobacterales > Roseobacteraceae > Phaeobacter > Phaeobacter sp. JH204B. The sequence goes on from NZ_JAYMXF010000009.1 coordinate 101,185, forward strand.
GAACGGTGCCGGGCAGCCCTGCATCCGGCGCCGGCGTGGCCAGCCAGTCGATGGCGGCGAGCGGATCATCCGGTTTTGCGGCCCGGCTGCCCGGTCGCGGCGTCTTGGCCGCGGGGGGCGTGGTTGATGGGGGGGTGGCAGCGGGTGCGGGGGGGCGCGTGGTCGCGGGCGATTGTGCCGGGGCCGAAGCGGCAAGGCCAACGCCGACCGCCACCCCGAGGCTCAGCGTCAGGGGGCGGGTCAGGGACGCGATCTGCGCCAGTCGCTGGGTGATCAGGGCGGGGGCGGCCTCGCATTCTCTGCCCGAGGGAGAGCGCGCAGGGGCCGACTCACCGCGCCGTTTTCTAGTCGGCATTCAGAACCACCGGTTTGCGGACCTCGGAGGTGGGGGCGTCGAAATCCGCCCCGAACCACGGCCCGACATAGGCATAGATCACCAATCCGATCGCTGCCAGTATAACTAAATAAAGTAGGTATTTGATCAATCGCCCCATGGGTGTCCCGCTGACTGCTTCTTTGGCTTTTGTGCAAGTTATATATGGCCTTTTTAGCAATATCACGTCATTCACTGAAGAATGAGCGAAAAAGAGCAAACACTCAGTGGCGCGGGTGACCGCCGGGTGCCCGGAGCGCTGAAGAAGACCATCGTCATGGTGGGGATGATGGGGGCAGGGAAGACGGCCGTGGGCCGGGCCCTTGCTGCCCGTCTGAAGGCCCCGTTTCTGGACAGCGATCACGAAATCGAGGCCGCGGCCAACCGCACCATTCCCGAAATCTTTGCCCGCGATGGCGAGCCGTTCTTTCGGCAGAAGGAGCGCCAGGTCATCCGGCGTCTTCTGGATGAGGAGCGTGGCGTGCTGTCCACCGGCGGTGGTGCGTTCCTGGCCGAGGAAAACCGCAGGATCATCTCCGAACGCGGGGTTGCGATCTGGCTGAATGCGGATCTTGAGGTGCTGTGGAACCGGGTCAAACACCGCGACACGCGGCCCCTGCTGCGCACCAAGGATCCCCATGCGACGCTGTCGGCGCTCTATCATGAACGGGTGCCTTATTATGCGCAGGCGGATCTGACCGTGGTGTCGGACGGGCAGGCGTCGATAGATGAAATGGTGAACCGGGTGATCGAGGCGCTGCGCGCCCGCCCGGACGTGCTGGAGTGGATATGATGGTGCAGTTCAGCTTGGAACGGGTTGTGCATGTCGACCTGGGCGAGCGGGCCTATGACGTGGTGATCGGGCCGGATCTTCTTGCGGATGTGGGCGCGCGGCTGCAACCATTGCTGCGCCGTCCGAAAGTGGCGGTGCTGACCGATGAGACAGTGGCTGCGCATCATCTGGAGGCCTTGCAGGCCGGGCTGGCGGAAGCGGGGATCGAGATGGCGGCGCTGGCGCTGCCCCCCGGAGAAAGCACCAAGGGCTGGCCGCAGTTCAGCCGCGCTGTGGAATGGCTGCTGGAGCAGAAGGTCGAGCGCAATGACATCGTCATCGCCTTTGGTGGCGGCGTCATCGGCGATCTGGCCGGGTTTGCGGCGGCTGTGTTGCGCCGCGGGGTGCGGTTTGTGCAGATCCCGACGTCGCTGCTGGCGCAGGTCGACAGCTCCGTCGGCGGCAAGACCGGCATCAATGCGCCGCAGGGCAAGAACCTGATCGGGGCCTTTCATCAGCCCTCGCTGGTGCTGGCGGATACCGCGCTGCTGAGCACGCTGACGCCGCGCGATTTTCTGGCCGGCTATGGCGAGGTGGTCAAATACGGGCTGCTGGGGGATGCGGCGTTTTTCGACTGGCTGGAGGCGCAGGGGCCGACATTGGCGGCCGGTGCGCGCGCGGCACGGGTGGAGGCGGTGACCCGCTCGGTGCAGATGAAGGCCGATATCGTGGTGCGTGACGAGACCGAACAGGGCGACCGCGCGCTGCTTAATCTTGGCCATACCTTCTGTCATGCGCTGGAGGCGGCCACCGGATATGGTGACCGGCTGCTGCATGGCGAAGGGGTGGCGATCGGCTGCGCGCTGGCGTTTGAGCTGTCGGCGCGGTTGGGCCTGTGCAGCCAGGAAGACCCCAGCCGGGTGCGGGCGCATCTGAAGGCGATGGGGATGAAGACCGACCTCGCCGATATCCCCGGCGACCTGCCGGATGCCGAGGCGCTGCTGGCGCTGATGGGGCAGGACAAGAAGGTGGTCGATGGCCAGCTGCGGTTCATTCTGGCGCGCGGCATCGGCCATGCTTTTGTCACCGGGGACGTGCCGCCGGAGGCGGTGCTGGAGGTGCTGCGGGAGGCGCTGGCGCAGCGGTGACGGCCTGAGGGGCGGCGCTGGCCCAGACCTGATCCCGACGTGACGGCGCGCTGCTCGGCACGCCGTTCAACTGACGCCAGCCCCTGCCATGGCGGGGGCTGTGTCATATGCCGGATGAGGATCTGGCCTGGCTGGCCTGAGGATCAGGCGACCCAGGATTCGTCGTCGTCAACGCCAGCTTCGATATCTGCGGCGTCATGCTCGGCGGCGGCGGCCATCTGCGCCGCCATCTCCGCGTCGCTGTGCTCCTCCTGCGCTGAGGCGGGGGCTGCTGTGCCTTCCAGCTGAAAGGCGCCGATCATCGTGTTCAGCTCGCGTGCCTGCTGGAACAGCTGCGTGGCCGAGGCGGTGGTCTCCTCGGTCATGGCGGCATTGGTCTGCGTCATCTGTTCCATCTCGCCGACGGCGTGGTTCACCTCGCTCAGCTGGGTCGACTGGGTCTCCAGCCCCTTTGCAATCGAGACGATCAGTACGGAAATCGCGCTCACCTGGGTGCTGACCTCGGACATGGCGCTGCCGGCAGAGCCGACGAGGCTGGATCCGGTATTGACCTGTGCCGAGCTGCGGGCGGTGATTTCGTCGATCTGCGATACCGCATCGGAGCAGCGCTGTGCCAGCCGCTGCACCTCGCTGGCGACAACGGCGAAGCCACGGCCGGCCTCACCGGCGCGCGCCGCCTCGACACCGGCATTGAGGGCCAGGAGGTTGGTCTGGAAGGCGATATCCTCGATCACCTTGGTGATCTGGGAAATCTCGTCGGAGGAGGCGCGGATCTCCTCCATCGCAGTCACCGTTTTCTGAACGATCTCTTCGCAATCGTTGACCTTGTCCTGAGTGGTGCCGGCAATGGTCTCGGCCTCCTTGGCGTTGCTGGCGGATTCGCCAACGCTGGTGGTGATCTCGTTCATGGCATGGGTGGAGCGTTCGAGCGCGGCGGCCTGCGACTCGGTGCGCCGGGACAGATCATCCATATTGGCGGCAATGGTCTGGCTGTCGTCGCCAACCGACAGGGCGGCGCTGCGGACGGTGCTCATGGCATCCTGTAGCGAGGCGGCCAGTTCGTTGAAATCCATGCGCAGGCTTTTGAAATCTTCGGGGAAATGGTCTTTCAGACGGTAGACCAGCACCTTGTTGCTGAGTTGGCTCAGCGCTTCGGCGATGGCGTCGGAGACCAGTTTCTGTTCGGCCATCGCGCGGTCCAGATGATCATCGGCCGCGCGTTTTTCGAGGGCGTGACCGCGCAGGATTTCGGCCTGTCGCGCGATATTGCCGATCTCGTCCTTGCGCGATTTGCCGGAGATGTCGATCTCCAGCTCACCGGAGCTGATCCGCTCCAGAGCGGTGGTTACCATCCGCACCCCGCCTGCGATATCGCGGGCCATCACCAGCGCGCCAAGGCTTATCGCCACGATCACAAAGGAGAGGCCAGCCAGCGTCTGGTAGAAGGCATTGTTGTTGAACCTGTCGAAAGCCTCGAAATCGGCCATCAGCTGATCGCGGATCTCGGTTTCGACCTCTTTGACAATCTCAATCGCGTTGGTGGCGATCTCGAACCACTCCTCGGCGGTCAGGTCCTGAGGGGTGCGACCGGCGAGCACATCCGACCGGATATTCGCAAAGGTCTGATAGGTTTCGCCTGCGGCCTGCCCGTCAAAAAGCTCGACGCTTTCGCTGTCGGACAGCTCATGGAAAACGCGCATGCGTTCTTTTGACTGCATATAGGAAATGAGCATCCGTGATTGCAGGTTTTCGGTCCAGCCGTTGGCGAAGCCCTGGGCACCGACCGCACGCTGGATGCCATAGGCGTCTTTGGCCATCTGAAAATAGGTAAAGGCCATCGCACGCTCGGCCAGTTCGGTGTCGTGGACCAGCACCTCAAAGGCAAGGGCGGTTTCCAGCAGGTGGAGGTTCAGTTTGCTGTAGAATTCGACCGCTTCCGGCGCGCTGATGGCCCGATCCGCGATCTTGAGGCGCATGTCATCCAGGCCTTCCAGCTCGTCATGGGCGAGACTGACGAAGACACGCGTGTTGTCGTGCAACTGTGACAGATCGGCGGTTTCGATCACCTCCAGCATATGCTCGCGCAACTCCTGCGATGTCTGGCGCTGGGTTTCCAGCCGGGCAGGGAGCGCGGTCGCCTCGGTGGAGAGGAACTCCGCAGACATGCCGCGCTCCAGCTGTAGATTATGAACCAGCTCGCTCGCGGTCAGCATGATGTCCCGGGTCAGCGTGGTGTCGAAACTCGCCCGTTTGTTCAGCGTGTACAGCACCGCGCCGGATATCCCGATAATAATAAGGAGAGGCAACCCGATGAGGGTCATAATCTTTGCCCGGATGGACATACGCTGCAACAGTCGGCTGATCATACTCTACGCTCCGGCTTAACGTTATCGGTCCGCAAAACCGTAGGTTCGAGGTGCTAATAGAATATGTACTTTATCGCCCGATAGAGATTTTAGATAAAAGATGAATTCAAAATCGCCTTGTTTTGCTGGTTATTGGCTGGGATCAATCGCCGCCGCTATCGCTATGGGAACTAAGGGTTTTGCAAAAAAAAATGCGCAGACCGATGGAGGTCTGCGCAGGAAAAACACCAGTCGACCGGGCTTTTGGCGCCGGTTCGTGACTGTGATTCGCCTTTAGAACGGGATCTCGTCATCGTCGATATTATGCGATGCGCCGCCCTGGTTGCCGCCGCCGAAGCCGCCGCCCTGACCGCCGCCGCTGGGGCCGCTGTCGTAGCCACCGCCGCCGCCATAGCTGCCGCCGCCCTGACCGCCACCATAGCCGCTGCCACCACCCTGGCCGCCTTCGTTGCGGCCATCAAGCATGGTCAGCGTGCCGCCGATGCCCTGCAAGACCACCTCTGTCGAGTAGCGGTCCTGGCCGCTCTGGTCCTGCCATTTGCGGGTTTGCAGCTGGCCCTCGATATAGACCTTGGAGCCTTTGCGCAGATATTGTTCTGCCACGCGCACCAGACCTTCGGAGAAGATCGCGACCGAATGCCATTCGGTTTTTTCGCGACGCTCGCCGGTGTTGCGGTCTTTCCAGGTCTCGGAGGTTGCGATCCGCAGGTTGCAGACCTTGCCGCCGTTCTGGAAACTGCGCACTTCGGGATCACGGCCGAGGTTGCCGATCAGGATTACTTTGTTGACTGAGCCTGCCATGGGTCTGTCCTCTTGGTCTGGTCGTTCGGAGTCGCGAAAATCAGCAAAAGCCGGGTGGTCTACCCCTCCAGCTCAGCGGTTTCGGCGGGCCCCGTCGGGGTATGAAATCTGTCCGGTCCGAATCTGGTCGCGCCGGGTTGGCGGCCACACTACCGCTCCGGGTCGCCACATGAAAGTCGGCTGGCCGCGATATCTGAGGTCATCCTCATATTTTGCGCGAGAGGCGCCCGCATCACCGGCCGCAGCCGCAGGAAACGCGAAGGTTCTTTTCTTTTTAGTCAATCCGGATATAGTTTCGCGCAATCCAGGATACGGAAAAACAGGGACAGGGCAGGGCGTTTTATGCGTAGGCTGTTGGTGGGGGTCACGCTGGCCGGTGTTGTGTCGGGCCAGATGGCGACGGCAGATATGTTCAGCACAAAGAGCCAGCGCAAGCTGTTTGCCTCGCACGCGCGGGTTCTGGATGAGCGCGCTGCCGGGCAGTACAAGAATTCGATCCGCCTGCAACCGCCCACCATCCATACGCCCTCCAAACACGGCAGCCTGCCGTATAGAGGCAAATATCGGGGCCAGTATCTGAACATTGCGCGGGCCGCGGCGCAGAAACACGGCGTGCCGGAGGATCTGTTTCTGCGACTGGTGCAGCAGGAAAGCGGCTGGAACCCGACGGCAAAATCCCACAAGGGCGCGCTGGGGCTGGCACAGCTGATGCCCGCCACCGCCAAGGCGCTGGGGGTGGATGCCACCGATCCCAGGCAGAACCTGGAAGGTGGCGCGCGCTACCTCGCCCGGCAGTACCGCAAGTTCGGATCCTGGCGGCTGGCGCTGGCGGCCTATAACGCAGGCCCCGAAGCGGTGCGCAAACATGGCGGTGTGCCGCCCTACCGCGAGACCCAGAACTACGTGAAGAAGATCTGGGGCAGCTAAGCCCCTCCGGCAGGGGATTGCGCCAGGGTGACCGTCGCGCAGCAGCCTGACCACGCTGAGCCTGCGCGCTTGGGGGCGCAATTGACCGGGGGTCTGCGTGTTTTCTCTGTTTGAAATCTGAGCTTCAAATCTGAAATTCTACGCAGTTTCGGCAGCAGCTTGCCGATTGTCCGGGCGATCGGCATTAATACGCTGATAATCTTCCTTAATGCCGCGTTAACTCCGTCTGACTGCCAGAAAGTTGCCTTAATCTCTTGGCAACTAATCGGAAGCTTCAGAAGAGGAATATCCCGGTGTCTTTCAAACGCTTCGACGAACGCCTGAATCAGATGCAATGGCAGCCCCAGTCCGGCCCGTCGCCGCAGATCGTTGACAGTGTGATTGCCGACCGCGCACCGCTGGCGATCCGCGGCGTGGAGTTCACGCTGGCGGGCGCCATTCTGGGCATCCTGATCGGTGTCGGCCTCAAGGGGATCTATACGCCCGGCGCGCCCTGGGGACCCAATACCGGCCAGATCGGGCTGCTGATCGGCGGCGCCTCTCTCGCCGGGGCGGCGGCCTCTATTGCGCTGGCCGCCTATGCCGTGCTGCGCCGCCACGATATGCCGCGACTGATGCAGTTTGCCTCGATGAACCTGCTGATCATCGTGATGCTTCTGCTGGGCTGATCGTTTCCCAGGCGCCCTGACCGCCGATCACTCGGCGGCGATTTTGATCACCGGTTCCATCTGGGCCAGTTCGGCATCGTCGAGATGGCATTTCACCTGATGGCCCCCCGCAAGGGTGCGGACCGGCGGAACCTCGCGTTCGCAGAGCCCATCGGCCACCTTCGACTTCCAGCGGCAGCGGGTCTGAAACGGGCAGCCGGGCGGCGGGTTCATCGCCGAGGGGATATCGCCTTCCAGCACGATATGGCGTTTCTCAACCGAGGTGTCGGCGATCGGCACGGCGCTCAGCAGCGCCTCTGTATAGGGGTGATAGGGCGGGGCAAAGACCTGATCGGTGGTGCCCAGTTCCACCACATGGCCGAGATACATCACCATCACGCGGTCGCTGAGATAGCGCACAATGCTGAGGTCGTGGGAGATGAACAGGAGCGTTGTCTTCTCCTTGCGCTGGATTTCCATCAGCAGATCGGTGACCGCCGCCTGCACCGAGACATCCAGCGCCGAGACCGGCTCATCCGCCACCACGATGCGGGCGCCACCGGCAAAGGCGCGGGCAATGCCGACGCGCTGTTTCTGCCCGCCTGACAGCTGGCGCGGCATCCGGTCGGCAAAAGCCCGCGGCAGCTTGACCAGATCCAGCAGCTCCAGCATCCGCTCCCGGCGCGCCGCCGTGCTGTCGCCGATGCCAAAGATTTCCAGCGCCCGCATGATCTGACGGCCCACGGTCATCGAGGGGTTCAGCGTGTCGAACGGGTTCTGAAACACCATCTGCACATCGGACACCGTGCGGGTGTCGCGCTGTTCGATCGGGGTGGCTTCGATATTCTTGCCATCCAATTCGATGGCGCCATCGGTCGCGGTCTCCAGCCCCATCAGCACCTTGGCAAAGGTGGATTTGCCGCAGCCGCTCTCGCCGACGATGGCCAGGGTCTCACTCTCCCGGGCCTCGAAGCTCAGGGTTTCGTTGGCCTTCACCACCTTGCGCGCGCCGCTGTCAAACAGCGCATTGGCCGAGACCTCGTAATATTTGCGCAGATTGTCGATTTTCAGGACCACCTTGCCGACCTCGGGTTTTTCCTTTTGCACAGCGGCGGCAATCGGGGCGTTCCAGTCGATTTCATCATGGCGCAGACAGCGGGTATGGTGGCGGTCGTTGCCATGGACGGCTGCCATCGGAATATCCTGGGCATCACAGCGCCCGGCCACGAAGTAATCGCAGCGCGGGCCGAAGTTGCAGCCGGGCGGGCGCTCGTGGGGCAGCGGGAAGTTGCCGGGGATTGCCACCAGGGGGCGCGCATTCTTGTCGGCGCCGGGCAGCGGGATCGAGCGGAACAGCGCCTGGGTATAGGGATGCTGCATCTCGTCAAAGACATCATGGATGGAGCCGCGCTCCACCGCCTCGCCGGAATACATCACACAGAGCCGGTCGCAGGTTTCCAGCACCAGCCCGAGGTTGTGGCTGATGAACAGCATTGAGGTGCCGTATTTCTTGCCCAGATCCTTCACCAGCTCGACCACGGCGGCCTCCACCGTCACGTCGAGCGCGGTGGTCGGCTCATCAAGGATCAGCAGCGCCGGTTTCGACATCAAGGCCATGGCGATCACGATACGTTGCTGCTGGCCGCCCGACAGCTGATGCGGAAAGGAATTCAGCATCCGCTCAGGGTCGGGCAGGCGGACATCGCTCACCACCTCCAGCGCGCGCCGATAGGCCTCTTCCTTGCTGACGCCCTCGTGGATCATCGGCACTTCCATCAGCTGCTTGCCGATCTTCATCGCCGGATTGAGCGAGGCCATCGGCTCCTGATAGATCATCGCGATCTCATTGCCGCGCACATCGCGCAGCTCTTCGGCGCTCATCTCGCTCAGATCGCGGCCCTTGAACTTGATGGAGCCGCCGGTGATGCGGCCGTTCTTGCCCAGATCCTGCATCACGCCAAGCGCCACTGTGGATTTGCCGCAGCCCGATTCCCCGACCAGCCCCACCGCCTCGCCGGGCTGCACGGTGACGGAGAAATCCATCACCGCCGGAATTTCGCGCAACCGGGTGAAAAAGGAGATCGACAGCTTGTCGATTTCCAGGATCGGGCCGTCATAATCTGCCAGTTTGTTCATCATCTTATCTCCCTGTTGGAGCTGGAAGGGTGGTCTGCCCTTCTTCTGGCCCCAAAATATCCCGGGGGTCCGGGGGCTGGCCCCCGGTCCGACCGGTTCGGATCAATCGCGCAGGCTTTCTTCGCGCAGGCCATCGGCCAGGAGGTTCAGCCCCAGAACCAGGCTCAGCAGCGCCAGCGCCGGCGGCAGCGGCGGGTGCAGGTAGACCGACAGCAGCTTGCGCCCGTCGTTGATGGTGCTGCCCCAGTCAGGGCTTTCCGGTGGCAGGCCCAGTCCGAAAAAGCCCAGCGTGCCGAGGAGGATGGTGGTATAGCCGATGCGCAGGCAGAAATCGACGATCAGCGGCCCGCGCGCATTGGGCAGGATCTCCCACAGCATGATGTACCAGGGCCGTTCCCCCCGGGTCTGGGCGGCGGCGACATAGTCGCGGGTCTTGATGTCCATGGTGAGCCCGCGCACGATGCGGAACACGGTGGGCGAATTGACAAAGACAACCGAGACAAAGACCACCAGAATACCGCCCGGCACGTCAAAGAGATCGAGCGGCCAGAAGGTAATCTTGGATCCCGCCTCATTGATCAGCGACAGATAGCCCAGCAGGCCCGGGATCAGCACGACGGCCAGCCAGAGCGCGCTGTGCTGCGGCCGGGTGCGGAAGCGCGAGTGGATCAGCACCCCGACAAAGATCAGCGGAAAGGCAAAGAGCACCACGGCGATATATTGCGGCAGGCCGGTTGCGATGATCTCCGGGGTGACCAGCAGGTAGAACAGCAGGATCACCGGGAAGGCCAGGATCAGGTTGGCGAGGAAGGACAGCACCGTGTCCCACAGGCCGCCGTAATAGCCCGCAGGCAGCCCCAGCGTGATCCCCACCATAAAGGCAAACACCGTGGCCAGCGGCGCGATCTGCACCACCACCCAGGCGCCATCTATCAGGCGGCTGAAGACGTCGCGTGCCAGGTTGTCACCGCCAAGCAGATACCAGGCCGCAATGCCGCTGTCGGCCTCGGCGCCGGGCAGGGGGGTGCCGGGCAGCTTGTTCTTGAGGCCACTGACCTGGGTCAGCGGGTCGTGCGGTGAGATCAGATCCATCGCGCCCAGCACACCGGTAAAGACCCAGAACATCACCAGCGCAAAGCCGATCATACCGATTGGGCTGTCGAACAGCTTGCCATAAAGACCGAGCCGCCGCTTGAAGGTCATCGACACCGCAAACAGCACCACCAGCGCGATCCAGACCGGCAGCAGCAGCCGCGCCATGGCACCGACGATGCCGCCGCTGGCGCCAAACAGCACGCCGAAGAGGATATAGATCAGGATCAGTCCGATCACCGCAAGAAAGCTGAGGCGCACCGCCCTGCCGGCCAGCACATCGGGTGTGGTCGCGAGACCGGCGCTGCCATGGGCGTTGATCATTGTTGTCGGGCTGACCGTGACGATGCTGAGCACCAGCCAGGCAATGATGCAGAGCGCCAGTGCCACCAGGGCAAGGATCAGCACCGGGTTCAGAAAGGCAAGACTTCCGGTCCAGCTGAGAGGGTCCATGCTGCGTTCCTCCTTCAGGAAATCCGGATACGGGGATTGAGATAGACATAGCCAATGTCGGAAATCAGCTGCGTGAGCAGCACGACAACGACAGAGACCACCGAAATCCCCAAGAGCAGTTCGATGTCATTATTGCCAGCCGCCTCGACCAGCGCCCAGCCGAAGCCCTTGTAGTTGAACAGGGTCTCGACAATCACCACGCCGTTCAGCAGCCAGGGAAACTGCAGCATGATCACCGTGAAGGGGGCGATCAGCGCATTCCGCAGCGCGTGACGCATGACGATTTTTGGAAAACTGACGCCCTTGAGCCGGGCGGTACGGATATACTGTGCGGTCATCACCTCGGTCATGGAGGCGCGGGTCATCCGGGCGATATAGCCGATGCCATAAAGGGCGATGGTCAGTACCGGCAGGAAGAAGTTTTCGAAATTGGCGTCGACCATCGCCGAATTTGCGGTGCCCTTGAACCATTTCAAGCCAACGGCAGAGGAGGTGAAGACCGCCATGAAGATCACACCGGAGACATATTCCGGGGTTGCCGTGGTCAGGATCGAGGCGGTTGACAGTGTGCGGTCCGTGACGGAGCCTTCGCGCATCCCGGCCAGGATCCCGATCAAGAGCGCCGAGGGCACCATCAGGATCAGCACCCACATCATCAGAAAACCGGTATTGCCAAGGCGCGTTGCAATGATGGAACTGACATCATCCTTGAAAACGCTCGAATGGCCCCAGTCGCCCTGAAGAATGCCGCAGAAACGTGGGGCGGCTGCGGCCTCTTCGGCGGGTTGAACCCCGGTGATGCAGCGCCCTGTGGTCCCCTCATCTGTCACCGTGGTCCAGCCCGGCAGCACTCCCAGCCATTGGCCGTATTTCACCGGCATCGGTTGCAGATACCCTCCCTTTTCCAGCCAGCTGGCGACCGCCTCGTCCGACATGCGGAAGTTGCCTTGGGTCTTGGCGAGTTTTTCAAGGTTCGGGTAGAGATTGGTCAGCGTGAAGACGATGAAGGTCAGGCAGAGCGCGGTCAGGATCATGATCCCGACACGCCTGAGGATGAACAGTCCCATGGAATGCTCCCGTTGGTGGCTGTACGCCTTGAGTTAGGCCAATGGTCAGGCCGCAGTCGGCGGCCTGCCAGGCTATTGAGCGTTTTCTTGCGGCCAGAAGCTTTGGGCCGCGCCGTGCGGCGCGGCCCGCTGTGTCAGATCAGGCCTTGAAAGCCCATTTGTAGATCTGGGGCAGATCGGCGATGTGCTTGTCGACGCCGACCACATTGTCGGTGTGGTGGCGGATGGCGGTCCGCCAGAAGGGCTGGATGGTAACGCCTTCGTCAATCATGATGGCCTGTAGCTTGGCCATGACTTCGCGCCGTTTATCGACATCTGCAAGTGCGTTGGCTTCGGCCAGCAGGCTGTCGAACTCTTCATTCGCAAAACCGGCTTCGTTCCAGGCTTCGCCGGAGCGGTAAGCCAGTCCCAGAACCTGGGTGCCGAGCGGGCGGTGGTTCCAGTTGGTGGAGCTGAACGGGTATTTCGCCCAGTCGTTCCAGAAGGTCGAGCCGGGCAGAATGGTCCGTTTGACCTTGAAGCCCGCGTCACGCAGCTGGGCTGCGACCGCGTCGGTCGTGTTGCGGCGCCAGTCGTCGTCGATGGAGTGCAGCTCGTGCTCATAGTCGAGCATGCCTGCCTCTTCCATCAGCGCCTTGGCCTTGGCCGGGTCAAACGGCAGCCGCGTCACAGTCGGATCGTGTTCGGGGTGCATCGGGCCGACATGGCAGTTGTCTGCCGGAATGCCATAGCCGGACATGCCCAGTTCAAGGCAGACGGTGTTGTCCACCGCCATGGCAATCGCCTGGCGCACGCGCTTGTCGGCATAAGGCTTGGTGCCGTTGACCTCGGTCAGCTGGTTGGGGCGGATCACGATGGTGAAGCCGGAGGCGATTTCCGAGCGGTTCAGGCCGATGCCGTCAAAGATATCGACGTATTCCCCCACGGATTCCCAGTTCATATCAATTTCTTCGGCCTCATAGGCCGCCAGGAACGACGCCGGATCGGTGCCGTAATCAATGAATTCGATCCGGTCCAGATAGCCGCCTTTGCCCGCTGCGGTGCCCCACCATTCGTGGTCTTCGTTGCGTACGAGGACGCCTTTCACGCCGACTTCCATCGACTCAGGCAGCATGTAACCGGTGCCGATGGGGTTCTCCAGCATGGTGTCGCCGGTATGGCTGGCATGGGTGATCTGCGCGGGATAATCAGCCATCCCCGGAATGATGGTGATGTCCGGGGTGTTGGTTTTCAGCAGCACGGTATGGCTGTCGACAACGGTGATGGCGCCTTCGGCGGCTTGGCCGGTGTCGGCGTCGATCAGCGACGCCATACGGCCTGCCATGGAGTTGCCCTCGACGCTCTTGTCGCACCAGCCGGTGATGTTGCGGGCCACGTCCTCTGCGGTGAAATCGTCGCCATTGTTCCACTTCACCCCTTTGCGGACATGCAGGGTGAACTCGGTCGCGTTTTCGTTGACGTCCCAGCTTTCCAGCAGCAGCGGCTCAAAGGAGCCATCGCTGTTGTATTCGACCAGGAATTCCAGCCAGCCGGAGGTAAAGGTTGCGATCTGCGCCCAGTCATAGGTGCGCGGGTCCTTCAGGGCGCGCACTTCCATCTGCATGCGCAGGGTGCCGCCGGTCTGTTCATGACCTGCGGCCTGAACAGGGGCGTCAAGCCCAAGGAGGCCGTATGCCGCAGCCGAACTGACGCCAAGCGCGGTGGCGCGGACCATGAATTCGCGTCGATCCATCTTCCCAGCAAGGGTTTCTGTCGCATACATCTTTGCCGCCGGGTGGATATCGGTCCCGGTGATGGTGTCTTTTGTCATGTGGCTCTCCCTGTTGCACCGCAAGTTTTCGCTTTTGGAACGGCGGGCCATCTGAGCTGGCTGGCGCCGTTTGAGGTGCTGTGTTCAAAGATTGTTTCCCCGTCTGATCATTCGGCCCCAGATCGCGGGTGAGGTCAATGTAAGAAGTCGACGTTTCACATGACTTTTGCGACATTGTCGGTGTCGGTTTTGTGTTTTTCCCCAAGGGAGGCCAGTCCGAAAGTTTTAGTACTGGGCATATGTGCACAGTCAGCCGGTAGGCCGCGCGTCTGTCGCCGGGGTGACTCGTGGACGTTTAGCGCGGTCCAGGGGCTGGGGAATTCGGCGCGAGGTGGTGCAGGCGCGCAGGCGCGGCGCCGCTGCGCCCCCGGTGGACACGGTGCGGGGGAGATCTGGTGCGGCCTGATATCTCAGGCGGCGCGTTTCAGCTTTTCGCGCGCCTGTTTGCGCAGACGGCTTGGGGTTTCACCGGTGTGCTGGGTGATGAAGCGGGTGAAATAGGCGGCGCTGCCAAAACCGAGGGTCGAGGCGATATCGCGCATCGGCAATTCAGAGTTGATCAGCAGGCTGCGCGCCGCGTGCAGCTGGCGCTCGGTCAGCAGAGCGCCCGCCGTCTTGCCGGTTTCGGATTTGCAGACGCGGGTCAGATGTGTCGGCGTCACATTCAGCGCGGCGGCATGATCGGCCATGCTGGCATGTTGGGCATAGCATTCGACAATGCGCCCGCAATAGCCCTGAGCCAGCCGCTGGGCAGCGGTGGGTTTGCCGCTGGTGCTGCTGCGTTCCGCCATCAGGCGGCGGATGTGGATTGCGATCAGCGTGCCATGGGCCTGCATCGCGCGATACCACAGTGCGGGGCGATCCTGCTGTTCGGCCTGCATGGCCTGGAACATGCTGTTGATCACCGCCTGATCCTGAGCATCGGGGATGCGCAGCGTGTCGGCGGCATCGGGGAAATCCATCGGGGTCGAGGTGGGCACATTCATGACCTGGCCGATGCACTGCCGACCCAGCTCCAGCGACCACAGGGTCCCGGCCGGAACAAAGATGGCGCTGTTGGGGCCAAAGCCACGCTGCTGCCCGTTCAGAAAGACCCGCCCCTGGCCACGGGTGATCCAGATCAGCAGATTTTCGGGGCGGTCATGTGCCAATTCGACCTGCCAAGGCCCATCGGGAGTCAGCTGCGACAGCGGTGCGACTGTGATCTCGCCGATATGGGTGGGGTCAAAAGGCATAGGCTGGTTGATATGTGATGCTCGTATTTTCGGTTGGCGCAAATGGACATGAAAAATTGATTCTGGCAAGTTTTTGCCGAAAAATGCTTAAGGATTTAATAGAATTGCAGGTCTCTGCATGGGGTTTGGGCAACAATGTGCGTATGACGCGCGGTCATCTGGACATTTTGTCCACATCTGTTCCGCGCACCGTGCCGCCGATGTCATTCTGGCCAGCGAAAGCGCTATCGACCGGACGCAAGCCGGGGTGCCGGGCAGTACCAAGGCGGCGTTCCGACGGTGTTTTCGAGGCTGTTCGGACGGCCCTCAGGCCGGACGGTAGGGCGTCCACTGCTTCATTCGCGCGCGGAACCACGTGCGCTGACGTTTGGCAAACTGCCGGGTCGCAACCGAGGCTCGCTCCCGCGCCTCCGCCTCGGTCATCGCGCCCAGGTAATGCGCCATCAGCTCCGGAACGCCAATTGCGCGGCAGGAGGGCAGGGCGGGATCATAGCGATCCTGCATGGCGGCAATCTCCTCCATCGCACCGGCCTCCATCATCGCATCAAAGCGGCGGCGGATCCGCGCTTCGAGCCATTCCTTGTCGGTGTCAAAAACAATCGCGGTGCAGCGATCCAGTGGCAGCGGCGGCGGCGGTGTTTCGGCCTGCCAGTCGGCCAGGCCACGACCGGTCGCAGTCAGCACCTCATAGGCGCGCTGCACCCGGGCGCGATTGAGAAGGTCGATCCGCTCAGCCGTCGCGGCATCCAGCGCCGCGCGCATATCCTCAAGCGACAGCAGATCGGCCTGCGCCCGGACCTCGGCCGGGGTGGCAGGGATCTCCGCAAGGCCCTGCGTGAGGGCGCTGAAATAAAGCCCGGTGCCACCGACGATGATCGGACGGGTGCCGTGGTCCAGCAGCGGCAGCACCTCGCGCAGCCAATGCCCGACGGAATAGTCGGCGTCATAAGGCTGGTGGCCATAGAGCAGATGCGGGGCCTGCGCCTCTTCCTCGGGGGAGGGGCGGGCGGTGATCACCCGCCAGCAGTCATAGACCTGACTGGCATCGGCATTGACGATCACGCCGCCCTGAGCTTCGGCGATCCGAAGCGCCAGCGCCGATTTGCCGGAGGCGGTTGGCCCGGCGATCAGCACCGGCTGGTGGGGCGGGATGTCTGGCAGCTGGGTTGCGGTGGTCATGCGGGCGTCCTGTTCTTTGGATGTTCTGCGGCGCGCGGAGCGTTGCTGCGGTGGGGCGCCGAAAAACATCTCAGGCCGCATTGATCCTGCCGCCGATTTGCTTCATTTTGCGCGCAAATTAACCCCGTCATATTCCGGAGCGCAACATGCCCCTTACAAACGATCAGCCGGAGGCCACGCCGGCGGCAACCTATAAACGTGTGATGCTGAAAATCTCAGGCGAGGCGCTGATGGGGGACCAGGGGTTTGGCCTGCATCCGCCAACCGTCCAGCGCATCGCGCAGGAGGTGAAATCCGTGCGCGACATGGGCGTAGAGATCTGCATGGTGATCGGCGGCGGCAATATCTTCCGCGGGTTGTCCGGCTCGGCCCAGGGGATGGAGCGGACAACGGCCGACTATATGGGGATGCTGGCCACGGTGATGAATGCGCTGGCGATGCAGTCGGCGCTGGAAGGTCTGGGTGTCTTTACCCGGGTAATCTCGGCCATTCGCATGGATGAGGTGGCCGAGCCCTACATTCGCCGCCGCGCCGTGCGTCACCTTGAAAAGAAACGGGTCTGCATCTTTGCCGCCGGCACCGGCAACCCCTATTTCACCACCGATACCGCGGCCACGCTGCGCGCCAATGAGATGGCCTGCGAGGCGATCTTTATGGGTAAGAATGGCGTCGATGGTGTCTATGACAAGGATCCCGCGCAGCATGACGACGCGGTGCGTTATGACACCATCAGCTACGACGAGGTTCTGGCCAAGCGGTTGAAGGTGATGGATGCCTCGGCCATTGCGCTGGCGCGCGACAACAACCTGCCGCTGATGGTGTTCCCGCTGGATGAGCCGGGCGGCTTCCGGGGCATTCTGGCGGGCAAGGGGACCTACACGAAGGTTCACGGCTAACCGCGCCGGGGTGGGCAGGGCGCACTTGCCCTTGCCACATGCACAATGAGCCGCGCGCCCGGATCGAGATCCGGCGCGCGGTTTTTTCATGTGGCGCGCGGCGCTGGCGGCGGGTCTTGTGCGGCGGCGGCTGACCGGCTGCGGTGCCGGGCCGTCCCGGAGAAGGGCAGAACCCTGCCTGTGGCCGCTTCAAATCTGCGGCAAGATCGCTATACAACGCCGCACCAATGTCTTATGAGCAATGCAAACACCGCCTCAAGTCAGGGGAGAGCAGAATGTCTGACGATTTTATTCTCGATACCGATGATCTACAGCGCCGCATGGATGGTGCCATGGCCAATCTCAGAACCGAATTCGCGTCGCTGCGGACCGGTCGTGCCTCCGCCTCGATGCTGGAGCCCGTGATGGTGGACGCCTATGGCTCGATGACGCCGATCAACCAGGTTGGCACCGTCAACGTGCCGGAGCCGCGCATGGTCACCATCAACGTCTGGGACAAGGCGCTGGTCGGCAAGGTCGAAAAAGCCATCCGTGAATCCGGTCTGGGCATCAACCCGCAGCTCAATGGCACCATCATCATGCTGCCGATCCCCGAGCTGAACGAAGAACGTCGCCGCGAGCTGACCAAAGTGGCCGGCCAGTATGCCGAGCACGCGCGGGTGTCGATCCGCAATGTGCGCCGCGATGGGATGGACCAGATCAAGAAAGCCAAGGCCGACGGCATGTCCGAGGACGACCAGAAGCTCTGGGAAGGCGAAGTTCAGGAGCTGACCGACAAGATGATTAAGGTTGTCGACGCGGCTCTGGAAACCAAACAAGCCGAAATTATGCAGGTCTGACACCTGCTTATGTCACAGAGCACAGACACCGTCCTGGCGCCGGATGAGAGCGACCTCGCACCGGAACGCGGCCCGAAACATGTTGCCATCATCATGGATGGCAATGGCCGCTGGGCACAGGCGCGGGGCCGTCCGCGTCTGTTCGGTCACCACGCGGGCGCCAAACGGGTGCGCGAGGTGGTGGAATGCTGCCCCGCGCTGGGGGTGAAATACCTCACCATCTTTGCCTTTTCGACCGAGAACTGGAAGCGCACGCAGGTGGAGGTCGCAGGCCTCATGAGCCTGTTCCGCCGCTATATCTCCAAGGAGATGAAAGCGCTGTCGCAGCGCAATGTCCGGGTCCGTTTCATCGGGGACCGGGTGCGGCTGGACAAAAAGCTGGTCGCGCTGATGGACCAGCTGGAGCAGGAGACCGCCTGCAATGACGGTACCCACCTGACCATCGCGCTGAATTATGGCAGCCGTGACGAGGTGGCGCGGGCCACCAAACGGCTGGCCGAGGATGTGGCAGCGGGGCGCCTGAACCCTGCGGATGTGGATGAGGAAACCCTGCCACGTTATCTCGATACCCATGTGTTGCCCGATCCAGATCTGGTCATCCGCACCAGCGGTGAAGCGCGGATCTCCAACTTTCTGCTGTGGCAGTCGGCCTATGCGGAATATGAGTTCATCGACACGCTGTGGCCGGATTTCACCGCCGACGAGATGGACCGGCTGTGCCGCAGCTACGGGCAGCGGGATCGCCGGTTTGGCGCGGTGAAGACATGAGCGCCGCGGGACGTTGGGCCGATCTGATGCCGCGGGTGATCTCCGCCATCGTGATGATCGTCGTGGGTGGCTGGGCCGTATGGCGCGGGGGCGTGGTGTTTGACCTGCTGATCGCGGCGGCCTGTGGTGGCATGATCTGGGAATTGCTGCGCATGGTGGTGCCTGATCGTCAGGGGCTGGCGCTGCCGCTCGGCGTCCTGTCGATGGGGGCGGTGCTGGCCGCAGCGCTGATGGGCGGCGGCTGGGCGCTTGGCCTGCTGCTGATACCGGCGCTGCTGGGCGCGCTGGCCATCGACATCCGCCGGGGCATTTACATCGGTTTCGCGCTTTGGGTGCTGTTCGCGGCCTATGCGTTCATCTGGATGCGCAGCGCGCTGGGGCTGGATTGGATGATCTGGCTGATCTCGGTTGTGGTGGCCACGGATATTGCGGGCTATTTCGCCGGTAAGACCTTTGGCGGGCCGAAATTCTGGCCGCGTGTCAGCCCGAAGAAAACCTGGTCCGGCACCTCTGCGGGCTGGATCGCGGCCGCAGCTGTCGGTGCGGTCTTTGCGGTGCAGGGCGGGCTTGGCTTTGGCGTCGTGCTGCTGTCGGTGCTAGTCTCCATGGCCAGCCAGGCCGGTGACGTTGCCGAAAGCGCGCTGAAACGGAAGATGGCTGTGAAGGATTCCAGCGGCCTGATCCCGGGCCACGGCGGGCTGTTCGACCGCTTTGACGGTATGCTGGGCGCGGCGGCCATGGTGCTGCTGGTACTCAGCCTGTGGGGTCTGCCCGGCGGGACGATCTGATGCGCAAGATCTCGATTTTCGGGGCCACCGGATCCATTGGTCAGAATACGATTGACCTGATCCGGCGGGCCCCCGGTGACTACAATGTGGTGGCGCTGACCGGTGGCGCCAATATTGCCCAGCTGGCACAGGATGCCAGAGCGCTGCGTGCCGATATCGCCGTGACCGCCTATGATGACAAGCTGCCGGAGCTGCGGGCCGCCCTGGACGGTTCGGGCATCGTGGCGGCCGCCGGGCAGGCGGCGCTGGTCGAGGCGGCGTCGCGGCCTGCGGATTGGGTCATGTCGGCGATTGTCGGCGCGGCTGGCCTTGCTCCGGGGCTCGAGGCGCTGAAGCAGGGCGCGACTCTGGCGCTGGCGAATAAGGAATCGCTGGTTTGCGCCGGAGCGCTGCTGCTGGAGACCGCCCGCAGCCATAATGCGCGGCTCCTGCCCGTGGACAGCGAACATTCGGCGGTGTTTCAGGGGCTGGTCGGTGAAGACATCGCGGCGGTGGAACGTGTGGTGATCACCGCCTCTGGCGGGGCGTTTCGCGACTGGCCGCTGGAGCAGCTGAAGACCGCCACGGTGGCACAGGCCTCCTCGCATCCCAATTGGGACATGGGCCAGCGGATCACTATCGACAGTGCGTCCATGTTCAACAAGGCGCTGGAAGTCATTGAGACCCGTGAGTTTTTTCGCGTCGATCCAGACCAGATCGAAGTGGTGGTGCATCCTGAATCCATCGTTCACGCGCTGGTCGGTTTTCGCGACGGTGCGCTGATGGCGCATCTCGGCGCGCCGGATATGCGCCATGCCATTGGTTATGCGCTGCATTGGCCCGAACGGCGCGAGCTGCCTGTGGAGCGGCTGGATCTGGCGCGGCTGGCGCAGCTGACGTTTCGGGCGCCTGATCCCGCGCGCTATCCGGCATTGCGGCTGGCCTATGATGTGATGGCGCGGGGCGGGCTGATGGGGGCGGTGTTCAATGCCGCCAAGGAACGGGCGCTGGATCATTTCATCGCCGGGCGCATCGGCTTTCTGGACATGGCCAAAGTGGTGGCGCGGGTGCTGGATCAATTTGACAGTGCCGATCGCGGGCTAGATGAGGCAATGACACTTGATACGGTGCGCCGGACCGACCATCTCGCCCGTATGGACGCCGACAATGAAATTTTGAAATATGTAAGGTAAGCCCTTGGATCTCGTCTCCTTTCTTCCGCAGTTTGGCGGGTATCTCTATGTGATTGCCAGCTTTGTGGTGGCCCTGTCGGTGATCGTGGCTGTGCATGAATATGGCCATTACATCGTCGGGCGCTGGTCCGGGATCCATGCCGAGGTCTTCTCGCTGGGATTCGGTCCGGTGCTGTTTTCGCGGGTGGACAAGCGCGGCACCCGATGGCAGGTGGCGCTGCTGCCGTTTGGTGGCTACGTGAAGTTCCTTGGTGATGCGGATGCGGCCTCGGGAAAGGATAGCGCGGCAATGGCGGATGCGGCGGCTGATCCGGTGGCGCTGCGGCGCACGATGCACGGCGCGCCGCTTTGGGCGCGGGCGGCCACCGTCGCGGCGGGGCCGGTGTTCAACTTCATCATGTCCGCGCTGATTTTTGCCGGTGTTTTCATGGTGCAGGGCACCATGCGCGATCCGCTGACGGTGGAGCGGCTGGTGCCACTGCCGGGGCTGCAAACCGGCCTGCGCGAAGGTGACGCGCTGTTGCAGATCAACGGTGTCGATGTTCCCTCGCTGGAGGATAACACTGCCTTTGCGGCCTTCCGCGATGCGGTGCCGGAACAGCAGCCGCTAACCTATACCGTGCTGCGCGACGGCCAGCAGACCGAGGTCGAGGGACCGTATCCCTGGCCGCCGCATGTGCGTGGCGTGGCACCGCGCAGTGCCGCGTCTGACATCGACCTGCAGCCGGGCGATGTGATCACCGCCGTGGATGGCGCGCCGATCTTTGCCTTTGACCAGCTGAAACGCGCGGTTGAAAGCGCCGAGGGCAAGGTGTTGCTGCTGAAGGTCTGGCGCGCTGGCGAAGAGTTCGAGATGGCTCTGGCACCCCGCCGTGTGGATGAGCCGCAGGCGGATGGCGGCTTTGCCACCCGCTGGCGTATGGGCATTGTCGGTGGTCTGGCGTTTGAGCCTGCGACCGAGAGCCTGGGCCTTGGAGAGGCGCTTGGCGGTGGCGCGGCGCAGGTCTGGGGCGTGGTCGAAATGTCGCTTTCCGGGCTGAAACATATGATCACCGGTGCGATCAGCACCTGCAACCTGTCGGGTCCGATTGGCATTGCCGAGACCTCTGGTGCGATGGCAAGCCAGGGGGCGGCCAGCTTCATTCGGTTTATCGCCGTGCTCTCCACTGCCGTTGGCCTGCTGAACCTGTTCCCGATCCCGGCGCTGGATGGCGGGCATCTGATGTTCTACGCCTATGAGGCGGTGACCGGTAAGCCGCCGAATGATGCGGTGATGCGGGTACTGATGGCGGTTGGCATCTCCGCCATCCTCAGCCTGATGATGTTTGCGCTTTTCAACGATATCTTCTGCTAGGCGCTTTCTTGCCGACCGGCCACGATCCGGCTGGTCGGCAGATCCCGCAGCAGCAGGGCGCGCCAAACTGTCGCCACATTCCCCTGTTAATCCTTTGGTAAGCCGCCGGTGGGCAGCGGTGCCGCAGATCGCGGCGCGGTTGTGGCGGATGTGGGATCTTTTTTAGATAGACGGGAGAGTGGACGCCATGAGCAGCCTGCATATTACCAATACGGGATTGGGTCTTTTTATGCGCCTGAACTGGGACCGCGCCATGTCTGTGGCGACGATTTTGGGAGCGCTGGTGGCTGGGGCCTGGATCGGCAGTCTCTGAGTTTTCAACCTGTTGCAAGCAATCTGGCGCGTGGGGTCCTCCCGCGCGCCTTTTTGTTGTTTTTGACAAGCGCTGATAAACCCGATACGCACGGATTAAGCTGTAAAAAAATCGGGTTTTGACTGATGGTTCGGGGGAAGCACACAGGTAGATCCTGTGGGGGGCGCAAATTAGGTGCCCATATTTTGTATAGAAACGCATCTGCTGTAGCGCTGGCTGTTGCCTTGGGATTTGTCCTGACGCCAGAGTTCGCAGTGGCGCAGAGTTATAGTTTCACAAACGTTCAGGTCGAGGGCAATCAACGCATCCAGACCTCAACAATTGTGGCCTATACCGGCATTGAGCGGGGCAAATCGGTGAGCGCCGGGCAGCTCAACGATGCCTATCAGCGCATTCTGGACAGCGGCGTATTCGAAAGCGTCGAGATTGTTCCGCAGGGCAATACGCTGGTGATCAAGGTCACCGAATTTCCGACCATCAACAAGATCAGCTTTGAAGGCAACCGCCGCATCAAGGACGATGCCATGGCCGAGCTGATCGAATCGGCGCCGCGCCGGGTGTTCAACCCCACGGTCGCCGAGCGTGACGCCTCCAATCTGGCCGAAGCCTATGGTGCACAGGGACGTCTGGCCACAACCGTGACACCGCGCATCATCCGGCGCAGCGACAACCGTGTCGATCTGGTGTTCGAAATCTCCGAAGGTGACACCATCGAGGTCGAGCGCGTGTCCTTCATCGGCAACCGCGTCTATTCCGATCGGCGTCTGCGCCGCGTGCTGGAGACCAAACAGGCCGGTCTGCTGCGCACCTTCATCCGCGCCGATACGCTGATCGAGGACCGTCTGGAATTCGACAAGCAGGTGCTGCGCGATTTCTACCTGTCGCGCGGCTATGTTGACGTGCGTATCAACAGCACCAATGCCGAGGTGACCGAAGAACGCGACGCCGCCTTCCTGGTGGTGGATATCAGCGAGGGCCAGAAGTTCGAGTTTGGCGAAATCTCGGTCACCAGCGAGATGTCGGAAGCTGACGCCGATGAGTTCCGCAAGGTTCTGAGGGTCCGCCCCGGGGTAACCTATTCGCCGAGCGTGGTTGAAAATGCCATCCGGCGTCTGGAAACATATGCGATCCGCAAGGGGATTGATTTCCTGAGGGCCGAGCCGCGGATCAGCCGCAATGATCGCGAGCTGACGCTGGACGTGGATTTTGTGCTGACCCGTGGTCCGCGCGTGTTTGTTGAGCGGATCGACATCGAAGGCAACACAACCACGCTGGACCGGGTGATCCGTCAGCAGTTCCGCACCGTCGAGGGCGACCCGTTCAATCCGCGCGAAATCCGCGAAAGCGCTGAACGCATCCGTGCGCTGGGGTTCTTTGAAACCGCCGAGGTGGACGTGCGCGAAGGCAGCAGCGCCGGTGAGGTGGTTGTCGATGTGGACGTCGAGGAAAAGCCAACGGGTGCACTGAGCCTTGGTGGTGCCTACTCGGTCAACGACGGCTTCGGTCTCAGCATCGGCCTGTCGGAGAACAACTTCCTTGGTCGGGGGCAGCGCCTGTCGTTCAACATCTCGACCGCTCAGGACGCCGAGGAATACACGCTTGGCTTCACCGAGCCCTATCTTCTGGGGCGCGACCTGCGTCTCGATCTGGATCTGGGTCTGTCTGAGACGGATTCCAGCTTTGCGCTTTACGACACCAAACGTGCGTTCTTCTCGCCCGCGCTGACCTTCCAAACCTCGGAAAACAGCAGCCTTCAGATCCGGTACACCTGGGATGAGGATGAGATGATCACCCGTGGCGATGATTCCGCCGGGATCCCGCTGGCCGGTCCTGTGGTTCGTAGCGAGATCAACCAGGGTGCGATCAACGCCAGCTCCATCGGCTTTACCTATACTGTTGACAGCCGCCTGAACGGACTGGATCCGAATTCGGGCTATCTGTTCCAGGTTGGGGCCGATTATGCCGGGCTTGGCGGGGATTCCGAATATCTGCGCACCACCGCAAAGATCATCGCCCAGCGTCGTGTCTTCAATGAAGAGGTGACATTGCGGGCAACGATCGAGGCAGGCGCCTTTGCTTGGCAGGGGGATGGCTTCAGCCGCTCCATTGATCGGTTTGTCCTGTCGCCCAATATCCTGCGTGGTTTTGAACCGGGTGGTATCGGTCCACGGGACCAGTCGCCCAATGGCGCAGGCGGGACCTATAACGACTTCCTCGGCGGCAACTATTACGCGGCGGCCCGCTTTGATGCGGAATTCCCGCTGGGCCTGCCAGAAGAGATCGGCCTGCGTGGCGGTCTGTTCTATGATGTGGGCAACCTCTGGGGTCTGAACAATGCCGATACCGGCGCGGCGGGCGGCAATATTGTCGGGCGCGGCGGGTCGTACCGTCATGTGGTCGGCTTCTCGCTGTTGTGGACAACCGGATTTGGCCCTTTGCGGTTCAATTTCTCCAAGGCGCTGAAGAAAGAAGACTTCGACCAGGAACAGAGCTTTGATTTGACGTTGCAGGCGCGGTTCTGATCGCAATGACACGAGCTGTGGACACACGGCACACGGGGGCGCTGGCGGAGATGCTGGCGCCTTTTGTGCGCGGGCTTGCGATGCTGCCGCTGCTGGTGCTGCCTGCGATGGCGCAGGAGACGGCATTGCCGGGGGCGGGCTTTGCCTTTGGCGAGACATTGCAGCTGGGCGCACCGCAGACCGGGCTGCTGACCATCCAGTCCGAGCGGCTCTATGCCGAGAGCGCCTTTGGTCAGCGTGTTTCCCAGGAACTGGATGCCGAGGGTGCGGTCCTGACGGCCGAAAACCGCCGGATCGAGGCGGAGCTGCGCGCAGAGGAACTTGAGCTGACCGAGCGCCGCAGCAGCATGGATCCTGCGGCGTTTCGCGCGCTGGCCGATGCTTTTGACAAAAAGGTGCAGGAAACCCGTCGTCAACAGGATCAGAAACTGCGCGATATCAACCAGATCGGCGAAGATGCGCGGCGTGATTTCTTCACCGCTTCGCTGCCTGTGCTGCAACAGATCATGCTGGAAGCCGGGGCTGGAGCCATTCTGGAACACGCCAGCGTGTTTCTGAGCGCAGATGCCGCGGATGTCACGGATCTGGCGATTGCGCGGGTGAACGAAGTGCTCGGCGACGGGCGTGAGAGCCTGCCCGAGGCCACCGGCGAATAGGCTTACCGCGCCCGGCTGGTGATTGCCTCAGGCGGAGGCAGGGCGCCGACCGTGCAGCCATCGCCGGGTCTGCCGCTTGCCGAAGCTGTGGGCAGTTGCTAGGACATACCTAACATTCAGAAAACGGGGAAACCGCAATGACAACCGAGCTGAAAAGCGCCGACATTCACCTGATCCAGCGGATCCTGCCGCATCGCTATCCGTTTCTGCTGGTCGACAAGGTGGTCGAGATCGACGGCTATTCCTCGGCCTGCGGGATCAAGAACGTCACCATGAACGAGCCGCATTTCCAGGGCCATTTCCCGGGCACGCCGATTATGCCGGGCGTCACCATCGTCGAGGCGATGGCACAGACTGCGGGCGTGATGCTGGGCGTAGGTATGGATATGATCGACACCGAGCTGCTGATCTATTTCATGAACATCGACAAATGCAAATTCCGCCGCAAGGTGATCCCCGGTGATGTGCTGGAGATGCGGGTGGAGACCACAAGGGGCAAGCCCGGTGGCAAGATCTTCAAGTTCAAGGGTGTTGCAACCGTCAATGGTGAGACTGCGGCGGAGGCCGAGTTCTCGGCCATGATCGACGTGCAGAAGGATTGACACAGATGACCCGGATCCATCCCAGCGCGGTGGTCGAAGAAGGGGCGAAGATTGGCGCCGATTGCGTCATTGGCCCGTTCTGCCTGATTGGCCCTGAGGTCGTGCTCGGCGACCGGGTTGAGCTGAAATCCCATGTGGTCGTCACCGGAGATACCGAGATCGGAGAGGATACCACGGTGTTCTCCTTTGCCGTGCTGGGCGAGATTCCGCAGGATCTGAAGTTCAAGGGCGAGCGCTGCAAGACCGTGATCGGCAAGCGCAACCGCATCCGAGAGCATGTGACGGTGAATGCCGGCACCGAAGGCGGCGGCGGGATCACGCGGATCGGTGATGACGGCTTGTTTATGGCCGGCTGCCACATCGCCCATGATGCGCAGATCGGAGATCGTGTGATCGTGGTGAATTCCGCTGCGGTTGCGGGCCACTGCGTGCTGGAAGATGACGTCATCATCGGCGGCCTGTCCGGCATTCACCAATGGGTGCGCATCGGTCACGGCGCCATTGTCGGCGCGGTCACCATGGTGACCAATGATGTGATTCCCTACGGGCTGGTGCAGGCGCCGCGCGGTGAGCTGGACGGGCTGAACCTTGTCGGCCTGAAACGCCGGGGCGTGCAGCGTGCGGATATCACCGCGCTGCGGGCGGCCTTTCAGATGCTGGCCCAGGGCGAGGGCACGTTTCAGGAGCGCGCGCGCCGTCTTGGCGCAGAGAGCGACAGCGAATACGTGCAGGAAATCGTTGATTTCATTACCGGCGAGAGTGACCGCTCTTTCCTGACGCCGGGAGGCTGAGACCATGCTGGCATTGATTGCAGGGCAGGGCGCACTGCCTGCCGAACTGGCCGCGCGCCTGTCCGACCGGCCACTGGTCTGTGCCATGCGCGGCTCCGAGCCCGATCACATTGAGCCGGAGCTGACCTTTCGCCTGGAACAGCTCGGCAGCTTTATCGCGCGCCTGTCGGCCAGCGGCGTGCGCGAGATCTGCCTGGCGGGCGCAGTGCGCCGCCCGGCCATTGATCCATCGCAGATTGATGCCGAGACCATGCCGCTGGTTCCGATTCTGCAGGGGGCGATTGCCGCAGGTGACGACGGGGCATTGCGCGCCATCATCGGCCTTTTTGAGCAGGCGGGCATGTGCGTGCGCGCCGCCCATGAGGTAGCACCGGATCTGGTGATGGCTGAGGGCATCCCGACCGAGGTGCAGCCCGGCGAATTGGACCGGCGCGATGCAGAACGCGGCGCAGAGGTTGTCGAGGCCATGTGCCGCGCCGATGTCGGCCAGTCCTGCGCGGTGCGGCGCGGACAGGCGATTGCGGTCGAGAACCTCTTTGGCACCGACTGGATGCTGACGGCGTTGCAGAACCGGCCTGACGGCACCGGAGGTCTGCTGTTCAAGGCGCCCAAACCCGGACAGGACCGCCGCGCGGATCTGCCCACGATTGGCGTGCAGACGGTTGAGCTGGCGGCCAAGGCTGGGCTGTCGGGGATCGTGCTGGAGGCAGGCGGTGTTATCGTGCTCGATCAGGATGAGGTGGTGGCCACCTGCAATCGGCTCGGGCTGTTTCTCTGGCTGCGCAGCGCATGAGCCTACGGGTGTTCATCCTCGCAGGCGAGCCTTCTGGGGACCGCCTTGGCGGTGCGCTGATGGCAGGTCTGCGACAGCTCTGCCCGGATATCATCTTTGAGGGGATTGGCGGCGCGCTGATGGCTGAACAAGGCCTAAAGTCGCGCTTCGATATGTCGGAACTGTCGGTCATGGGGCTGGCCGAGGTGCTGCCGAAATACCGTCAGCTGAAGCGCCGCATTCGCGAAACCGCAGAGGCGGTTCTGGACATGAAGCCGGATGTGATGATCACCATCGACAGCCCGGATTTCTCCCTACGGGTCGCCGCATTGGTGAAAGAAGCCAGCAGTATTCGCACGGTACATTATGTGGCGCCATCGGTCTGGGCCTGGCGCCCCAAGCGGGCCGAAAAAATGGCCCGGGTCATCGATCATGTGCTGGCGCTGCTGCCGTTTGAGCCGCCCTATATGGAAGCGGCTGGCATGGAGTGCGATTTCGTTGGCCACCCCGTTGTGGGGGAGCCACAGGCCACGGCGGAGGAGATTGCCGCCTTTCGCAGCCAGTACCAGCTGGAGGAGGCGCCCTGCATTCTGGCGCTGCCGGGATCGCGGCGCTCTGAGGTGATACGTCTGGCGCCGGTATTCGGTGCAGCCCTGAAACAGTTTCAGGACAGCCACCCGGAGTATCGGATCGTGGTGCCGGCCGCAGCTCCGGTTGCCGATCTGGTGCGCAGCCATCTTGCGGAATGGTCGGATACCGCGGTGGTGATCGACCCCAATACGCTGGACGGTGAGGTGGCCAAGGCGCATAAACGCGCGGCTTTTGCGGCGGCGGATCTGGCGCTTGCGGCTTCTGGTACGGTCTCGCTGGAGCTGGCGGCGGCGCGCACCCCAATGGTGATCGCCTATAAGTTTCAGTGGCTCACCTGGCATATCATGCGGCGCATGGCGTTGATTGACACCGTCACGCTGGTCAATCTGGTCAGCGATACACGCGTGGTGCCGGAATGCCTCGGCCCTGAGTGTACGCCGGAGGCTATCGCCAAGGCGCTGATCAAGGTCAAGGCGGCGCCTACCGCGCAATCCTCTGCCATGGCCATCACGATGGAGCGGCTGGGCGAGGGGGGCGAAGACCCCGGTCTTCGCGCGGCCCGCGCAGTGTTGGATCGTTTGTCTGCGCAGACCTCCGCGGTCTCCTGAAGCCTGCCGGATGCAGAGTCTCCTGCAGGTGGCCTCTCGTAGCGCGGGCGCTGTGCACCCGCGCGGTGCGCGCCGCAATGCGGGTGACTGAGCATGTGCCGTTGGGCGTAGTGTGGTGATGGATTTTGTTATGCTGAGATGCGCCTAAGGGCAGGTCTGCCCTCAGGCGCTATCTCGATTTTGGGTTTGGGGAGGGTCTGTCAAGGACAAGCCGGGTCCCGCGCGGAGGCTGCGCCTTCCCTGACAGACGCACCGTGTTACTGGCCGTGTCAGTAGCCGCGCCAGATCCAGCCGCCGCCAAAGATACGGCTGCCCTCCTCAGCGTAGAACACGCAGGCCTGTCCGGGAGAAATACCCTCTTCCGGGGTCAGCAGTTCGACCTCGGCTTCGGTCTCCGAGATCGGACGGATCACCGCATCGCGCGGGGGCCGGGTCGAGCGGACCTTGACCTTCAGATGCCATTCGTCGCGGCTGGTGAAAGGCTCATCGCCGAGCCAGTTGATTTCCCGCACCGGGATGGTGCGGGTGGCCAGCAAGTCCTTGGGCCCAACGACCACCTGTTTCTTGTCCACATCCAGTTTCACCACATAAAGCGGTTCGCTCAGCCCGCCGATGCCGAGGCCGCGACGCTGGCCGATGGTGTAGTGGATGACACCGTTGTGACGGCCGAGCACCCGGCCATCGGCATGAACGATGTCCCCCGGCTCCGCCGCGCCGGGGCGCAGTTTCTCGATCACGCTGGCATAATCACCATTGGGAACAAAGCAGATGTCCTGGCTATCGGGTTTATCGGCCACCGCCAGACCATATTGTGCCGCCATCTCGCGGGTGGCGTCCTTTGACGGCAGATGTCCCAGCGGGAATCGCAGATAGTCCAGCTGCTCGGGGGTGGTGGAGAACAGGAAATAGCTCTGGTCGCGGTTGGCATCCTCGGCCGAATGCAGCTCCGGCCCGTTTGGCCCATCCTTGCGCTGGATATAGTGGCCGGTGGCCATGCAGTCGGCTTCCAGATCGCGGGCGGTTTCCAGCAGATCCTTGAACTTGACCCGTTCGTTGCAGCGGATACAGGGTACCGGGGTTGCGCCAGCCAGATAGCTGTCGGCGAACTCATCGATCACCGCATCCTTAAAAATGTTCTCATAATCCAGCACGTAATGCGGAAAGCCGCGCTCCTCGGCGACTCGGCGCGCATCATGGATATCGATCCCCGCACAGCAGGCGCCTTTCTTTGCAAGCGCCGCACCATGGTCGTAGAGCTGTAGCGTCACGCCCACAACATCATAGCCTTCATCGGCCAAATGTGCAGCAACAACAGAGCTGTCGACGCCACCCGACATGGCGACAACCACCCGCGTCTCCGACGGTGGTTTGGCAAAGCCAAGCGAATTCAGTTGGGGATTGGCATCCTGCGCCATCAGGCGACTCCTCGGATATGTGGGAAAGACACCGCAGAATATAGGAAAATCCTAATGATCCTCAAGGGGGCAGGTTCACCCCTCCTTAAGGCGTTTGCGCGAAATGTGGGGACGGACCAATTTCTATGCTCCACACGAAGGAAGAAAAGATGTTCTTGAAGAAAGTCGATGGCCCGCGCGCTGTGACCCTGCCGGATGGCACGGTGATGACGCGCGCGGATCTGCCGCCAAAGACCACGCGGCGCTGGGTGGCCTCACGCAAGGCGGCGGTTGTGCGCGGAGTCCTCTACGGCTTGATCCCGCAAAGCGAGGCATTGCGCAGATACAGCCTCTCCGAAGAGGAGTTTCGCAGCTGGGTTTCCGCTGTTGCGGACTTTGGCGAGGACGCCCTGAAAGCCACCCGTCTCAAAGACTATCGTAAATCCTGACGCAAAAAAATCATTCAGACTTGAGGTGAACGCGCAAATTAACCATCATGGTAACGGGCCATTAACTTTTTTCCACCAAGGTTAATTCGACCTGAGGGAAACAGTGTACAGGCGGAGAAAATAATATGCGCATTCTTCTTGTTGAGGATGATCCAACAACGGCGAAGAGCATTGAGTTGATGCTGACTCATGCCAACCTCAACGTTTATTCGACCGATCTCGGCGAAGAGGGGATCGATCTTGCTAAACTCTATGATTACGATCTGATCCTGCTGGATCTTAACCTACCCGATATGAACGGCCACGAGGTGCTGCGGCAGCTGCGCATGGCCCGTATCGAGACGCCCATTCTGATCCTGTCCGGTGCAGATGACACCGAAAACAAGATCAAGGGCTTTGGCTTTGGCGCCGATGATTATCTGACCAAACCCTTCCATCGCGAGGAACTGGTGGCCCGTATTCACGCCATCATCCGCCGCTCCAAGGGGCATTCGCAGTCGATTATCAACACCGGCAAGATTTCGGTCAATCTGGATGCCAAGACGGTGGAAGTTGCAGGCAAGGCCGTGCATCTCACCGGCAAGGAATACCAGATGCTGGAGCTGCTGAGCCTGCGCAAGGGCACCACATTGACCAAGGAGATGTTCCTGAACCATCTCTATGGCGGCATGGATGAGCCCGAGCTGAAGATTATCGACGTCTTTATCTGCAAGCTGCGCAAGAAGCTGAGCACGGCGACAGGTGGCGATAACTACATCGAAACAGTCTGGGGCCGCGGCTATGTGCTGCGCGATCCGCAGGACGATCAGCTGACTGGTGGTCACCGGATGGCTGTTGGCGCCTGATCCGGCGCGACCTTCATCTCACCCGGTTCCCGAACGATCCCGCTACGGCGGGATTTTTCACGTCTGTCACCTGCGCTGTGGCTGGACGCGATGGCGTCACCGTCCTATCACCTAGCTAAGATAAAGCGAGGCGACAGACGTGACACAGTCAGGCAACAGCGATTTGAACGGTTTGACCAAGGATCAGGCGCGCCGCGAATTTATGGCGTTGCAGGAGCAGTTGCGCGCCGCCGATCTTGCCTATCATCAGGCCGACGATCCCGAGATCAGCGATGCGGAATATGACGCTAAGAAACGCCGCTACCGCGCGCTGGCGGAGCAATTTCCCGATCTGGCTGAGATCGCAACCGAGCTGGAGACGGTTGGTGCGCCAATAGCCTCCGGCTTTGGCAAGATCACCCATGCACAGCGGATGATGTCGCTGGGCAACGCCTTTGACGACGAGGACGTGCGCGATTTCGACAAAGGTCTGCGCAAATATCTCGGCCTCGGCGCCGAGGACCCGCTGGCCTATATGGCGGAGCCGAAGATCGACGGGCTGTCGCTGTCGCTGCGCTATGAAGCGGGTAGGCTGATCCATGCGGCCACCCGTGGCGACGGGGCGGTGGGGGAGAATGTCACCGAAAACGCCCTGACCATTGCCGATATTCCGCAGCGGATCGACGATGCTCCGGCGGTACTTGAGGTGCGCGGCGAGGTCTACATGAGCCATGCGGATTTTACGGCGCTGAATGATCGGCACGCCGCACAGGGTGGCAAAACCTTCGCCAATCCGCGCAATGCGGCGGCGGGATCCCTGCGGCAGCTGAACGCTGAAATCACCCGGTCGCGGCCGCTGCGCTTTTTTGCCTACAGCTGGGGCGAGCTGTCGGAGCCGCTCGCCGATACGCAGTTTTCAGCGCTTGAACGCCTGAAGGGCATGGGCTTTCAGACCAACCCGTTGACCAAATATTGCAAGGGCACCACCGAGCTGATTGAGCATTATCGCCTGATCGAGGAACAGCGTGCGACGCTTGGCTACGATATCGACGGCGTGGTTTACAAAGTGGATGCGCTGGCCTTGCAGGACCGTCTCGGCTTCCGCTCAACCACCCCGCGATGGGCGATTGCGCATAAATTTCCGGCTGAACTGGCCTGGACGCGGCTGGAGGGCATCGACATTCAGGTTGGACGGACCGGCGCACTCAGCCCGGTGGCGCGGTTGCAGCCGGTGACGGTGGGCGGCGTTGTTGTCTCCAATGCGACGCTGCACAATGAGGATTATATCGCCGGGCTGGATTCCAAGGGTGAAGAGATCCGCGACGGCAAGGATATCCGGGTCGGCGACTGGGTTCAGGTCTACCGCGCCGGGGATGTGATCCCGAAGATTGCCGATGTTGATCTGTCCAAACGTCCCGAGAGCGCGGTTGCCTTCGCCTTTCCGACCGTTTGCCCGGAATGTGGCAGCCCGGCCGTGCGTGAGGAGGGCGACGCGGTGCGACGCTGTACCGGCGGCTTGATCTGTCCGGCACAAGCGGTTGAGAAGCTGAAGCATTTTGTCTCGCGCAAGGCTTTCGATATCGAAGGTCTGGGCGCCAAGCAGATCGAAGCCTTTTACAGTGACGCGGGTCTGGCGATCAAAACGCCGGCCGATATCTTTACCCTTCAGGCGCGGGATGCGCAGAATCTGGCCAAGTTGAAAAACCGCGATGGCTGGGGCGAGACCTCTGCCGCCAACCTCTTCGCCGCGATTGACGAGAAGCGCAACATCGCGCTGGCTCGGCTGATCTTTGGTCTTGGCATTCGTCACGTGGGCGAGGTCGGGGCGCGCGATCTGGCGCTCCATTATGCGGATTGGGACGCGATGGCGGCGGCTGTTGATCTGGCCCGCCCGGCCGCCTTGGCGCAGCGCGCAGCGGATGGGGCCGAGGAGGCCGAGCGGGTTGCAGCAGCCCAGCAGGGCCGTCGCGCCCGCATCAAGGAAGCGCGAGACCGGGCCATTGCGGCGCTGAACGTGCCTGCGGAGGCCGCCGCGGCATGGGAGGATCTGATCGGGATCGACGGCATTGGCGCAACGCTGGGTCTGTCGCTTTCCGATGCTTTTGCCAATAGCGATGAGCGGGCGGCCTTCGACGCCTTGCGCGGCCATTTGACGATCATTCCGCCCGAAGCTCCGAAGAACGACAGCCCGGTCACCGGCCTGACGGTGGTCTTTACCGGGACGCTGGAGAAAATGACCCGCGCCGAAGCTAAGGCACGCGCCGAAGCCCTGGGGGCGAAGGTGGCCGGCTCGGTGTCGAAAAAGACGGATATTCTGGTCGCAGGTCCCGGTGCGGGGTCAAAGGAGCAGAAGGCTCGCGATCTTGGCGTGCGGATCCTCGACGAAGACGGCTGGCTGGAGCTGATTGCGGGCGCATGAGCGGCAGACCAGAGATCCTCTTCCCACTGTTTGCCGGGTTGGAAACGCTTCAGGGTATCGGCCCGAAGACGGCGCAGCATTTTGCGCAGATTGATATAGAAACGCCGCGTGACATGTTGTTTTCGCTGCCTTATTCGGTGGTGGATCGACGGCGGCGCGATAGCATTCGCGGGCTTGATTTTCCCACAGTTGCAACGGTTGAGGTGACCATCGGCGCGCATCGGCCGGCGCGGAACAAGGGGGGCGCCTACCGGATCCAGGTGAGCGACGCCGAGGAGGAATTCCAGCTGGTATTTTTCCACGGTCGCAGCCGCTATCTGGAGGCCCAGCTGCCGGAGGGGGCGCGGCGGGTGGTGTCGGGCAAACTGGAACTGTTTGATGGCATGGCGCAGATGGTGCACCCTGACCATATGCTGCCGCTGGCAGAGGCTGCCGAGATCCCCGATTTTGAGCCGGTCTATCACCTGACCCATGGTGTGTCGCAGAAAACCATGTTCAAGGCGGCGCAAAGCGCGCTATCGCGCTTGCCGGAGCTCGCCGAATGGGCAGATCCCTCGCAGATCACCAAGGAATCCTGGCCAAGCTGGCAGCAGGCGCTGCGTGCTGCGCATAACCCCGATGGGCCGGATGCGCTGGCGGCAGAGGCACCCGGTCGGACACGTCTTGCCTATGATGAGCTGTTTGCCCATCAGCTGACACTGGCGCTGGCGCGGCTGCGGGATCGGACCTTGCCGGGGCGCAGCAGCCTGGCCAGCGGGGCGTTGCAATCGCGGGTGCTTGCGGCCTTGCCCTATCGGCCGACCAATGCGCAGGCCCGCGCAATTGCGGAGATCACCGCCGATATGGCGGCTGGTGCGCGGATGAACCGTCTGTTGCAGGGCGATGTCGGCGCTGGCAAAACTCTTGTTGCTTTCATGGCTTTGCTGGTCGCAGTTGAAGCAGGCGGGCAGGGTGTCATGATGGCGCCGACAGAAATTCTGGCCCGTCAGCATCTGGAGGCGCTGCGCCCGCTGGCGGAAACCGCAGGCGTGGTTCTGGAAATCCTGACAGGCCGCGACAAGGGCCGGGAGCGGGCCGCAAAATGCGCGGCGCTGGCGCGGGGGGACATTCATATTCTGGTCGGCACCCATGCGGTGTTTCAGCCGGATGTGGTGTTTCGGGATCTGCGGCTGGCGATTGTCGACGAACAGCATCGGTTTGGCGTGCGTCAGCGCATGGAGCTGGCGGAAAAGGGCAAAGGCGCGGATGTGCTGGTGATGACCGCAACACCGATTCCGCGGTCGCTGGCGCTGACGCAATATGGCGATATGGAAGTTTCGGTACTGGATGAAAAACCGCCCGGTCGCAAACCGGTCAAGACTGCGGTTATCAGCACCGAGCGGATGCAGGAGGTGGTCAGCCATCTGCGCGGCGCCATCGAAGCCGGGCGGCAATGCTACTGGGTCTGTCCGCTGGTTGAGGAATCCGAGGTGATGGATCTGACCGCCGCCGAGGAGCGGTTCAAACATCTGCGGGCGACGCTGGGAGAGGGCGTGGTCGGGCTGGTTCACGGACAGATGCCCCCGGCGGAGAAAGACGCGGCGATGGCTGCCTTTCAGGCTGGAGAGACCAAGGTTCTGGTGGCCACGACGGTGATCGAGGTCGGAGTCAATGTGCCCAACGCGTCGATCATGGTGATCGAGCGGGCCGAGATATTCGGCCTTGCACAGCTGCACCAGCTGCGCGGCCGCGTCGGGCGCGGGGATGCGGCTTCGACCTGTCTGCTGCTCTATCAGGCGCCGCTCAGCAAGGGCGGCCAGAAACGGTTGGAGATCCTGCGCGAGACCGAGGATGGTTTTCGCATTGCCGAAACCGATCTTGAGATGCGCGGTGCGGGCGATGTCATCGGCACCGCACAATCGGGGCTGCCGCGATTCCGCATCGCCGATCTGGACCGTCAGGCCGGGTTGATGGCTGTTGCACAAAGCGACGCGCGGGCCCTGCTGGCCAGCGATCCCGATCTGTCCAGCCCGCGCGGACAGGCGGCGCGGGTTCTTCTGTGGCTAATGAAACAGGATCAGGCGATCCGTTTGATTTCCGTCGGTTAGCACGTCTTCCTGAGCTGAAACCTTCATCAGCGGCGGTCCTTATGATCGGGACGCTGCTTTGTGTTTTTGCGCCGTGTTCTCATGTGTTCGCAAATGTTCTCATAAAGTTCTTTACAGCTGCGTTTGAATATGAGAACAAATAGGCAACAACACGCCAGAGAGCGAGCGCAAGACAGACAGGAGGATGCACCATGATGACCCAAATCAAGACGACTGTTCAGAATGCCCAATCGACACTGTTGCAAGACGCGATTGGCGCGGCGGCACTGGTTGTGATGCTGGTCGCGGGGTTGCACCTGCCGGGTCTGCTGTGATGACGCCGGGCGACCAGCCTTGAGTTTTTGAGATTTCCTGATCGCACTCTTTATGCCGGACGGGGCCGCCTGTCCCAAGCCTGCCCGGTTTGCCTGCCGGTCTGGCCGACCTGCCTCAGGTCAACAGGCCCCGTTCGGGTCCCGCATGAGAGAGCATACTACCGCCGCCACCTGTCAGGTGTGCGGCGGTTTTTTCATATGGCCCTATTAGAAGGGTTGTTCTGGCTGCCGTCACGGGCGCTGGTGAGGCAAGCATATCAATCGGCGGCTGAGATGGCGGCCTTGGATCATGACTGCGGATCTGCCTTATTGGCGTGCGCGACTGATCCAACATGTTGAACTTGTAACGCTGGATCGGCAGGCGGCCATCAGGCGCAGCTCTGTTCCTGATGGGTCTGCATAGCCTCATAGGTGGCATCGAGCGCCAGCATGATCGAGGCGTGGCGGTTCTTGAACTCGCGGGCGGGGATCAGGACTTCAAACCCGTCAAACGGCGCCTCCGGAACCGGGCCATCTTCGGTCAGCATGGCCTTCAGCTGCTGGCGGGCCCGCTCAACCTCGGGCAGGGTGCGACCCAGGATGACCTCGCCGACAACCGCCGCCGAGGCCTGGCCAAGCGCACAGGCTTTGACGTCCTGACCAAATCCGACAATCGCGCCATCCTCGATCCGAAGATCGACGGTCACGGTCGAGCCGCACAGGGGCGAGCGTTTTTTAACCGTAACATCCGGGGCGTCGAGACGATCCAGATGCGGGATATCGGCGGCCAGGGCCAGGATCCGTGCGGAGTAGAGTTTTATCAGATCAGTCTCGCCGGACATCGGATACCTCGGGCTTTCCCTTACGTGCTGTTCCCAATACATAGGGAGCCAGTCTCCAGATGCAAAAGGTTTTTGTCATGTCGTTTGATCCTCTTAGCCTAAAGTACAATGAGGCCGGGTTGATCCCCTGCATCGCGCAGCAGGCGGGCAGCGGCGAGGTCCTGATGATGGCCTGGATGAATGCCGATGCGGTGAGACAGACGCTGGACAGTGGCCGGGTCACCTATTGGTCGCGGTCGCGGCAGGCATTCTGGGTCAAGGGCGAAAGCTCGGGACATATGCAGGAACTGGTCGATCTGCGCGTGGATTGCGATCGCGATTGCCTGCTGGCGGTGGTGCGTCAGACCGGGCCTGCCTGCCACACCAACCGGCGCAGCTGTTTTTATACTGCCCTTCGCGATGGCGATGAGGTCGAGCTGATGGCGCCGATGGTCTGACAGCAACCGGCTGAGGGGACGGCCCGGTGCGGGCCGTGCCTCCGGCGGGGATATTTCTAGCCAGAAGATGTCTGTTCGGGCACCGCAGCGCAGCCGACCATGGCGCGGATCTGCGACGGGCTGACGCCTTCGGCGCGGTATTTGGCGAGGGCACGGGCATCGTCGCGCTTGGCAAGTCGCTTGCCCTGATCGTCACGGATCAGCCCGTGGTGGTGGTAGATGGGTGTCGGCAGGCCGAGCAGTGCCTGGAGCAGCACGTGGATCTGCGTAGCCTCGAACAGATCCTCTCCACGCACGACATGGGTGATCTGCTGATCGGCATCATCGACCACTACGGAGAGGTGGTAGGCGCTGCCCATGCCGCGGCGGACGAGGATAATATCGCCGACCGCGGTGAGCAGCTGATCGGGGTTCAGCCGGTGCCGGCCCTGATGGGATAGGCCGGTTTCCGAGAAGCTGCGCAGGCTGGCCGCATCCAGCGCTTTTGCCATGTTGAGCCGTATCACGTCCTGCGGCGCGGCGTCGGCCATTGCGCGGCTGCGGCAGCTGCCCGGATAGATGCGCCCGTCGGGGCCGAATTGCGGTACGCCTTCTTGCGGCGCGCCTGCGGCGGCCTCGATATCGGCGCGGTTGCAGCGGCAGGGATAGGTGAGTCCCATTGCCGCAAGCTGATCCAGCGCGGCGCGATAGCGTGGCAGCCGTTCGGACTGGCGCATCACCGGTTGCGGCCAGCGGAGGCCGAGCCAATGCAGGTCGTCATAGATCTGCGCCTCCCAGCTGGGCCGGGAGCGGGATTGGTCGATATCTTCGATGCGCAGCAGGAAAATGCCCTCCGCTGCCCGCGCCATATCATGTGCCAGAAGCGCCGAATAGGCGTGGCCGAGGTGCAGCGGTCCAGTTGGGGATGGCGCAAATCGGGTTGCGAATGTCACGCTTTCTCAATCACATAAACGGTGGACTTCAGGTTGATTCCGGGCAGGTGGTCACCGTGTTCCCGAAACAGCAGCCGTGCCGCCGAACAATCCAGCCATTCGTTGAGCTTGCCGGTATAGGCGGGATCCTCCAGTGCGTGATCATTGTAGGAAAAGGCAAAGAGGCCGCCGCGCGGCAGGGCGTGCAGGATGCTGTCGAAGACCGCAGGCGGAGCGGCACCGGTGCCCAGAACGCCACAGCCGGTGATCAGACGATAGGCGCCCTTGGGGATCGGCTGGCGGTCGGCGGCGTCGATCTGCGTCAGTTGGCGGTAGGCGTCTTTGGCACGGGCCTGCTCCAGCATCCGGGCGGAGGGCTCCATCCCGTCGACGGTTTCAAACCCCTGGAGGCGCAGTGCCAGACCTGACAGGCCGGTGCCGCAGCCAAAATCCAGAACGGGTTCGCTCATATCCGATTGGAATTTCGCCAGCGCCAGGGCAATCCGTCCCGGCGTCGCGTAACCGTTTTCGGCGATTTCGGCATCGTAGGAAGCGGCCCATTGGTCGTAATGCGCCAGGGTCGCTTCCGGTGTTTCCAGGTCATAGGATTTGTCGAGGAACTTTTTGCTCATGACGACAGTTTATGCCTTCGCCGCCCGAAGCGTCTAGGAAAAGTTGCCAAGCCAGTCCTGCCACGCGGCTTTGGCCCGGTCGGTATAGGCCTTGTAGCGGTCCTTGCGGCCACGGCGGCCGCCTTTGAGACCATCGACCGGGCGGAACAGGCCGAAGTTCACATTCATCGGCTGGAAGGTCTTGGCCTCGGCGCCGCCGGTGATGTGATGGATCAGGGCGCCCATGGCGCTGTCCTGCGGCACCTCTGGCAGCTCCTGGCCCAGGATCTCGGCAGCGGCCATACGGCCGGCCAGCAGGCCCATGGCGGCGCTTTCCACATAGCCTTCGACCCCGGTGATCTGGCCGGCAAACCGCAGGTGCGGTTTTGATTTCAGCCGCAT
Source organism: Phaeobacter sp. JH204B (assembly GCF_048055755.1). Classification (NCBI taxonomy): domain Bacteria; kingdom Pseudomonadati; phylum Pseudomonadota; class Alphaproteobacteria; order Rhodobacterales; family Roseobacteraceae; genus Phaeobacter; species Phaeobacter sp. JH204B. The sequence continues at coordinate 140,532 of NZ_JAYMXF010000009.1, forward strand.
CTGCGCGTCGAGCAGGGTGGGGGAGTTCAGGAATGTGTTGCGATGGATGCCGCCGAGGCGGGCAAAGCTGGCGTTTTCCAGCCCCGGGATCATCCGCAGCACTTCTGTCTGGGCGCCGTATTTCATCTTGGTCTGGAAGCCGACGATGTTGAACAGCGTTCCCAGCGCATTGTCGCGCCGCAGCTGGACCACCGCGTGCGCCTTGACCTCCGGCTGGTGCGGGTTGGTCAGCCCCACCGGTTTCATCGGGCCATGGCGCAGGGTTTCACGGCCGCGTTCGGCCATCACCTCGATCGGCAGGCAGCCATCAAAATAGCCTGCGGTCTCACCCTCGTGGAATTCGGTCTTGTCGGCGGCCAGCAGCGCGTCGATGAACGCTTCATACTGATCCTTGTCCATCGGACAGTTGAGGTAGGCGGTGCGCTCTTCTTCGGTCTCACCTTTGTCGTAGCGCGACTGCATCCAGGCCTGCGACATGTCGATGCTGTCGGCGTAGATGATCGGGGCGATGGCGTCGAAGAAGGCCAGCGCCTCGGCGCCGGTCTCACGTTGAATGGCCTTGCCGAGTTCAGGCGAAGTCAGCGGGCCGGTGGCAAAGATCCAGTGGCCATCGGCGGGCAGCTCGGTGATTTCCTCATAGGAGACAGTGACATTTGGCAGCGCTTTCAGCCGGGCCGTCACGGTTTCGGCAAAGGGCTCGCGGTCCACCGCCAATGCGCCACCGGCGGGCAGGCGGTGTTGTTCGGCGGTGGACATGATCAGCCCGTTGGCTGCGCGCATCTCCCAATGTAGGAGGCCCACGGCGTTCTGCTCGTCATCGTCTGAGCGGAAAGAGTTGGAGCAGACCATCTCGCCCAGATTGCCGGTCTGATGGGCAAAGGTTTCCACCTTTGGGCGCATTTCGTGGATCACCACCTCTACGCCCATATGTGCGGCCTGCCATGCGGCCTCTGAGCCGGCCATGCCGCCGCCCACGATATGCAATGTTTTTGTCATGCCCGCCACATAGGGCAGCTGGGGCCGTCACGCAATATTGCGCGGTGCGGCTTGTGCAGATCGGCACGAAAAACTGGTGCTTTTGGGCCAAGCGAGCCTGTTGCAAGCAGTGGAAATGTCGACTGGTCTGAGCGGGAGGGGTATTGGGGTCGCTGGGGAACTGTCTGGCCGGGGGAGAGACCCGGTGGAGGGACGGTCCGCATCAGCGACCCTAATTGTGCTGGGGTTCGTGACCATGTCTCACCAACCCTGCCCAATCTTTGCCATGATCTTGCCTTGTTTGAAAGACCTGACATGGAAACAATAAATCACCAATCGTAAACAAAGACTAAAATTTTCGATGTCTTTTAGATTTTTTGAGCAGATCAGCGATTTTTCCAGTCCGGGTCGCGTTTTTCCAGAAAGGCATCAATGCCTTCGACGGTATCCCGCAGCATCAGGTTTTCGACCATGACGGCGCCGGTGTGGGCATAGGCATCGGCCGTGGGCAGCTGAAGCTGGTCGTAAAACGCGCGTTTGCCGATCTTGACGGCGGCGCCGAGTTTGCTTGCCACGGTTTGGGCGAGGGCATTTGTGGTCTCGGTCAGATCCTCAGCTGCGGCGATGCGGTTGATCAGCCCCAGTTCCTCGGCGCGGGTGGCGTCAATGAAATCGCCGGTGGTCAGCATTTCAAAGGCATGTTTGCGCGAGATATTCCGGGTCAGCGCCACCATGGGAGTGGAGCAGAACAGGCCGATATTGACGCCATTGACGCCAAACCGTGTGCCCTCGGCGGCGACGGCCATATCGCAGGAGGCCACCAGCTGGCAGCCGGCTGCGGTGGCAATACCGTGGACTTGTGCGATTACCGGCTGCGGGATCTGTTGCAGCCCCAGCATCACCTCGGTGCAGCGGGCAAAGAGATCGGCGAAATAGGCCTGTCCGCCATCCTCGGCCTGCCGCCCGGCTGTCATTTCACGCAGATCATGGCCCGCGCAGAACGCCTTGCCCCGTCCGGCGAGGATGACGACGCGGGTTTCGTCGTCGTCGCGCAGGCTGTCGATCTGCCCCTGAAGTGCGGCCAGCATCCCGTCCGACAGCGCATTCAGCCGCTCGGGCGCGTTGAGATGGAGCGTGGCGATGCCGTTGCTGTCGTGACGTTCCAAAATTGTCATCTTGTGTCCCTCCCCGGATTAAGGCCAACGTTAGAACATGTTGCACTTAGGGGGGAACCGGTATTGCGCCGCCACCCCATGCGACATCGGCTCGCAGGGAACCGGCAACAGTGAGGGAGAGAGACAGCATGGGCTTGGCGTTTGATGCCGCAGGGTTGGGAGCTTATCTGCATGAGGTGTTTGCAGAGGTGGCCAATGATTTTGTGATTGACCGGCTGGATGAGGACGGGATCACGATGCGGCTTCTGGTGGATGAGCGTCACCTGCGCCCCGGTGGGACCGTTTCAGGACCGTCGATGTTTGGTCTGGCCGATGTCACCATCTATGCGCTGGTGCTGTCGCGGCTGGGGCGCAAGGCGCTGGCGGTGACCACCAATGCCTCGTTCGACTTCATGCGCAAACCGGCAGGCGGCACGCCCTTGATTGCCGAAGGCAAGCTGCTGAAACTGGGACGCCAGCTGGCGGTGGGCGATGTGCTGTTATTCTCCGAAGGGGATCCGCGTCCGGTGGCCCGCTCCACCATGACCTATGCCATCCCGCCAGACCGGTAGGACCTAGCGCGCAGTGGCCAGCGGCTGGCCAACTTTCACCAGGGTTTCGCGCCCCCTGGCGCTATTGGTGACCAGATCGTCACTGAACTGCACGCGGCCCGGTTCAAACACCACCACAACGGTGGAACCGCCGAATTTGAAATAGCCCTTTTCGTCCATCTTCTGCACCGCGCCCGAGGTGCGGGTGTTGACGATGGAGCCAACGCCAAAGGCGCCGACCTCGACAAAGGCGTAGCTGCCAATGGTGTCTGTGTCGATCAGGGTCCAGCTGCGTTTGTTCTCGCCAAAGACATCCGGACCTGCGCCAAGCGCGATGGGGTTCACCGAATGCAGCGCGCCTGCAAGGTCCTGCGCGCCGGCAATGCGACCGGCGGCGGGGAAGTGGTAGCGGTGGTAATCCGCAGGGCAGAGCCGGACGATGGCCAGCGCGCCCCCGATAAACCGATCCGCAATTCCGGGCAGCATCGTCCGTACCGACATCGGATGCCCCTTTACGGGGACAAAGACATCCTCCGCCAGCTCGGGAAAGACCAGCGCCCGACCATCGGCGGGGCTGACGATTTCGCTGGGATCGTCGCTGTAGGGGCGTGCCTCCGGCCTCAGGTGGCGGGCAAAGAAGGCGTTGAAAGTTGCATAGTTTTCCGTCGGTTCCGTCGCCTCGCTCATGTCGATGGCAAGATCGTCGACCACGGTCTGGATCTTCCCTCTGGAGAGGGACGAATCAAACCATGCTCCCATCAGGCGGCTGATCAGGGCGGAGCGGAACAACAGTTTTTCCACCGGTTTTGCGCTGGCGTTCTGATAGGCCCAGCGGATCCATTTTTCACCCAGAACGACCTCTTCAAAGGTGTCTCCGGTGTCGCGGTCAACAACTAGGATAGGGTCGCGCTGCATGGGGCCTGCCAGATTTTGTTTCGCTCCCGCCGCGCCTAGCAAGAAGCAGCAGTCACGCCAAGGGGGATTTGGAGCGCAAGGCGACGGGCAGGCCGCCACGGCCCAAAGGTCCGGTGTCCGTGCGACGTGATTTTTTGCCAGGAGAGCAACGAAAAAGGGGGCCGAAGCCCCCTGATGCCTGCCCCTTACGGGAACAGCTTCTTCACATAGTTCGGCAAGGCGAATGCGGCCTTGTGAACCTCCGGGTTGTAATAGCCGGTGTCGATCCCCGCGGCGGCAAAACGTGCCTCCAGATCCGCAAGGCTCACGCTGCGCGCCTTGTCCGAATGGCTGCCCCAGCCGAACGCCATCGGGCCACCCGCATAGGTCGGCACGGTGGCCAGATAGCAGGAGGCATCCGCAAACAGCGCCTGAAACGCCCGCAGGGTGCCGGTCAGCTCATCGCCCTGCATGAAGGGCACGCCATTCTGCGTCACGATGATGCCATCCTCAGTCAGCGAACGGGCTGCGTGGCCATAGAAAGTATCGGTGAACAGTACCTCGCCGGGGCCGATCGGATCGGTGGAATCGACGATGATCACATCGAATTTCTCGGTGTTCTCTTTCATGAAGAGCGCACCATCGTTGATCACCAGATTGAGGCGGGCATCATCAAAGGCGCCATCGCTCAGCATCGGCAGGTATTCTTTGGAGAATTCCACCACACCGCCGTCGATTTCCACCATGGTGACATGCTCGACCGATGCGTGGCGCAGCGCTTCGCGCGCCATGCCGCCATCGCCGCCACCGATGATCAGCACCCGTTTTGCATTGCCATGGGCCAGAATCGGCACGTGGGTCAGCATCTCGTGGTAGATGAAGTTATCGCCTTCGGTGGTCTGCACCACGTCGTCCAGCGTCAGAACGCGGCCAAACTGGCCGTTCTGAAACACCTTCAGACGCTGGTGCTCGGTATTGCTGTCATAGAGCATCTCATCGACGCGCAAACGCTGGGCGTAATGGGCGTGCAGGCCTTCGGTGATCCAGGTGTGATCACTCATGCCGCCACTTCCTTGGTCAGGATGCCCTTTGCCAGGAACTCCTCGCCGCGCAGCAGTTCACGCACCGCAACCGTCGGCGTGTCGAAGGCTTCTTTCAGCACGTCAACCGCTTTCCACGGCTCGGCATCGCCGCACATGAAGACGTCAAAGGCGCCATAGCCGATCTCGGGCCAGGTGTGGACGGAGATATGGCTTTCGGCCAGAACGGCCACGCCGGAGACGCCTTGCGGCGAGAATTTATGCGTATGGATGTGCAGCAGTGTCGCGCCGCAGACCTCGACACATTTGCGGAAGGCGTTCTGAATGCGGGTTTCGCAATCCAGACCGCTGCCGTTCATGACCTCGATAATGAGATGGGTTCCGGCAAATACCTTTCCATCCCGACGGATGAAATGGTCTTCGCGATCCGAATCCACAAGTGAGTTTACGATCGCAGTGGTTGCACTGCGGGCGGTATCTTCCTCTTGGGCGCCTGTCTCCAGACCGATCCCCAGTTGGAAGAGGTTGGCGTCCGTCATGACACTCCCCTTCGTTCCAGTAGATGACAATCCAGCCGGCCCTTAGCGCCCCCCCGGATAAGAGTCCGGGGTTGGGATCGGTACCGAAAGTGAGGGGGCATCTATTGTGGGGGCGGGATTCGATCAAGGGGTTTTTTGTAAAATGAACACCATCGTGCCATAAAAAAGACCGGGGCAAGCCCCGGTCATCAGGTGGTTCCGTTGCCCGGGGATCATGGGCGCCAGAACGGAAGAGTCGCTTGATACTCGGCGTCTTCGCGGGTCAGCCCAACATCTTTGAGCAGTTCCGGCGGCAGTTGACGCAATGCCTGTCGCGTGCGCTGACGCACGGTCCATTTGGTGACCAGAACCGCAAAGGAGACCGCGATCTCAGCCAGCACCGGCAGGGTGGGGCGGCTGGAAAGATAGATCATGTCGGGCGAAGAGGGTGTTGCGTTCTGTGTCATGGCAGTTTCCTATTGTATTGATACAATCCTGTGTTTATATCACAATCAATGGGTACAATTTGCGCGACGTCTTGTCCAAGAAAGGATTGTAATGGGTACAATTTGGCCAAACGAGCTGCCGGCTGATCTTTCCGGGCGATCCGGGCCGAAATATCAACGGGTGGCTGATACCATCCGGGCGGCGGTTGAAGATGGCACACTTTGTATCGGTACAAAGCTGCCGCCGGTGCGGGAGCTGGCCTATCAGCTGAAGATCACCCCCGGCACGGTGGCGCGGGCCTATTCGCTCCTGACCGATGACGGGCTGTTGCAGGCGGAGGTCGGGCGCGGGACTTTTGTGGCGGAACCGGAAACCAAGGTGCTGGATGATGTCTGGTCGCGGCAGCTGCATCTGCTGGAGGCCAGTAATCCCGGCCACGTCAGCCTGTTCAGTCCCCGCCTCGCGGATGTTGGTCAGGTTGCGGCATTGCGCGAGGCGATGGTGAAAGTGTCCCAGGGCGATCCGCTGCAATTCCTGAACTACCCCACACGCGATGCCTATGAACCGGTACGCGAGGTGGTTGCCGATTGGCTCTCGGATGAGCTGCTGGGCAATGTGCATCAGAATGACGTCGTGCTGACCCACGGCGGGCAGAACGGCATCCTGACGGTGCTGCAAACCGTGCTTGAGGGGCCGCAGCCGACGATTCTGGTCGAAGATCTCTCATATGCTGGGTTTCGGCGCGCCGCAGAGCTGGCACGCGCCCGCGTTGTGGGGGTGGCGATGGATGACAAGGGCATCCTGCCGGATTCACTGGAACTCGCCATTCGCAAGACAGGCGCTACCGTTCTATGCACCAGCCCGGAGGTGCATAATCCGACCGGGCTTTATACGCCGCTGGAGCGTCGCAAGGAGATTGTCGAGATCGCCCGGCGCCACGAGGTCCAGATCATAGAAGATGACTGCTACCGGATGGGGGAGGCGCGTGCGCCAAGCTACCGCGTGCTTGCTCCTGAGCTGGGTTGGCATGTCACCTCATTTTCCAAGACGATAACACCGGCGCTGCGCGTGGGGTTCGCACTCGCCCCCAAGGGGCGTGGCGCCGATCTGCGGCGCACGGCGGAATACAGTTATTTCGGAATCGCACAGCCACTGGCGGAGCTGACCCGTATCCTGCTGTCCGACCCCCGCACGCCGCAGCTGGTGCGCGATGTCCGCAAGGAGATGGCCAAATACGTCCGCATTGCCGTCAACGCTCTGGGCAGTTTTGAACTTGTCTGGTCGGACAGCGTGCCCTTCCTGTGGTTAAGGCTACCATCGGGCTGGCGTTCAGCCGCGTTCACACGCGCGGCAGAGGCGCAGGGGGTTCAGATCCGCTCGGCCGATGAATTCGCCCTGCGCGACGGCCGCGCGCCCAATGCGGTGCGGATCGCGGTGAACGGCCACGTCACGCCCAAACGGTTTGAGGAGGCAATGCTGCGGTTGCGCGCACTGCTCGACAACCCACCGGAGCAGATCAGCGTCTGAACTGTTGCCCGGCTCGGGGCGGGCTGTTTTGCAAAGGAAAAGGGGACCTGAACACTCAGGCCCCCCTTATATGTAAGCGGTGATCGACCGGGGTGCTTATTCGACCAGGATCGACACGCCCGAGGTGTGGTTCCCGATAAAAGACCAGTTGTCGCGACCAGCAGCGATGCCAGCGGTGATGGCAGCGGCCAGAAGACCTGCTGCCGAGGCCCCGCCAACCACTGTGCCGTTCAGCTCAGGTTTAAGCGTGGTCTGGCCGGACTGTTGGCCCGCGTCGCATTGCACATAGGCCGGGGTCGGACGGCGTTTGAGCACCGGAACGTTGACGAGAGCCGGGGTGATGAATGTCGCCTTGAATTCGGCGCTTTCGACGGTGCACCGGGCGCCTACAACTTCGCGCATGTTGGCGCTGCTGGGCTGACCGCCTGTCGCCTTCATCTTTTCCTTGTCCAGCACAACATGCGTGCGGAAGGTCAGCTCTTTGTAGCCCTGAACGCGCGGCGCTGTTGAGCCTTGATTCTTGAGCGCGACCGTTACCGGGGGAGCGGTGACTTCGGCGTTTTGCATGCAGGCACCAAGGGCCAGCGGCAGGGCGCCAACCAGAGCAAGTTTTCGAAACATGTAGTAGGATCCTATAATTTGTCTTTCCGGTGCAGCTTTAGCGTGTGAAACACCGACTTAAAAGGCGCCCCGACCTGTTCCGCGACGACAGATGCGGTCTGGATCGGGGCAGGAGCGTATCCGAGGGTGTTCAAAAATGGGGTATTATAATACCTATTTTGTAAGGTACTGTTTTTAAACATTTTAATCTGATTTCAGGGTGTTGACCTATGCGCAGGCCTGCCGTAAACCCCGTCCATCGAATTCGGGCGCGCCGTTTTGGGGGTGCCCTTCACGTCAAACAGGATTGACCTGCTATGAAAACCTTCTCTGCTACACCGGCAGACATCGAGAAGAAGTGGATCATCATCGACGCCGAAGGCGTGGTGCTGGGCCGTCTTGCCTCGATCGTCGCCATGCGCCTGCGTGGTAAGCACAAGCCGTCCTTCACTCCTCACATGGATATGGGCGACAATGTCATCGTGATCAACGCTGACAAGATCCAGATGACCGGCAAGAAGCGCGAAGAGCACTTCTACTGGCACACCGGCCACCCCGGTGGCATCAAATCCCGCACCAAACAGGAAATCCTGGACGGTGCCCACCCCGAGCGCGTTGTCTATCAGGCCGTCAAGCGGATGCTGCCCGGCAACCGTCTGTCGCGTCAGCAGATGACCAACCTGCGCATCTATGCAAGTGCCGAGCACCCGCATGAAGCCCAGTCCCCCGAGGTTCTGGATGTCAAATCCATGAACAAGAAAAACACCCGGAGCTGAGACCGATGGCTGATCAGATCAACACTCTCGAAGAGCTCGGCGCCGTTGCAGGCGTAGAAACCGTAGCCGAAGAAACCATCGTGCGCGAACCCGTTCGCGACGAGCTGGGCCGTGCCTATGCCACCGGTAAGCGGAAAGACGCGGTTGCCCGCGTCTGGATCAAGCCGGGTTCCGGCAAGGTCTCCGTGAACGGTAAAGAGCTGAACGCATATTTTGCACGCCCCGTGCTGCAGATGATCCTGCGCCAGCCGTTCCAGGTTGCCGGTGTCGAAGGCGAATTCGACGTCTACGCAACCGTCAAGGGCGGTGGCCTCTCCGGTCAGGCCGGCGCGGTCAAGCACGGCATCTCCAAAGCACTGCAGCTGTACGATCCGTCGCTGCGTGGCGCGTTGAAAGCCGCAGGCTTCCTGACCCGCGACAGCCGTGTTGTCGAGCGTAAGAAATTCGGCCGCCGCAAAGCGCGTCGTTCGTTCCAGTTCTCCAAGCGTTAATCGCTGGATCACATGGATTTGGAAAAGGCCGCAGAGCAATCTGCGGCCTTTTCTTTGTGTGGATTGTTCGAATGCTGCCTGAGCCTGCGCAGCGGTCAGTCTTAGCTGTCCGGTTCGATCAGGCCCAGCCCGCGCAGGTAGATGCCGATGCCGCTCTCCAGCAGATCCTCGGGCGGGAAGGGGGAGGCCGCACCGGGAGAGTTCCGGGCATAGAGCTCCACCACGCCATGGCTCATCGCCAGAACATGCGCCGAGAACATCGAGGCGGGCGGGCGTTTTTCGGCCGGGATATGTTTGCTCAGATCTGCGGCGGCGCGTTCCAGAATGGCGCGGGCGCGGTTGGCGGCCTCGGCCAGCTCAGGCGTACGGTTGACGGAGATCCCGCTTTCGAACATCGCGATGTAATGGCCTGGATGTTTGCGTGCAAAGGCGAGATAGGCCCGGCCCGTCGCTTCAAACGCCGCCAGGGCCGAAGGTTGATATTTGTCATAGGCGTGCTGCATCAGATCGGCAAACATCACATAGCCCTGACGGCCTGCCTCGGCGATCAGATCCTCGCGCCCGTTGAAGTGACGATAGACCGCGGCCGGGGTGACGCCGACCTGTTTGGCCGCCTCCGACAGGGTAAAGCCGGTGGGGCCCTTGGCCTCGATCAGCTTCAGTGCGGCTTCGACCAGCGCCTGGCGCAGGTTGCCGTGGTGATACCCCCGCTTAGGCATCCCAGAGATCCGGTCCGCCACTGATGGAATCATCCAGATCGCCAAGCGCTTTGGCGTCCTTGTTGGTGTAATCGACGGCGTGCAGCACCCGGCGAATGGCGGCCAGCCGGGCCCGGCGCTTGTCGTCGGAGCGCACGATGGTCCAGGGGGCGTGCTCGGTGTGACTACGTGTCAGCGTATCCGTAATGGCGGTGGAGTATTCCTGCCAGAGGCTCAGCCCTTTGACGTCGATCGGGCTGAGTTTCCACTGCTTCAGCGGATCGGTCTCGCGCGAGAGGAACCGCCGCAGCTGTTCGGCGCGTCCGACGTTGAGCCAGATCTTGAACAGCTGAATCCCGTCCTCGACCAGCGCCTCCTCAAAGCCGTTGACCTGATCAAAGAACCGTTCGCGCTGACCGTCGGTGCAAAAGCCGAAGACCGGCTCGACCACGCCGCGATTGTACCAGCTGCGATCAAAGAAGACGATCTCACCTGCGGCGGGCAGATGGGTGATATAGCGCTGGAAATACCACTGGGTCTGTTCCCGCTCGCTGGGTTTTGACAGCGCCACGATCCGCGCCCCGCGCGGGTTCAGGTTTTCGCGAAACCGTTTGATGGTGCCGCCCTTGCCAGCGGCGTCGCGCCCTTCAAAGAGAATGGCGACCCGTGCCCCGGTCTCACGCACCCAGGACTGCATCTTGACCAGTTCGATCTGAAGCCGCGCCATCTCTTTCTCATAGCGCTTGCGGCTCATCCGCGTGTCATAGGGAAAGCCCGGATCCAGCAGGTCATCCTTCTGCGAAGCTTTGATCGCGGCGCGGATTTCCTCTGGGGCCTTGGTCTCGTAGAACGCGCTGATTGCGCCGTCAAAGGGCAGGGGCATAGAAAATTCCTTCTGTCTTCTGTCCCTTATATGGGGCTTTGCGGCGAAATGTGAATCGTTTTAACGCAAATTCCGTGCCGTAGCTGCCCGCGCCGCCGCCCGGTCTACTGCCGCCACAACCGCATCGGTGGCCACCTGATGTGGCATATGGCCGACGCCATCCAGCACCGTGAGGTTCAGCGAGGGGACATCGCGCTCCAGCTGGCGCGCGTGCAGATCCAGCCCCACCGTGGTGTCGGCGCTGCCATGAACCGCCTCAATGGGCAGGCTGAGATCGCCGTAGCGGGGGGCCATCGCTCTGATTTCGGCCAGAAGGTCGGCCCGCTGGCGGGCATTGGCCCGCAGCGCGGAGCGGCGCAGGGTCAGCCCCGGGCCGAAATGTTCGAAATACCCCGCTGGCACGGCCTGCGGCGCAAAGACCTCGGTCAGGGTGTCGCGAATGGTGCTTTCGGGCACATAGGCGGTCAGCAGCGGCACCGCCAGCCATTGGCCCAGCGGCGAGGAAGTGACCTTGTAAAAGGTGCTGAGCGGCGTCCGCCAAGGATGGGAGACCGCGCCGACCGTGACCAGCGCCGAGAGGCTGTCGGGCGCATCCAGCGCCCAGGCGAGGGCGACACCGCCGCCATAGCTCTGGCCCAGCACGATGGGATGCTCTGCACCCAGAGCGGCAACCGCTTGGCGAATGATGGCGGCCTGCTTGCTGAGGGACGCCTGCGCGCCACCGGTGGGATCGCTATAGCCCAGCCCGGGGCGATCCACGATGATCACCCGGAAGCGGCTGCTGAGGGCCGGGGCCAGCCGGAAGGTCATATCGCGGATGTGCCCGCTGGCGCCGTGGATCAACACCAGATCCGGCGCTGCCGCATCCGCAGGCAGCCCGTCGGGCCGGGGTGTCGGCTGCCCCAGATCAAGCAGGTGCAGCTGCTGGCCATCAACCGTGACAAAGCTGCCGAGCGGCGGATAGGCGGCGATGGCGTCCGCCTCGCGAGCCTTGGCCCGCCACAGCGTTCCGCCAGCCGCAAGCGCCAGAATCAGACCGGCTGTCAGCACGCGCTTAACGCCCAATCTGCGCCATATCAAACGGGGTGGACTGGTAGATGTCATTGATCCAGTTGCCATAAAGAAGATGCGCGTGGCTGCGCCAGCGGTTCTGCGGTTTGCGGCTGGGATCGTCGTCCGGGTAGTAGTTCATCGGAATATTGATCGGCGTGCCGCTGGCGATATCGCGATCATATTCCTGCTTCAGCGTATCGCTGTCGTATTCGAAATGGTTGAAGATATAGAGCGCACGGTGGCTGGGATCCTCGATGAGGCAGGGGCCGGCATCGGGGCTGCCCAGCAGGCTGCGCAGGCCGGGTCGGGCATCAATTTCAGATTGGCGGATTTCGGTCCAGCGCGACACCGGAATGACACAGTCATCTGAAAACCCCCGCAGATAGGGGGATGCGGGATCAAGGTTCTGATGCCGGAAACAGCCAAAGACCTTGTGATCCAAGAGGTGTTTCTTCACCCCATGGAAATAGTTGATCATCGCCATGCCGCCCCAGCAGACACCAAAGGTGGAATGCACATTGGTCTGGGTCCAGTCAAAGACCTCACACAGCTCATCCCAATAGGTGACATCCTCGAACTCGAGATGTTCGATCGGCGCGCCGGTGATGATCAGACCGTCAAAACGCTCGTCCTTGATCTCCTGGAACGGCCGGTAGAACTCCGCCATATGCTCTGCGGCGGTGTTGCGGGTCTGATGTTCGGTCATGCGGATCAGGGACAGCTCGATCTGCAAAGGTGTGGCGCCGATAAGCCGGGCAAACTGGTTCTCGGTCTGGATCTTCTTCGGCATCAGGTTGAGCAGGCCGATGCGCAGCGGACGGATATCCTGACGGGCCGCCTGATCCGGCGACATGACCATCACGCCTTCGTTCGTGAGAACGTCATAGGCGGGCAGGTCAGAAGGGATCTTGATCGGCATGTCGTGTCCTTTGGTCTATGCTCCGCCCGTTCTGGACGGAGTCTTGGCGCTGTGATGTAGAAGGCCTAGCCGCGCGCCTCAAGAGCGCCCGCAATCACATCTGTGAAATCGGCCTCGTTGCGGATGCCCGAAATCTGATCCGCCGTGACCGTCACGCCCCAGTTCTTTGCCATGGCGGCATAGCGGGGCTGGCGATGGGCCAGCGCCTGGGCATAGGTCCAGCGGATGAAGCTGTCAGGGTCCACCTCGTTTTCAGATAGGTGGTTTTCCTTTAGATACTCTTGCCAGACGCGGGCGAGGAAAGCCGGTTCATAGGCCATGGGCTTGGGGGCGCGATCAAACCGGCGGATCAGCTCCTGGGTATGGGCGTCGTCCCCCTTGATCCAGACCATCAGCGTGTGTTTAGCAAGCTCGCTCAGCAGCGGATCGCTTGGATCATTGGCATCGACCCATTCGCAGATGCTGCCGCCGGTGTCGCAGATGAAATTCGGATAATCATAGAGCCGCTCGGCCCGGTCGATGAAATATCCGGTATCGCGCAGCGCGTTCAGTTCGGCGGTGCGAAACTGGTCCTGGCGGCGGGTATATTCCGCCATTGCCAGCCCGCCCTTGGCCGGATTGCCGGGCTTGCCCAGATAGGAGGCAACGGGTGTCAGGTTTTCAAAGCTGATATTGGAGCCGATATAGATCGAATCCGACAGCAGCAGATCGCGTAGAAACGGCACTTTCATCGCCTCTGCCTTGGCGTTGTCGGCGATATATTCGCCCATGTATCGGGTGCCGATCCGATAATCGATCGAGTAGTGGAACCAGCTGCCCGCGCCGCGCAGAATATTGCTGATATAGGTTTTGCCCAGTCCGGACATGCCAAAGAACAAAACCCGCTTATGCGCCGCATTGCGCCAATCTTCGGCAGACGAATAGAGCATGTGAAATCCGGTCCCTTCTGGTTCCTTGCCTTGCTAATCGCCCCGGGCCTGCGGGTCAATCGGCAGCGCTGGAGGACCTGGCTGCGGCGGCTGGCGATGGACCACGCAAAACCCCCGCACCATAGGATGCGGGGGAGAACTGGTCCTGTACCTGTCTTTGTTCCAGCGCTGCCTGTGGCGCACGCAGGTCTACGCCAGGATCAGAAGTAGTAGCCGAACTTCACGCCAACGCTGACCGCCTTGTTGCCGCTGAAGGAGGCGCGGGCGACATCCGGCGTTCCGGTCTCAGCAAAGGCATCGCCAAGGTCGGTATAGCGCACGCCGCCCGAGATCTTGAACTGATCCTTGGTGTATTGCAGCCCGACTGAGATGCTCTTGTAGCCATTGGTCGGGGCCAGCGGCGACACCAGATTGTCGCTGTCTTCGGCTTCATAGCCGAGGCTGATCGAGCCGACCAGATTTTCGTTGAACCGGCGCGCGACACCCAGCGTGTAGGACACCGAGTCAGACAGGTCGATCAGATCGACATTGGCAGTGCTGGGGCGCAGTTTGACGACACTATGCTCGGCCCAGCGAATACCGGCCAGCAGGAGCGTGTCCTTAGCAATACCGGTCTGGAAATCAACGTTAAGCGACTGAGGAGTCTTGGTTGTCGTCGATCCGTTGAAGGTCGTGCCCGGGACATCCGGCAGACTTTCGGTGGTGGCGAAGGTATGCTCGATCTCAGATTGATAAGTCACAGCCAGGCGCAGGGCGATGTCGGGACGCTCATAGGCACCACCAACCAGCCAGCCAACCGCGCCATCACGCGCTACTCTGACGTTATAACCGTCGAGATCATTGCCGGGTGTCAAGGGGCTGTTATAGGCAAGCCCTTTCAGGGTGATGTCGCCCTTGATCTGCTGGTAACGAATACCACCGTGCACGCTGAAATTCTCGTTGAACTTGTAGCGAACGATCCCGGTGATTGCTTCTGAATCGGCAATCGCTGTGGTTCCGCCAAGCAGGAAAGAGCCGGGTGTGATCGGGTTGGCATCTGCGCTCGGATACCTGACGTCCGACCCCCACGGCTGGTCAAAAATCATCGAGAACGATACGCGGTCGTTCAGGTCGTATTTGATGCCACCGGAAATCTGGTTGAAGCTCAGTGCGACATTGCCGCTCGGGGTTCCGGCAGGGTTGAGCGTCCGCACGTCCGTGCCGGTTACATCCGGGTTGGTGTGCGAGAACGAGAGCTCTGCGTAGTTCCCTTTTTCAAAGATGATCCCAACGGGCTGGCCGGTGCGGTCAAGACCGCCTGCCATAGCTGCGCCGGAAGCCAGCGCCAGCGCTGCTGACGTTGCAAGATAGCGTTTCATTGTTCCTCCCTGTCCAGACTTGGGCGCCTGGTTTTACATTGAGGAAAGCTAGCAAGGGGGTTTTTTTCGGTCAATGTTGACGCAAAGGCAATCAACGGCAAGAAAATCAGGCAGAATGACCGTGTCGGCGGGGCGCGCGGAAACGTCCGGCGGCATCCAGAATATTGATGTAGTTTGCGCAGAAAATGACCGCAGCCCCGATCAGTACCCAGAGGTTAAGCGCTTCACCGTAAATCAACATTCCGGCCACGGCGATGGTGGGTAGTCGGGCGAAATCAATCGGCACCACAACGGTGGCCGGGGCAATGGAGAGCGCCTTGGTCATGCAGAAATGCGCCGCAAGCCCGGCGCAGCCGATAATCAGCAGCCAAAGTGCCGTTGCGGCATTTGGGAGAGTGATCTGCCCGTCCCACCCCGATATCACCAGCCCCATGCCGAGTTGCAGCAGTGTGAGCCAGAGCAGAATGGAGCTGATGGGCTCGTGCCGGGTCAGCCTTTTGGTGAAGAGGATGGTCAGCGCAAAGAAGATGGCTGAGGCCGCTGCCGCAAAAACACCAAGGCTCAGCGTCTCCGGGCTGGGGCGGGCCACGATCAAAATGCCGACAAAGCCTAGCGCGGCGGCCAATACGCGGGGCCTCGTCAGCCGCTCGCCCAGCAGCAGCGGTGACAGCAGCAGCACCCAGAGCGGCGAGGTGAACTCCAGCGCAAAAACCTGTGCAAGCGGGATCAGCGTTACCGCAAGGAACCACAGGTTCTGTCCGGTGAAATGGGCGGCATTGCGGATCAGATGCAGGCCCAGCCGATCGCGCCGCACCTGGCCCCAGCTGCCGGTGGCGGTCAGACAGATGACAACAATCACCAGCCCGACGGCGCTGCGATAGGTCATGATCTCAAAGGTGTCGAGGCGCAACCCGGCTTCGCGGCCAGCGATGGCCATCGAGGAAAACGAGACAATCGCCCCGACCATCCAGAGCGCAGCCGTGCCTATTCTGAACTCACCCTGCGCCATGGCCGCCCCTTTGCCCGTTGGTCACGAAGAAGGGCTAATTTAGCAGGCGGGTCAAGTCATCTCTGCGCGGCGGCGGTCGCGGGTCCGGGCCGCGCAGAACAGGCGTCTATTCGGCGGCAACCGTCTGCTTGAGCATTGCCGTGTGGGGCAGTGAGGGGAGGTCCAGCCGGTTCCCGCGCTCGATATACTCCTTCGCTATCGTGTCGGCATCAAACCCCAAACGTGACAGCAGCGTCTCGATTTCCTCAACCAGCGCATTGGTCGTGGCGCTGCCTTGTGGCGACGCATTGACCTTCTGCGGCAGGATCGGTCCTGTGGTGTGGCCCAGCTCTTGCAGCAGGTTTCGAGCGCCATCCGGCGTCGTGGCCTGCTCCAGCGTGGTTTCGATAAAGTGAAGTTGGTCGCCGTAGAGTTGTTTGTAGTAGGCGTAGCGCACTTCCATCTCCAGCGCATACCAGATCGCCATGCCGATTTCGCCCATTTGCTCGAACGGCGCGGGGTCGAGGATCTTGTGATTGTAGGTCGGATGCAGGTACCATTGCCAAGGTATTGTAATATTGCAAAAATCATTACGGTTCACATAGCTTGCGATTTGTTTGCCAAGGTTGCGGCGCAGGATGATCACGCGGGTTCGCGGCGCTAAACCGTGTTCCACCAGCGCCTCAATCAACCCGCATTTGCCCAATGTATGGTTGCTTTCCGCATAGGGGGCTTGCAGTTTGCCCAGTTTGCCCTCCCAGAAGTCGCAGACATTCGCGTTCATCCCGTAGGTATTGAACCCACGCATTTGTCCGATACCGGGCATACGAATGCCATAGTCATTCGCGCCAAGCGGCTCATGCACCGACGGGATATTCAGGTTCTCACCCAGAAATTTCGCAAGCCATGCGGTGCCCGTACGTCCGGCAGAGAGGGTGAAGATGAATTCAGGCTTTAAGCATTGTTGAGCGTTTTCTGACACCGGCGTGGCAAGAGTTGGGACTGCGGTAGCCAGTGCCGGGCGAGTGTAGCCGAACCGGGAAATTTCGCCGACGGCCTCGACCTCGATCACGTCCGCCGCCTCCGGGTGGGCTGTAAAGAGTCTGGCCGCATCAGCGCCAGTTTTCGCAGGCATCGGCGCCTTGGCGTTCAGGTTCGAAAACCGCTCCCAAAGCCCGTCGATATCGAGCGCATTTATATCCTCCTCAAGATGCTCATAGCGCAGCACGACATCTGCGGAATTCGAACCATCCAGTGGTGCAATACGGCGGTTTTCGCTCAACAGGCTGCGGTAGCGTCGGACAAAGATATCGAGCGGAACATCTCTCTGATCCATCGCCTCGTTGTAGTAGCGGGAAACCATGGCATCGTAGGGATCGCGCCGGATCGTTACTTTGGTATAGGTCTCCCAGATATCCTGAGGAACTGCGGCGCGGATCTGTCCGGCGGTCATGTGATCGAAGAAAACCTGCGTGCCCCCGTTTCCATCCGGCCAAGTCTGGGTCTGATGGTTCTGAGGGCCGGGATAGCCCAACGCCCTCCGCCTCTCTTCATCCTTTGGGCTGATTGGTGTGATGATGCTGCTTTCATCACAATAGCTGGACAGTGCGATTTCAAACGAGGTTCCACCAACCTTCTTGGTCTTAATGAAAATCAGTTTGAGCGGATGGCAGATAATCATTCCAGAGATGCTCCCAATAGAACTTCACTGAAACCTCGCAAATAGAGTTTTTCAAACTGTTAAGACATCAGTGAAAGTAGAATAAATTCAGGGCTTTCTATAAAAGAAAAACCCCGGCCAGTTGGCCGGGGTTTCAGGGGCTTAGATCATTCCCACTCGATGGTGCCCGGAGGCTTCGAGGTGATGTCATAGGTGCAACGGTTGATACCCTTGACCTCATTGATGATCCGCGTGGCGGTTTCCCCCAGGAATTCGTGGCTGAACGGGTAATAATCGGCAGTCATACCATCGACAGATGTCACCGCGCGCAGGGCGCAGGCATAGTCATAGGTGCGGCCGTCGCCCATCACGCCAACGGTGCGAACGGGCAGGATCGCCACAAAGGCCTGCCAGATTTCATCATAGAGACCATGCTTGCGAATCTGGTCGATATAGATCGCATCCGCCTCGCGCAGGATTTCCAGTTTTTCACGGGTGATTTCGCCGGGACAGCGGATCGCAAGGCCCGGTCCGGGGAAGGGGTGGCGACCGATGAAGCTTTGCGGCAGGCCCAGTTCGCGGCCAAGCGCGCGGACTTCATCCTTAAATAGCTCACGCAGCGGCTCGACCAGCTTCAGCCCCATTTTTTCCGGCAGGCCGCCGACGTTGTGGTGCGATTTGATGGTGACAGACGGCCCGCCCGAGAAGGACACGGATTCGATCACATCCGGGTAGAGTGTACCCTGCGCCAGGAAGTCGGCGCCGTCGATGGTGTCGGCGTGTTTCTGGAACACGTCGATGAACAGTTTGCCGATGATTTTGCGCTTGGTTTCCGGGTCGGACTGGCCGTCCAGTTCGCCCAGGAACAGATCGCTTTCATCTGCGTGGATCAGCTGAATATTGTAGTTGTCACGGAACATCGTGACGACCTCTTCGGCCTCGTTCTTGCGCAGCAACCCGTGGTCCACGAACACACAGGTCAGCTGGTCGCCGATGGCCTCGTGGATCAGGATCGCCGCAACCGAGCTGTCAACGCCGCCGGAGAGGCCGCAGATGACTTTCTTGTCGCCCACCTGATCGCGGATCGCCTGGATCGCCTGTTCGCGGTAGGCACCCATGGTCCAGTCGCCGGTGAAACCTGCGATCTTGACAAAGTTCTCATAGAGTTTCGCACCATTGGGGGTGTGATGCACCTCCGGGTGGAACTGAACCGCGTAGAAATTGCGCGACACATCGGCGGTGATGGCAAAAGGCGCGTTGGGCGAGGTGCCGTAGACCTCAAAACCGGGCGCGATTTCGCTGACATGATCGCCGTGAGACATCCAGACCTGTTCGCGGTCGCTGTCATCTGCAAACCAGCCATCCAGCAGCGGCAGGCTGCTGACCGTCGGCGTCACATAGGCGCGACCGAACTCGGCGGTGCCATGGCCGGAGAGCACCTTGCCGCCCAGCTGGTGCATCATCACCTGCTGACCATAGCAGATCCCCAGGATCGGCACGCCAAGGTCAAAGATTTCCTGCGGCGCACGGGGGCTGCCTTCGCGGGTCACGCTGTCCGGGCCACCGGAAAAGATCACGGCTTTGGGCGCCATTTCGCGCACAAAATCCATCGTGACATTCTGGTAGGGGTGAATTTCGCAATAGACATTCAGTTCGCGCAGGCGGCGCGCAATCAGCTGCGTGACCTGGCTGCCAAAGTCGATGATGAGAAGGCGGTCGTGGGATGTCTCTGTCATGCACGCGCCATAGGGCAGCGGCGCGAAATTCGCAAGGTATTTTCGTGTTTCGGGCCGCGTTTGCACAATCTCTGATCCGGTTGTCGCGCGGCCTCTTACGGCCGATATCGGGCCGCAGGCGCGAGAAACCTGTCGGGAATGTCGCTTTTCAACTTCAATGGCCGTAATCCTGCGGCGGCTTTGGTCTTGGGCGCTATAATCACACCAGCAACGAAATGCCTGTGGTGAGGAACAACCATGACAGAAGCAGCTCCAGCAGCACCGCGCCGTCGCGCTCGTGGAGGCGGTGGTGCCGCCCGTCGCGCAGAACGAACCGGCGTCAAGATTGATACCGCAAAATACATCGAGCGGAATATTCCGAATTTCGAAGTGTTGAGCGAAGAGGCGCTGCAGACCATCGAAGCCAACGCCGAAACCATCCTCGAAGAGGTCGGTGTCAACTTCGTGAACAACCCCGGCGCGTTGGAACGCTGGCGCGAGGCCGGGGCCACGATTGATGGCGAGCGGGTACGGATCCCGCGCGGCCTGGCGCGCGAGCTGTGCAAGACGGCCCCGTCCGAATTCACCCAACATGCCCGCAACCCGGAGAAATCCGTGGTCATCGGCGGCAAGAACATGGTGCTGGCACCGGTCTATGGCCCGCCGTTTGTGCGCGATGCCAAGGGCGGGCGCCGTTACGCGACGCTGGATGATTTCCAGAAATTCGTGAAGCTGGGCTATATGTCCAAATGGCTGCACCATTCCGGCGGTACCGTTTGCGAGCCGACCGACGTACCGGTGAACAAACGCCACCTCGACATGCTGATGGCGCATATGACCCTGAGCGACAAGCCGTTTATGGGGTCGGTGACCGAGCCCAGCCGGGCGCAGGATTCCATCGAGATGTGCGAGATTCTTTTTGGCAAGGATTTCGTGCGCGACAACACCGTGATGACCTCGCTGATCAACATCAACTCGCCAATGACCTTTGACGATGTGATGATGGGTGCGCTGGAGGTCTACGCCGCCCACAACCAGGCCTGCATCATCTCGCCCTTTATCGTTGGCGGTGCCATGGCGCCGGTCTCGGTTGCCGGTACGCTGACTCAGGTTCTGGCCGAGGTGATGGCAGGCGTGGCCTATAGCCAGCTGATCCGCGCCGGTGCGCCGGTGATCTTCGGCGCCTTTGTCTCCTCGATCGACATGAACTCCGGTGCGCCGACCTTCGGGACGCCGGAAGCCTCGTTGGTGACCTATGGGGCCGGTCAGCTTGCACGCCGGATGAACCTGCCGTTCCGTTCGGCCGGATCGTTCTGTGGCTCCAAGCTGCCCGACGCGCAGGCGGCCTATGAAACCGCCAATTCGCTCAACATGGGCCTGTTGTCGGGCGTGAACTTCCAGCTGCACTCCTGCGGCTGGCTCGAGGGCGGTCTGGTTGCCGATTTCGAGAAGTTCGTGATGGACGCCGATCAGCTGGGCGCGCTGCATGGTCTTGCCAAAGGTGTTGCCGTGGACGAGGAAGCCCAGGCCATGGACGCCATCCGCGAGGTTGGTCCCGGTGGTCACTACCTTGGCTGCGCCCATACGCAGGCGAATTTCAAGACCGCATTCTGGAAATCCGAGCTGCTGGACTACAAGCCCTTTGAAACCTGGGAAGAAGAAGGTGCGCGTGACACCGTTGCATTGGCCAGCAGCCGGGTGGAAACGCTGCTCGACGCCTATCAGGCGCCGCCGCTCGATCCTGAAGTGCTGAGCAGGCTGGAGGCCTATGTCGCCGAGAAGAAAGCCTCGATGCCCGATGCCTTCATGTAAGACCGGCTGAGATCGGCACTCCGATATATGCCAGCCCGGCTGGCAGGCAGACGGCGGTCCCTCGGGGCCGCCGTTTTGCGTTACGGGCCGGTGGTCTGCCCTGGGATCCATCCTGTCTGGCGACGGTCTCAGGCGACTTTAAGGGTCGGGCGGCGCAGCCCCTCGGCCTCGCCCATCAGGGCAATCAGCACATCGACATGGCGGGTCAGTGAATACCCGGCATCGCCGGACTCGCGCTGGCGGTTGTAATCGTGTTCGAGATCCAGCAGCCGCATCACCGCAGCGGCCGGTTTCGGCAGGGTGCCATAGCCCAGCACCCGTTTCAAATCGCGCCGCCGGCTATAGTCCCGCGCGCCGATCCGCGCGGTCCGCACCAACAGTCGAGGGCGGCGCAAAGCGGCCAGATGACCAAAGATATCCTGCATCGTCATGTCCTTTCCAGCTCTGTTGATAGCGCTGTGTAACACAACTGAAGCGGGTGTTGCCGAAGGGGCCGGTTCGGCGAACGGTCTATTCGATATTGATTGATGAAAATTTGAAACCAATGATGCTCTGACTGAGACTATCCAGAAAAATCAGGCCAGTACGGTGAATGGTGTCTGTGGATAACACGTAGGGGGCCAGTGGGAGGATAGTTTCGAATGATCACATGTGGGGTGATAAAATGCAAACTATGGCTGTATCCGGCTTGCCGGAATGGGTGCCTGAGGAGGCGTGCCGATATCTTGAACACACCGAAGCGGGCCGTTCGATCCGCAATCTTGCAAAACAGGCGGGCTGCCACCCGTCCACGGTATTGCGACAGGTCCGACGGGTCGAAACCCGACGCGACGATCCGCTGGTCGATGGCGCCTTGGCGTCGCTGGCGGCCCGCCACTACGCCGAAACGATGCCGGGGCCCAGGCCAATGTCGGCCCGTGCCCTGGCCCTGGGCACAGTGCCCGCCTGCGCCGAAGCCTTCGAGAGCGAGGTGGTCGAAATCCTGACCTGTCTGAACCCGCAGGGCGCGGTGCTCGCGGTGGCGGATGGCATGGAGAAAGCGGTTGTCGTGCGGGAGGCGGCAAGCGGTGACAAGAAGGTCGTGGTGGATCGCATCCTGGCCGAGGCCATGGCCCTGCGCGACTGGATCGCCTGTCCGGCGCCGGGGCGGCTCAGCCGCTATCATATCACACCCGAAGGGCGCACCGCGCTCAGCCAGTTTGTGGCCCGCCGCGAGAACCGCGCCCGTTCCCGACTGGAAAGCGCCAGCCTGGCGACGCGCAAGGTTGGTCGCGGTCCGCGTCGTCCACGCCGGGCGCGCTATGGGCTGGGTGAGACGCCGCTGCATATGCTGGCGCGGCTGACGGATCGTGATGGGACGCCGTTTCTGACCAGCGATCTGGTGCGCGCCGGTGAACGGCTGCGCGAAGATTTCGAACTGGCGCAGGTCGGCGATCATCTGGCGCAATCGGTGGCGCAGTTTGCCGATGGCGATTGCAGTCCGGCCGCCGCCCGCCGTCGCCGACCCGGACAGGCCGCGGCAGCCGCCAAACGCCGGGCCTCTGCCGCGCTCAACGCGCTTGGCGAGGGGCTGAGCGACATCGTGATGCGCTGTTGCTGCCATCTGGAAGGGCTGGAAGCGGCCGAACGCCAGCTGGGCTGGTCGGCACGGTCAGGCAAGGTGGTGCTGCGCATCGCGTTGCAACAGCTGAAACTTCACTATGACGCCCAGCAGGCGCAGGATGAGCTTATCGGCTGAACCCATGGCCTGACATAGAAAAACCCGGCGCCATGCGGCACCGGGTTTGCGGATTTTCTCTGGCCGGTCCGGACCTGACCGGGGTCGCGCGGATCAGGCGGCGACCTCAGCCTTGGCGGTTTTCAGGTGCTCCAGAACGGTCTCCGGGGAGGAGACGCCATAGGGATCTTCGCGGTGGTTGTCGCACAGGCCCGGCTCTTCGAACCATGCCTCGACAACACCGTTGTTGACGATGGCTGCATAGCGCCAGGACCGGTTGCCAAAGCCCAGGTTATCCTTGGCCACCAGCATACCCATCTTGCGGGTGAATTCGCCCGACCCGTCGGGGATCACGCCAACGTTCTTCAGGTTCTGGGATTCGGCCCATTTGTTCATCACAAAGCTGTCGTTCACCGACATGCAGTAGATCGCATCGATGCCTTCGGCCTGGAAGTCGGCGAAGCCGTTTTCAAAACCGGGCAGCTGATAGGTCGAGCATGTGGGGGTGAAAGCACCGGGCAGGGAGAACAGCACTACGCGCTTGCCCGCGAAATAGTCAGCGGTGGTTTTGTCTTCCCAGCGGAACGGGTTCGGGCTGCCCACGGATTCGTCGCGAACACGGGTGCGGAAGGTCACGTCGGGCAGTTTTACGCCAGCTTTCATCATCGGCTCCTAGTTGATCAATTCGGTGTCGGGCGGTGACTTATAATAGTTCAAAATCGCCCGCAATGGGGTATTCGCGCGCTGGTGCAGCGGTGTCCGGGTGGCGCCGCATCGCTGTGGTCATGCGCCGCTTTCTGACCGACTCGGAGGCGGGTTTGATCCTGCAATAGCGTGAAGGCAAAACCGGCGGGCAGGGTTGCAGATTCTGCATTGCGCGCAAATATCTTAATCAAGACAGATTATTACGGTGCAGAGCTGATCCGTTTTGCCGCCGTCGTCAGGTGCAGAACTGGTCGTGCCAAGCGATTGCAACTATGTTACGAAGACCAAAAGACCATTGCCGCAAGGGAACATCGACGTGCGAGATCTGAAAATCCCCGAGCAACGCCACCCGGAAAAGGCGCATCGTCCTGACAATGCTCAGCCGAAGAAGCCGAGCTGGATCCGGGTCAAGGCGCCAGGGGGCAAAGGCTACGCGGAAACGCATAAGATCATGCGTGAGAACAACCTCGTCACGGTCTGTGAGGAAGCCGGCTGCCCGAATGTTGGCGAATGCTGGAGCCAGGGCCACGCCACCATGATGATCATGGGTGAAATCTGCACCCGCGGCTGTACCTTCTGCAATATCGCCACCGGCCGGCCCGACACGCTGGATGCGTTTGAGCCGGGTCGCGTCGCCCATGCGGTGCAGAAACTTGGCCTCAACCATGTTGTGATCACCTCCGTCGATCGCGACGATCTGGAAGACGGCGGTGCAGACCATTTCGCCCAGACCATTCGCGCGGTCCGCCATCGCAGCCCGACAACCACGATCGAAATCCTGACACCGGATTTCCTGAAATGCGCCCCTGAGGTGCTGGAAACCGTGGTGGAGGCCCGCCCGGATGTGTTCAACCACAATCTGGAAACCGTGCCCGGTCTCTATCCCGGTGTCCGCCCGGGCGCGCGCTATTTCCACTCCCTGCGGCTGTTGCAGCGGGTAAAGGAGCTGGACCCTGCGATCTTCACCAAATCCGGCATCATGGTCGGCCTGGGCGAGAATGCGCAGGAGGTAAAGCAGGTGATGGACGATATGCGCGCCGCAGATATCGATTTCCTGACCATCGGCCAATATCTTCAGCCCACGCCAAAGCACCATGCGGTGGACCGTTTTGTGACGCCGGAAGAATTCGAGAGCTATGAGAAAGCCGCCTATGGCAAGGGCTTTCTGATGGTATCGGCGACGCCGCTGACGCGGTCATCTTATCACGCGGGGGATGATTTTGCCCGGCTGCGTGCGGCGCGGAACGCCAAGCTCGGCCAGGCATGACACCGGAGCGTCTGGCGCGGCTGACCGGGCTGCGCCATCGCCTGCACCAGATCCCCGAGGTTTCGGGTGCCGAGGAGAAGACGGCGGAGGTGGTGGCGCGCTATCTGCGCCAGTACCAGCCGGACCAGCTGCTGACCGGGCTCGGCGGCCATGGCGTTGCTGCAGTCTATCAGGGCATACAGGCGGGGCCGACCGTCATGATCCGCTGCGAGCTCGATGGCCTGCCAATCGAGGAGCTGTCGGAGCAGCCCTACAGATCCAGCCATGCCGGGCGTGGCCATCTGTGCGGCCATGACGGCCATATGGTGATGGTCGCCGCGCTGGCAGACGATCTGGCAGCCCGACGCCCGTCTCGCGGGCGGGTGGTGCTCCTGTTCCAGCCGGCCGAAGAGACCGGCAAGGGGGCCGCTGCGGTGATCGGCGACCCGGCCTTTGCCACTATCGCGCCTGACTACGCGTTTTCATTGCATAATCTGCCGGGGCTGCCGGTTGGGGAGATTGCGCTCTGCGCGGGTGCCGCCAATTGTGCCTCGCGGGGGATGCGGGTGCAGCTAACTGGCCGGACCTCTCACGCGGCGGCGCCGCAGGATGGAATTTCGCCTGCATCTGCCATGGCGCAGCTGCTTCCGGGGCTGGTCGCGCTGGGGGGTGGTGGGGATCTTGGCCCCGATTACGCGCTGGTCACGCTGACCCATGCGCGACTGGGGCAGGCCACGTTTGGCATCGCTCCCGGCGAAGGGGAGGTCTGGGCCACGCTGCGCACGGTGAATGATGCGCGCATGGCGGAGCTGATCACGGCCGCCACGACTTTGGTTCAGAGCACCTGCCTTGAGAGCGGCCTTGGCTGTGAGATCAGGTTTGATGATGTGTTCGAGGCCTGCACCAATGACGCCGAGGCGGTGACGCTGCTGCGGCGCGCCTGCACGCGCGCAGGCCATGCAGTTCGGATGCGGGCGCAGCCACAGCGCTGGTCCGAAGATTTTGGCCAGTTTGGCAAGCAGGCCAAGGCAGCTATGTTCTGGCTCGGCTCCGGCATGGATCAGCCGCAGCTGCACAATCCCGATTATGATTTCCCGGATGCGGCAATCCCGGTCGGGGTTGCCATCTTTGCCGAGGTTATCGCCGAGATTTTGAGCGATTAGCGTGTTGCAACAGGCCCTTGCGCGGACCTGTTCAACCCGCTCAGCCGTCAGTTTGTCAGGGCTTCGACCAGTGCGACGGCCCCTACGATTGCCAGCGTGTCACGCACCACCTCATAGATGCGGTCATCCTTGCGCACATAGCGGTGGCCGGGAGCCGGTGGTGCCAGACCCCAACGCGCGTAATCGTCGACATAGATATAGTCGCCGCTGATGCGCTCCCGCGTCTTGTGGCGCTTCTTATACTGTTTCTTGATTTGCCCAGGCGCGTAATGGGCGGCGCTGTTATTATGGCCGGGAGCCCATTTTGGCGGCGCCGCATTGGCGATGGTCGGGGCAAGGGCGGGCGTCAGGCTCAGCGCGGCGGCAGTGGCCGCGGCGGCAAGGTATTTCATGGTCATGGCGGATCTCCTCGTGATCTCTGCTTTGACCAAGACATGGGGGAGCCTGCCGGTTTTGGCAAATCGCCTGCGCTGCTTTGTGCTGACCGGGGTGCGACAATCGGCAAGGGGCCGCCGGTTCCCTCGCGCATGAAAAAAGGCGCGGTGTCTGCGCGCCTTTCTCGGTGCTCTGATACCGGCCGGGCAGTTCCGTGCGGCGCTTAGCCCTCATCGGTGAAGCGGACCTTGCCGATGAAGGGCAGGTTGCGGTTGCGCTGCGCGTAGTCGATTCCGTAGCCCACCACAAATTCGTCCGGGATCTCAAAGCCGATCCAGTCAGAGCGGAAATCGACCTCACGCCGTGATGGTTTGTCCAGCAGCGCGATCGACTTCAACCGTGCAGGCTGACGGCTGCGCAGCAGATGGGTGACATGGTTCAGGGTATGACCGGTGTCGACGATATCTTCGACAACCAGCACGTCGCGCCCTTCAATTGCGCCGCGCAAGTCCTTGAGAATGCGCACCTCCCGGCTGCTTTCCATCGCGTCCCCATAAGAGGACGCCTCAAGGAAATCGACCTCGATCGGCAGGTCAAGTTCCCGCACGAGATCTGCGATAAAGACGAAGCTGCCACGCAGCAGCCCCACCACCACCAGTTTGTCGGTGCCCTGAAATTCGTCTTGGATCTCGGCGCAAAGCTCTTCGATCCGGGCCGCAATGGCCTTGGCTGAGATCATCACATCGATGACATATGGCCGCTGTGTCATGGGTGCCCCCTTGAAATTCCCGCGCGTTCATATGACATGACGCCGGATGATCATAGCAGGAAATGCGCCACTCATGCCTACCCATTCAGAAACCCGGCCAATGCCCTACACGGCACAGCAGATGTATGATCTGGTGGCTGATGTCGGGGATTATCCGAAGTTTCTGCCCTGGTGTGCGGCGGCGCGGATCCGTAGCCGGGTGCCGCAGGGGGGCGCGGAGGTGATGGAGGCGGATCTGGTGATCTCCTTCAAGGTGTTCCGCGAGCGTTTTGGCAGCCGCGTGACGCTCTACGCCGAGGATAAGAAGATCGACACCGAATATCTGGACGGTCCGTTTCGCTATATGAAGTCGAACTGGGCCTTTGCCGACCGTGCGGATGGCGGCTGCGACGTGTCCTTCTTCGTGGATTTTGAGTTCAAGAACGCAGTGTTGCAGGGCATTATTGGTGTGGTCTTCAACGAAGCGATGCAGCGGATCGTGCGGGCGTTTGAGCGGCGCGCGGCGGAGCTGTATGGCTGATCAGGAACGCATTGTAAGTTATTGAAAGAAAACGGGCCCGCGATGCAGGCCCGTTTCTTTTTTATGGCGGCTGGTGCTGCGTCCTCAGCTGGTCATATCATAGGCGCGTTCGCCATGGACGGAGATGTCCAAGCCGTTTGTCTCGGTCTCCGGATCGACGCGCAGCGGGGTGATCGCGGCGGTAACCTTGACCAGAACAACAGTCACAACGGCGGTGAAGATACCGACGATCGCAAGACCGCCCAGCTGTGCCAGCCAGGTGCCCTGACCAAAGAGCGCGATCATGATGGTGCCAAAGATGCCGCCGACACCGTGCACGGCAAAGACATCAAGCGTGTCGTCGATCTTCAGCACATTGCGCACCAGATTCACGGCTTCCTGACAGAGGATACCCGCGACAGCGCCAATCATCAGCGCCTCAACCGGACCGACAAAGCCAGAGGCCGGCGTGATTGAGGCCAGCCCCGCGATGGTGCCGGTGACCAGACCGACCATTGAGGCCTTGCCGTATTTGATCTTTTCCCACAGCGCCCAGGTGAGAGAGGCCGTCGCGGCAGAAATATGCGTCACGGTCAGCGCCATTGCCGCACCGCCGTCGGCGGCCAGCTGCGAGCCACCGTTGAAGCCGAACCAGCCGACCCAAAGCATCGCGGCACCGATGAAGACATAGCCGGGGTTATGCGGCGGTGTGGTGCGGTTTTTGCGCGGGCCGAGGAAGACGGCGATGATCAGCGCAGCCAGACCGGCGGTTTCATGGACCACGATACCACCGGCAAAGTCGCGCACGCCAGTCTCCCCAAAGATGCCGCCATCGGCCATCATGCCGCCGCCCCAGATCCAATGCACCACCGGCGCGTAGCACAGAAGCATCCAGAGGCCGGAGAAGACCAGCACAAAGCCAAAGCCGACGCGCTCGACATAGGCGCCGACGATCAGCGCGGGCGTGATGATGGCAAAGGTCATCTGAAAGGCAAAGAACAGAACCTCGGGCAGGGTGCCGGAGAGGCTATCGGCGGTGACGCCGGACAGGAACATCTTGTCCAGCCCGCCCCAGATGCCGGAGGTGCCGCTGCCAAAGGCGATGGAATAGCCGAAGGCGAGCCATAGAACGCTCATCAAACAGGCAATCGCATAGCACTGCATGAACACGCTGAGCACATTGCGGGCACGGACAAGCCCGCCGTAGAACAGGGCTAGCCCCGGCAAAGTCATAAAGAGGACAAGGGCCGTGGCCACAATAATCCAAGCTGTATCGGCTGCGTTCATCGCCGTTCCTTCCGCATTTCAGGCTGATTTCTATCTGAGGCCTGACAAAGCGGAGTTGCAGCGTTGAAAAAAGCGGCAGGTTTGATGTTGGCGCTAAAAAAGCGGGCTTTTGTCAAAGTGCCGAAAAAATGAGCACAATCGAGGGGGTGCTGCTCAATCTGCGCACAGAATATGAAATTGCGGCAGATGGGCGGTGATTTGCGTCAGCGGGTTCAGAGCACCTGTCGGATCAGTGTCAGCGCATAGTCGCGGGTGGCCCGTCGCACCGCGTCGCGGCCAAGAGCGCCGAAATCGACGGTTTCGACATGGGTGCTGCGGTCCCCGGCTGCCAGCGCAAAACAGACGCGGCCTTCGGGTTTGTGTTCGGAGCCGCCGGGGCCTGCGATCCCGGTCACGGCCACCGCGATATCGACACGGGCGCGGCTGCGGGCGCCTTCTGCCATCTGGATCGCGACCTCCTCGCTGACCGCGCCGAGAGCCTCGAGTGTCGCGGCCTGCACGCCCAGCATCTCCTGCTTGGCGCGATTTGAGTAGGTGACATAGCCCCGATCAACCACCGCCGAGGAGCCGGGCACATCGGTGAGCGCAGCGGCGATCATACCGGCGGTGCAGCTCTCTGCGGTGGCGATGGTCAGGCCTTTTGCGCTGGCCTTGCGGATGATGTCGGACGCGTCCATGGACTTACCTCTGCAATTTACAGGCCCAGTACACCATGGGTGAGGCCAGCCAGCGCGGCGACACCGATGGCAGCAAGGATGCCTGCGATAATATCATCCATCATCACCCCTGTGGCCCCTTTCTGACGGTCGGCCCAGCCAACGGGGCCGGGTTTCCACACGTCAAACAGGCGAAACAGCACAAAGGCGGCTATCCAGCCGGGCCAGAGTGCAGTGATGGCAATGTCATGCGCCCAGGCGGGATAGGAAATCGCCCAGAGGGCAACAAACTGGCCTGCCACCTCATCCAGTACAAATTCGGAGGGATCCATGTTTTCGCGGTTGCGGGTCATCGCCTCCGCCGCCCAGACGCCGACCACCATGCAGATCACGGTTGCCAGCGCCAGCAGGAGGAATCCGCCCAGCTGGTGCAGGACAAAAGCCATGGGCAGCGCAGCAAGCGACCCCCAGGTGCCGGGTGCCGGACGCATGTAGCCGATGCCGCCCACGGTGCCGATCAGAAAGGCGAGGCGCGAGCGTTTCATGATTTCACCACGCAGGCGGTGGCGAGGGCGGCGATGCCTTCGCCGCGACCGGTAAAGCCAAGCCGTTCGGAGGTGGTCGCCTTGATCGAGACGCGGGAGATATCAATCGACAGGATCTCGGCCACCGCCGCGCGCATGGCGGGGGCATGGGGCGTGATCTTGGGGAACTCACAGACCAGCGTGCAGTCCACATTGGAGATCTGATAGCCCTTGGAGCGGGTCAGTTCGGCGGCGTGGCGCAGGAAGATATCGCTGGCGGCACCTTTCCATTGGGGATCCGAGGGCGGGAAGTGGCGACCTATGTCGCCCTCTGCCAGCGCACCATAGAGGGCATCGGTGATGGCGTGCAGCCCGACGTCGGCGTCAGAATGGCCCTGAAGGCCGCGATCATGGGCCACGGGCACACCGCAGAGCACGACCTCATCCCCCGGTCCGAACCGGTGAACATCATAGCCATTACCAAGCCTTACATCCATGTCGCCCCCTAATATGCGCGCAGCCCGGTCAAAGTCCTCCGGGCGGGTGATTTTGATATTGTCTGGGTCGCCCGGAATGATGGCAACGTCAATCCCTGCTGCACGGGCCACGGCCACATCGTCTGCAGCGTCGCCGCCGGATGCGGCAAGCTGCTGATGGGCGGCACGGATCTGCGGCAGGTGAAAGCCTTGCGGGGTCTGGGCAGCAAACAGGCCGTCGCGGTTCTCGGTGCCGGTAACCGTCCCACCATCCCCGCGCCACAGCGCATCGGTCACCGCCAGCGCCGGGGCGGCGGCCGGATGGTTATCAAGCGCGGCCATCACATCGCGGATCACCCGGGGAGAGACACAGGGGCGGGCGGCATCATGGATCAGAACCCTGTGGAGCCCGTGCTGATTGAGCAGTTCCACCCCGTTGGCCACCGACTGCGCCCTTGTGCCGCCACCCTTTGTGAGCAGCAGCTCCGCGCGCGAAGCAAACTCCTGCCAGTGATCGGTATCCTCAGCAGCGAGAACGAGGGCAATCCGCTGAACGCCTGCGCGTAGGAAGGCATCAATGGTCCAGTCGATTACCCGGCGTCCCATCAGGGGGCGCCATTGTTTTGCCAGACCGCCGCCGGCCCGCAGGCCCTTGCCTGCGGCAACAATCAACGCTGCGGTCTGGTGGGACGCAGGATCAGCTGCGGTGGAAACCGGCGCGGTGGGTAGGGGGGCAGACGGCATGGGATGGCTCTTTCTTGGGTCGCAAATGTTTAGGAGGTGATGCAAGGGGAGGCAATGGCAGCGCGTCACCCTGGGTAAAGTGCCTAAAAATTAGGCAACTGCCAAAAGAAGCAGCCTTGCCGCCAGGGGTTTCATTGTCGCATAGAGGCTGCTTCGGATAGAAACACCACATATGCACAAGGATTAGGCAGTTGTCCTTCACTCTCGGTTCCACCTCTCTGACCCCTCCCATCGCGCTGGCGCCGATGGCTGGAATCACCGATCGGCCGTTTCGCGATCTGGTGCGCAGCTTTGGTGTCGGGCTGATGGTGAGCGAGATGGTTGCCAGTCAGGAAATGGTGCAGGCCAAGCCCGGCGTGCGTGAACGGGCCGAGCTGAGTGCGGATGTGGAGAATACGGCGGTGCAGATTGCCGGGCGCGATGCCTATTGGATGGCAGAGGCCGCGCGGCAGGTGGAAAGCCGGGGCGCAAAGCTGATTGATATCAATATGGGATGCCCGGCCAAGAAGGTGACCAATGGTTATTCCGGCTCGGCCCTGCTGAAGACACCGGATCATGCGCTGTCGCTGATTGAGGCGGTGGTGGCTGCGGTCTCGGTGCCGGTGACGTTGAAGACGCGGCTTGGCTGGGACGACAGCTGTCTGAACGCCGCCAATGTGGCCTATCGCGCGCAGGAGGC
Organism: Phaeobacter sp. JH204B; assembly: GCF_048055755.1. Lineage (NCBI taxonomy): Bacteria > Pseudomonadati > Pseudomonadota > Alphaproteobacteria > Rhodobacterales > Roseobacteraceae > Phaeobacter > Phaeobacter sp. JH204B. The sequence goes on from NZ_JAYMXF010000009.1 coordinate 172,360, forward strand.
CGGGGTGCAGATGGTCACCATCCATGGCCGCACCCGGTGTCAGTTCTACAAGGGCAATGCAGATTGGCAGGCCATTGCAGCAGTGAAAGCTGCGTTGACGGTTCCGCTGCTGGCCAATGGCGATATCGTGGATACGGCCACCGCCCGCAGTGCATTGGCACTCTCGGGTGCGGATGGCGTGATGATTGGGCGCGGGGCGCAGGGCAAGCCCTGGCTGCTGGCTGAGGTGGCGCATGACATCTGGGGCAGTGCAGCCCCCGATGTGCCGACCGGTTCGGATCTGGTTCAGATGGTCAGCGCTCATTACGAGGCGATGATCGCCTTTTACGGCGTGGATCTGGGCCTGCGGGTCGCACGCAAACATCTGGGCTGGTATATGGATGAGGCCGCCACTCCTGCTCAGCTGCGCCGGGAGGTGCTGACAGCCAAGGACCCCAAGACGGTGCTCAGCCTCCTGCCTTCGGCGCTGACCGGGGGCGCTGGGCCGGATCTTGGACCACAAACCATGGGCGGGCAAGCGGCATGACACAGGCAGAGGGCGGAAAAACCGGCGCCACGCAGGTCGATTGGAACGGTGCAGACAGCGCGCTCTGGGCGTCGCTGCCGATCCCGGCCTTTGTCATAGATCGCGAGGCCCGGATTGCGGATGTGAATTCCGCCGGTGAGGGCTTCCTCAATACCTCGCGCAAGGCGCTGCTGGGCCAGGGCATCTGGCAACATGTGATCATTGCCCCGGCCATTGACGAGGCGGTGGAGCGCGCCCGCGACAATGGCACGCCGCTGTTTGTGAACGATATCGACGTCGGCACCCCCGGGCGGGCGCCGCTGCAATGCAATGTACAGGTGGCGCGGGTGCAGGGCGTTCAGGGGGGGATGCTGATCCTGCTCTCCCCGCGCGAGCTGGCCGGGCGACTGACGCAGAATCATTCGGCCAAATCCGCCGCGCAATCCGCAATCGGTATGGCCGAGATGCTGGCCCATGAGATCAAGAACCCGCTGGCAGGGATCACCGGTGCGGCGCAGCTGCTGTCCATGGGGCTGTCGGGGGATGATCTGGAGCTGACCGATCTGATCGTGAGCGAAAGTCGGCGGATCGTGAAGCTCTTGGAACAGGTGGAGCAATTCGGCAATCTCTCGGCCCCGGCCTTTCAGGAGGTCAATATCCATGATGTGCTGGACCGGGCCCGCCGCTCTGCTTTGCTGGGGTTTGGTGCGCAGATGACCATCATCGAGGATTACGACCCCTCGCTGCCGATGGCCTGGGGCGATGGGGACCAGCTGTTGCAGGTGGTCCTGAACCTGCTGAAGAACGCAGCAGAGGCCGCCGATCCCGGTGGTGGAACCATTCGCATCCGTACCTTCTATGAGCATTCGTTCCGCCTGCGGCGCAGTGATGGGTCGGGCAAGCTGTTGCCGCTGCAGATTGAGATTTCCGATGACGGTCCGGGTCTGCCTGAGGCGATCCGCGATGATATCTTTGATCCGTTTGTTTCTGGCCGCGAGAATGGCACTGGTCTGGGACTGGCGCTGGTCAGCAAGATCATTGCCGATCATCAGGGCTGGATCACGGTCAGTTCCGAACCCGGGCAGACGGTGTTTCGCCTGTCGCTGTCGCGCGTGCCGACGGCGCCACGCCCGGCACCGTTTCCACATGATCCCAACCATACCGCAGACGCACCCAAGGAGTAGCACATCATGGACGGCACCGTTCTGGTCGCAGATGACGATCGCACTATCCGCACGGTTTTGACACAGGCCCTGACGCGGGCCGGGTGCAAGGTGCATGCGACCTCCTCTCTGACGACGCTGATGCGCTGGGTTGGCGAGGGCAAGGGTGATGTCGTCATCTCCGACGTGATGATGCCGGATGGCAATGGGCTGGAGATGCTGCCCAAGATCGCCGATGACCGGCCAGGGCTGCCGGTGATCGTGATCTCGGCGCAGAACACCATCATGACAGCGATCAAGGCGGCTGAGGCCGAGGCCTATGATTACCTGCCCAAACCGTTCGACCTGCCGGAGCTGATGAAGCGGACTGCCAAGGCGCTGACGGAGCGGCGGCAAACGCAGGGGCAGGGGCGTTCGACGCCGCAGGGGGAGGGCGCGCGCGATCTCGGCCTTCATAGCGGCGAGACCCATGAGGACCTGCCACTGGTGGGGCGCACCGAGGTGATGCAGACACTTTACCGTCTGGTGGCGCGGGTGATGAACACCGATATCCCGCTGTTGATCACCGGCGAGAGCGGCACTGGAAAATCCCTGATCGCGCGGTCCATGCATGATCTTTCGGATCGGCGCACCCTGCCGTTTGTCAGGGCTGAGGCGGCTGATCTCGCCTCGCTCGATGGTCCGGCGCAGTTGCTGGCGCAGGCCCGTGGCGGCACGCTGCTGCTGGATGAGCTGGCAGATCTCTCCGAGGAGGCACAGGCACGCGTCGTTCGCATGATGGATGCCCCCGGAGACCACCAGCCGCGTTTCATCGCCACCAGCCAGCAGGATCTGACCGCAGCGATGGAGGCCGGACGGCTGCGACAGGATCTCTATTACCGGATCAGCGGCACGGAGCTCCCCGTGCCTGCGCTGCGGGCGCGGGTGGATGACATTCCGCTGCTTTGCGCGCATTTCCTGACGCGGGCCGAAAATGATGGCGCACCGCACCGCCGGTTGAGCGAGGCAGCGCGCGAACCGCTGCGGCAGTTCCCGTGGCCGGGAAATGTGCGCCAGCTGGAGAATGTGATGCGGCGTCTGGCGCTGACCGCCCGCAGCGAGGACATCAGCCTGGATGAAGTCAACGGTGCGCTGGGCGCGCAATCGGGCGGGGAGCCGCTGGCAGCCAGCGGTGCGGCCCTCAGTACCGAGAAACTGTCGGAATCAGTGGCGCGCCATTTGCAGCGCTATTTCGATCTGCACGGCGATATGCTGCCGCCACCCGGCCTTTATGCCCGGTTGATGCGGGAGGTTGAGACCCCTTTGATTGAATTATCGCTCGCGATGACCGGCGGAAATCAGGCAAAATGTGCGGATTTACTTGGTATTAACCGCAATACGCTGCGCAAGAAGATCACCGACCTTGATATTGAGGTGACACGCCGTCGCAAACTGATGTAATATAGCCACAGAACCGTGGCAGATCAGCGTTCGCGCTGGTGACGATCACGATATGTGGCGGTCGGCCAGAATGGTCGCACATCAGGATGGGGACGGTACGTGGCGCAGAGGTCACATCTTCGCTCGGCATACGGGCCATTTGCGGCCCTTGACCGCTGGCGCAGAACCCGCAGGGCACGCAATGTCGGCGCGCTTGGGCTGGTTGTTCTGGGGCCTGTGCTGGCGCTTTCGACATTTCTGATCATCGGCCCGTTCTCGCAAGGGGTCGCCTCGCTGTCGCTGCGGCTGATCCTGCTGGCTGATCTGATCTATGTGCTGGCTGTCGCGGCACTGGTCCTGACGCAGGTTGGGCGGTTGATCGCAGCCCGACGGGCCAAATCCGCGGGTTCCCGGCTGCATCTGCGGCTGATCGGGGCCTTCGCCTTTCTGGCGCTGACGCCCACCGTGATTGTGGCGCTGTTTGCCGGGCTGACCGTGAACGTGGGCCTTGAGGGCTGGTTTTCGGACCGGGTCCGTCAGGTCGTGGGAAGTTCTCTTGCCGCCGCTGAGGCCTATCAGGAGCAGCAGCAGCGCGACCTGTCGGAGGATGCGGTGGCGCTGGCGCGCTATATCGACAACAGCCGGAACCGCAATTTCTTCATCAGCGACGGGCAGCTGCGCCAGGTGCTGACACAGGGGCAATTGCAGATCCAACGCGGCCTTCAGGAGGCTTATGTGGTGGATGGGGCCGGGGCCATCCGGGCCCGTGGCGAACGCTCCTATGAGTTTGACTTTGAAGAGCCGCGCGCCACTGACATCAGCAAGGCGTCGTTTAACGGGGTTACGCTGATCCAGGACTGGGAAAACAGCGAACTGCGGGCGCTGGTGCGGCTGGATGCGTTTGTCGACCGCTTCCTGTATGTCAGCCGTGATGTGGACGGTGAGTTGCTGAGCCTCCTGGATGACACTAAGGAAACCGCGCATCTCTACCAGCAGCTGGAGAGCGAACGCGGGCGGGTTCTGTTTGACTTTGTGCTGTTGTACCTCGGGTTTGCGGTGATCCTGATCCTTGCGGCGATGTGGCTGGGCATGTGGTTTGCCGAACGGCTGTCGCGGCCTGTCGGACGGCTGACGATTGCGGCGCGCCGGGTCGGGGCGGGCAACCTCAACGTGCAGGTGCCCGAAGACGACGGCGATGACGAGATTTCGCAGCTGGGGCGCTATTTCAACCAGATGACTTTGGAGCTGCGCGAGCAGCGCGACACGCTGCTTGAGAACACCCGCCAGATCGAACGCCGCCGCCGGTTGTTTGATTCCGTGCTGATGTCGGTGACCTCCGGTGTGGTCGGGCTGGACCCTGAGGGGCGGGTGACCTTTGTGAACCGCTCCGCCGAGCGCCTGCTGGATTGGAATGGCGATCGTCAGTCGCTGGCGCTGGCTGTGGCCGTGCCGGAGTTTGGGCCGCTGTTTGTGGAATTGAGCGAAACCGGCGCCGATGTGGTGCAGGATGAGGTCAAGGTGACGCGCCAGGGGCAGCTGGAGAACCTGCTGGTGCGGATGTCGCCACGGCGCAGCGAGGAGGGGCGGCTTGAGGGCTATGTGGTTGCCTTTGACGATGTCACCGACCTGGTCAGCGCCCAGCGGATGGCGGCATGGGGCGATGTAGCCCGTCGGATTGCCCATGAGATCAAGAACCCGCTGACCCCGATCCAGCTGAGTGCCGAGCGTATCAAACGCAAATTCGCGCCCAAGCTGGGTGAGGAGAACAGCGATCTCCTGCAATCCATGACAGATGTGATCGTGCGCCAGACCAATGACTTGCGCCGCATTGTTGATGAGTTCTCAAAATTCGCACGGATGCCGGAGCCGGAGCGCCGCGAAGAGGATCTGGTGAAGCTGTTGCGCGATGCGGTGACCCTGCAACGGGCAGGCCAGCCTGATCTGCGCATCACCGCCGATCTGCCCACCGAACCGATGCTTGCCGATCTGGATGCAACCATGATCGGCCAGGCCTTGACCAATCTGATCAAGAACGCGGGCGAAGCCGTTGAAACCCTGAAGCAAAAAGGTGGCGTGCCGGATCTGGATCCGGAAATTCGCATTGCCGTCACCTCGACGAAAACCGGCTATGAGGTCACCATCGCCGACAATGGCATCGGTCTGCCAGAAGACCGTGCCCGTTTGTTTGAACCCTATGTGACCACCCGTGACGAAGGCACCGGCCTCGGCCTGCCGATCGTCAAGAAGATCATCGAAGAACACGGCGGAACGCTGGTGCTGGAAGACGCACCGGTGTTCGAAGGTCAGGCCCATTATGGCGCCATGGCCGTGATCCGCCTGCCTGCCGCACATGAGGCGGCAGCCCCCAATAAGAGTACAGTGAAAGCAGGTCTGACATGAGTGACATTCTGATTGTTGACGACGAACGCGACATCCGTGAGCTGGTTTCCGATATCCTTGAGGATGAAGGCTATGCAACGCGCAAGGCCGGCAGCTCTGAGGAATGCATGGCCGCGCTCAACGCCGAGCCGCCGGCGCTCCTGATCCTCGATATCTGGCTGAAGGACAGCCAGATGGATGGGATCGACATCCTGAAGGTGGTGAAACGCGACAACCCGGAAATCCCCGTGGTGATCATTTCCGGCCATGGAAATATTGAAATTGCCGTCGCCGCGATCAAGCAGGGCGCGTATGATTTCATCGAAAAACCTTTTAATATCGACCAGTTGCTGGTGGTTATTCGCCGCGCGATGGAGGCTTCGAAGCTGCGCCGCGAAAACTCCGATCTGAAGCGTCAGGATGCCGGCGTGAGCGAGATGATCGGGGCCTCTGCGGCCTATCGTGCGCTGATTGGCCAGTTGGACAAGGTGACAAAGTCCAACGGCCGGGTGATGCTGACGGGGCCTGCGGGCAGCGGCAAGGAGATTGCAGCGCGCTATATTCACACCCAGTCCAATCGCGCCTCGGCCCCCTTTGTGACGGTGAACTGCGCCAGTATCGAGCCGGACCGTATGGAAGAGGTGCTGTTTGGTCGGGAAAGCGCCGAACGCGGAGTTGAGCCCGGGCTGCTGGAACAGGCGCATGGCGGCGTGATCTTCTTTGACGAGGTGGCGGATATGCCGCTTGGGACCCAGTCAAAGATCCTGCGGGTGCTGGTGGATCAGCAGTTCCAGCGGGTTGGCGGGGCCGATAAGGTACGCGTTGACCTGCGGGTTATTTCCGCGACAAACAAAGACTTGGAGCGCGAGATTGAGGCGGATCGCTTCCGTCAGGAGCTCTATCACCGCCTGAATGTGGTGCCGATCCCGGTGCCCTCGCTGGCCGACCGGCGCGAGGATATTCCGCTGCTGGCGGATCATTTCATCGCGCATTTCAACCAGAGCCAGGGCCTGCCGCTGCGCAAGCTCAGCGAGGATGCCATTGCCCTGATGCAGACCATGCTGTGGCCGGGCAATGTGCGGCAGTTGAAGAACATGGTGGAGCGGGTTCTGATCCTTGGCGAAAGCAGCGGTCCGATTGAGCCAAAGGATCTGCCCCGCGATGAAGAAGCGGTTGATGACCAGAGCCGGGTTGTGCTTTCCGGGGCGCTGGCGACGCTGCCGCTGCGGGAGGCCCGCGAGGCGTTTGAACGCGAATATCTGCTGACCCAGATCAACCGCTTTGGCGGCAATATCAGCCGCACCGCATCTTTTGTCGGGATGGAACGCTCTGCCTTGCACCGCAAACTGAAATCGCTGGGGGTTGTCACCTCGAACAAGGCAGGCGCGCGGATCGCGCATGTTGAGAAGGAAACCGAAGAGGATATGGTCTGATTCAGGCCATATCCCCTGCTTTTCAGTGGGTTGTCAGGGTTTCCTGACTGAAAGCTCGGTACGCCGTGGTTGAGCCTTAGGGCGTCGTCGCCACAATTTGTGGCGACTGACCACGGCGTTCGATCGCACAGGAGGTCTGGCTGAGTTGAGGCAGGGTTGCGGCGCGCCGCGCCCCGACGGCATCCGCCACCGACTGTGGGCAGCGTTTTACGGCGATGTTTTCGTAGCCCTTCGCGGCCATGCAGGACCGCTCGACCCGCTGGCGCAGATCGGCGTTGACATCCACGGTATAGATGCCGCCATCCTCCCAATAGCCGGCCCGGTGATAGCAACGCCCGTTGCGGCAAACCTCGCCACCGGGGCGAAAGATTGGCGGGTGCTGGCGGATCTGGGTGGCCACCGGGGCGTCGCGCAGGGCGCTGACCTCGCAGGCGAGGAGATCCGCATCGCGCCGGGCCACATCCGCACCGGCGCGGTAATAGACCGGAACCGGGCCACAGGCCGCCAGCGCTGATGTCACCAGCAGTGCGGCAAGCATATGATTTCTTATGGACATCCTTTGATTGTGCGCCAGAACGGGCGGTAAGACAATTGAATTGACCGTTCCGGCGGCTTCTGTCATTCAAAACGCGCGATTTCGCGCAGCAGCGCCCTGAGGAACAAGCACATGAAGGTTATTATCTGTGGCGCAGGTCAGGTCGGCTGGCAAATCGCCCGGCACCTGTCGGGGGAGCACAATGACGTGACCGTGGTGGACAACAATCCCGATCTGGTGCGCCGCGCGACGGATACGCTGGATGTGCAGGGGATTGCCGGCTTTGCCTCCTACCCGGACGTGCTGACCCGCGCCGGTGCCCGTGACGCAGACATGATCATTGCGGCCACACATTCGGATGAGGTCAATATGGTCACCTGCCAGGTGGCTCATTCGGTCTTTTCGATCCAGCGCAAGATCGCGCGACTGCGCTCAAAAAGCTATCTCGAAGCGATTTATTCGGATCTCTACCGCCGCGACCACCTGCCGATTGATGTGGTGATCAGCCCCGAGCGCGAGGTGGCAGCGGCTGCGATGCAGCGTCTTTCGGCGCCTGCCGCCTTTGATACAGAGATGTTCATGGACGGCAAAGCGCAGCTGCTGGGGGTGCAGATTGACGAGGACTGTCCGGTGGTCAACACGCCGCTGCGACAGCTGACGGATCTGTTTTCGACGCTGCGGGCCATCGTTGTGGGCATTCGCCGCGATGGCACCCTGTTTGCGCCAGAGCCGGGAGATCAGCTGTTTGTGGGGGACAGCGCCTATGTGTTTGCCCATGTTGATGACGTGAGCCGCACAATCGAAGTATTTGGCAAACAACAGAAACGTCAGGATCGCGTTGTGATCGTTGGCGGCGGCAATGTCGGGCTTGAGGTGGCCAAGGCGCTGGAGGCCCGGACTGGGCGCACCCGTGCCAAAATGATTGAGCGCAACCGCAAATGTGCCGAACGCGCCGCCGAGACGCTGGAGCGAACCATCGTGCTGAACGGCGATGGTCTGGATCGCAGCCTGATGATCGAGGCGGGGATCGACCGGGCCGACGCCATGCTGGCGGTCACCGATGACGACAAGGTCAATATGCTGGCCGCTGTGCGGGCCAAGGCCGAAGGCTGCCCGCTGGCGATTGCACTGATCAACGATCCGACGCTGGTGCCGCTGATGGCGCCGCTGGGGATCGACGCCTATATCAATCCGCGGGCCACAACGGTGAGCTCGATCCTGCGCCACATCCGCTATGGCCGGGTGCGACAGGTCTATTCCATCGGCGATGCCGAGGCCGAGGTGATCGAGGCCGAGGTGATGTCGACCTCTCCCATGGCCGGGCAGATGATCCGCGACATCGCGTTCCCCGAAGGGGTGCTGGTCGGCGCCGTTAGCAAGAACGGTAAGGTGATGCGGCCGACCGGAGGAATGCGGATCGAGGAGGGCGATGTGATCGCGCTCTTTGCCATGGCTGCGGATGTGCCGGAGGTTGAGCGCCTGATGCAGGTCTCGATTGACTTCTTCTAACATGGCGCGTCATCGCAAACAGCCGATGGAAAAGACAGGCGGCCTGCTGCGTCTGCCGCTCTTTCTGCTGATCCTGATGGTGGCCGCGCTGGCGATGTGGGTGCCTGCCGTTCACGCGCTGATCCTGGATGATCACCAGACCTCGCGCAGTTTCTTCTATTCCGGTGTGCTGGGATTGATGCTGGTTGTGCTGGTCGGGCTGTCGATGGGCAACCGGATGCCACGGTACAGCATGCCGGGGCAGCTCACCTCGCTGCTTGCGAGCTTTGCCGTGTTGCCCGCATTCCTGGCGGTTCCGGTGCAGGATGCCCTGGGCAACACCAGCTATCTCAACGCCTATTTCGATATGGTCAGCGCGATCACCACCACCGGGGCGGATGTATTTGCCGATCCCAACCGCCTGCCGCCGAGCGTACATCTGTGGCGGGCCATGGTGGGCTGGCTGGGTGGGCTGCTGATGTGGGTTGCGGCCTCGGCCATTCTGGCGCCGCTGTCGCTGGGGGGATTTGAGGTGACCGCGCGGGGGGAGCCGGGACGCGGCACCGAGACGCCGCTCCATATGCAGCGGGCTGATCCACGTCGCAAACTGGTGGTGGTGACCAAAACCCTGGCGCCGCTTTATGCCGGGCTGACGCTGGTACTGTGGATCCTGTTGATCATCACGGGCGAGACCGCCCTTGTTGCGCTGGGACATGCGATGTCGGTGCTGGCCACCTCCGGGATCTCGGCGGTGGGCGGGGTGGAGAATGGCGCCAGTGGTATCGCCGGGGAAATGGTGATGTTCCTGTTCATGTTCTTTGCCCTGTCGCGGCTGACGTTTTCGACCGATACGGTGACCAGCGGCCATAGCCGGTTGGATCGCGACCCGGAGTTCCGCATCGGCCTGCTGATCGTCTTTGGCGTGCCTCTGCTGTTGTTCCTGCGCCATTGGATCGCCAGTTTTGATGTCGCAACCACCAGTGATCTGATGCAGGGGCTGCACTCATGGTGGGGGGCGACTTTTACCGTGCTGTCTTTCCTGTCGACCACCGGGTTCGAGAGCGCCGACTGGGAAACCGCCCGCCAATGGTCGGGGCTGGATACGCCGGGCATGATCCTACTGGGGCTTGCGGTGATCGGCGGCGGCGTCGCCACCACGGCAGGCGGAGTGAAACTGCTGCGGGTCTATGCGCTTTATCTGAACGGCTTGCGCGAGATGGAACGGCTGGTGCATCCGTCCTCCGTCAGCAACGAGGGCAAGGGCAATCGGCGACTGCAACGCAACGGGGCTTTTGTTGCCTGGGTGTTCTTCATGCTGTTTGCGCTGTCACTGGCGGTGATCAGCATCAGCCTGGCCGCAGTTGGTTCGGATTTCGAACAGGCGCTGATCCTGACCATTGCGACCCTGTCCACAACCGGCCCGCTGACCGAGGTCGCAGGATCCGAACCCATCGCACTGATCCATCTGACAGCCAGCGCAAAACTGATCCTGTGCTTTGCCATGGTGTTGGGACGGCTCGAAACATTGGCGATCATTGCCCTTATGACACCAAACCTCTGGCGCAGCTGATCAATCATGGTTACCGTGGACGTCATATGAGTAATTTTCGGGTGGAAACTCCGACTATCTGCGTTCATAGTATTCATTAACGGGGCGCTGGTCCGCAGCGCGACAAGAACAAAGGCGAGATAATAATAATGGCTTCGGACAGACAGAATCTTCAGGATGCCTTCCTGAACCACGTTCGTAAAACCAAGGTTCCGGTCACCATCTTTCTGATCAACGGCGTAAAGTTGCAGGGTGTGATCACATGGTTTGACAATTTCTGTGTCCTGCTGCGTCGGGACGGGCAGTCGCAACTGGTTTACAAACACGCCATCTCGACGATCATGCCTGCCCAGCCGATCAGCCTGTATGAAGGTGAAGACGCCTCTTGATGGAGCATGACCGGACGCCCACCCGTGCCTGGGTGGTGCATCCCGATATCAAATCAGACCGCGATCGCCGCGATCCGGTGTCCGCCCTTGCTGAGGGCGTGTCATTGGCCGAGGCTCTGCCCGACATCGAGGTGATCGGATCGGCCGTCGTGCGCCTGCCAAAGGCGCATGCGGGGATGCTGTTTGGATCCGGGAAAATCGAAGAGCTGAAGGCGATGTTCCAGGCCGAAGAGGTGGAGCTGGTCCTGATCGACGGCCCGGTGTCGCCGGTTCAGCAGCGCAACCTTGAGAAGGCCTGGAAGGTCAAAATCCTTGACCGGACCGGGCTGATCCTCGAGATCTTCTCGGACCGAGCGCGCACCCGTGAGGGGGTGTTGCAGGTTGAAATGGCGGCACTCAGCTATCAGCGCACGCGACTGGTGCGGGCCTGGACCCACCTGGAGCGGCAGCGTGGCGGATTGGGATTTGTCGGCGGACCCGGCGAAACCCAGATCGAGGCCGACAGGCGCGCCATTGACGAGCAGCTTGTTCGGCTGCGCCGGCAGTTGGGCAAGGTGGTGAAAACCCGGACGCTGCATCGCGCAGCACGGGCCAAGATTCCCTATCCGATTGTGGCGCTGGTGGGCTATACCAACGCCGGAAAATCGACGCTTTTCAACCGGCTGACCGGTGCCGAGGTGATGGCAAAGGACATGCTCTTTGCCACGCTGGATCCGACCATGCGCCGGGTTGAGCTGCCGGATGGGCCGGAAATCATCCTGTCGGATACGGTTGGGTTTATTTCTGATCTGCCGACCGAGCTTGTTGCTGCGTTCCGGGCAACGCTGGAAGAGGTGCTGGCCGCCGATGTGGTCGTGCATGTACGCGATATCAGCCATGATGAGACCCAGAACCAGGCGGCGGATGTCGAGAGCATTCTGACCTCGCTCGGGGTTGATGACAGCCGTGCGCGGATTGAGGTCTGGAACAAGCTTGATCTTCTGGATGAGGAAGAGGCCGAGGCCCGCCGCCAGCGCGCGGAGCGTGAAGAGGGCATTCATGCCATCTCTGCGATCACCGGCGAGGGGCTGGATGGGCTGTTGGCGGATATCACCGACAAGCTGCGGCTGATCCGGCATGAGGATGATATCACCCTGACATTCGCGCAAGGAAAGCAGCGTGCCTGGTTGTTTGAACAGGATGTTGTGCAAAGCGAAACCCAGACCGATACCGGGTTTGAGCTGACTGTTCTGTGGACCGAGACACAGAAGAATCGCTTCGCGGCGCTCTGATCAGGTCGCGCAGTTCGTCTAGAAAATACCCCGCAACCGGACCGGTTGCGGGGTATTTTGTTTTGAACCAGATACGTTTAGCGACGGGCGCCGGATCGCCCGCCTCATTCCGCGGGGGCCGCGGGGATCAGCCGGGTGATACCAACGGCTGCTGCCCGGGCCAAATCCTCGTCCAGTGACATCGGGATATATTCGCCGCGCCGCCAGAGTTGGGACATGTCGTCGTAGTGCCGCGACAGGAAATGGCCGGATTGGCCGGTGGCGGTGATGAAAACGGAGCTGTCAGGATCGGCAAAATCATAGACCCCCCGATAGCCGGCGGCGTGAACGTTGCTGAACGGGTGCTCGCCTTTGCCGGAGGTCAGCCCGCGTTGCAGCGTGTTGTCGCCGCCGCTGGTGGACTGACGGATGTTTACAAAAACCCGCAGCAGGGGCACGTCGCCCAGCACTTCGTGGTTCTGGGTGGCCTGATGGGCATCGCCCCAGCGCAAGGATTCCAATGCGGTCCCATAGGTTTCTTCGATCCAGATCAGTGCATCATCAACGGCCAGGCGGGCCAATTCGGTGCAGCTCTCTGTAGGTGCGCTTTGGCGGATATCGCACCAGACCGAGGCGCCTTCGACATCGCGGAAGACCCGTTCAAGGAACAGCGGATCGACCTGCGTGAACTCAGCAGCCAGCGGGCCGAGATCGTCGGTGATCAGGCGTTTCTGCAAAGCCCGAACCCAGGCGGCATAGATTAGCGGTTCCGGCAGATGTTCGTTCATCTCACCGTTCCACTCTGACAGCAGGGTCAGGGCGATCTGGCGCTGACGTTCGCGGGTACCCTCGGGGGCGGCCTCTCCCGTGAACCACAGATCGGCACCAATCAGCGGCAGCAGGGTGCGCGCGGTATAGGACACGGTGTCGAGCTGTGCCTCGATAAAGCTGTCACGGGTATGGACCTGGCGGTCCTGCATGAGCTTTTTCCAGCGGTTGATCCGCTGGGTATCGCCCCAGGTGTGGGACACATGGTTGGGGAAGGGGCGGTCCAGTAGCTTGTTGTTGGTATTGCCGAGAATGCCGCCGATGGGCGAGACAAATTCCGGGTTGGCGGCATAGGGTGCGCGGCCCTGCCACTGGTTCTCGGGGCGCCAGCCCTGGCTCGGCATCCGGCCCTGGCTTTGATGCCGTGCGTCGCGCTGCGGTATGGCGCCCACGGTTTTGAGCGCGACCGTGGTCCTGTCGGCAAGGGTCAGGTTCTGAGAGGGGGCGAAATAGCCTTCGCCGATTGCGATCGCCTCTGCGACCGTATTGGCCCGCATCAGCTCGAGTGCGGCGCTCATCGAGGTGTCTTGCCCGCTAAGGCCGGTCCAGCCGAGGCTGACCACATGACCGGGCGGTGTGATCGACGCAAGATCGAACAGCGAGCGGGGCAGCACCGGGCCATTGTCGGTCCAGCGCAGGGTCAGGGTGACCGGCGTCTCATCCTTGATATTGATGATCGAAGGGCGGCTGGTGAACCGCTTGAAGCCGTCGGCGGTCTTGTATTCCTCGGGATTGTCCGGGTTCAGCTGTTCGATGAACAGATCCTGATCATCCATATAAGAGGAGGTCACCCCCCAGCCCAGCAGGTTCGAGCGGCCGGAGATCACAGCGGGAATGCCGGGAATGGTGGCGCCGATGACACCGCCGGTGCCGAGTTCCAGCCGCGCCAGATACCACAGACCGGGTGCCGTCAGCTCCAGATGCGGATCATTGGCAAGCAGCGTGCCGCCCGCCGCCGACCGGCTGGGTGCCGCAGCCCAAGCGTTGGAGGCGCCGGCCAGCCCGCGCGGCGCAATCGGCATGAAGGGCAGCGTCTGGCTGCCATCGCTGCTGGTGCTGGCATGACGGGGCAGCTGTGGAAACAGCGCGGCATATTCCGGCAGGGCCGCCACGCCATTGCCGGGGGCATCGGGCAGGATGTCCTTCAGTCGGCTGGGATCCGGCAGCGCCAGAGAGGTACGGGCGCGTAGGATTTCCTCCTGCATGTGCCCTGATAGCTTGAGGCCCATCAGTTTCATAACCGCGATACTGTCGGCGGGCTGCCAGGGCGCCATGGGCACATTGAACAGGAACATCTCAGGTGCGCCGCGCCCCAGCGCATCCTCGTTGATCTCTTGCAGCCGGGCATTGACCCCTGCGGAATAAGCGCGCAGGGCGGTCATCGTCTCAGGCGTCTGCGCGGCGACCGACTGCTGCGCCAGCCGGTAGATGTCCAGCCGCCGGATCAGCGTGTCGACCTGTACGGTGCGGCTGCCAAAGATCTCCGACAGGCGGCCCATGGCGGTGCGGCGCAGGGTGGTCATCTGCCACAGGCGATCCTGCGCATGGGCATAGCCGAGACCGAAATAGACATCTTCATCGCTGGCGCCATAGCTGCCGAAAATATGCGGCACATTGGCATTGTCACGCACGATCTCCACCGGTGCGAGGAGGCCGGGCAGGGTGATCTCCTTGTCGTAGTCGGGCAGGGATTGCGCGGCGAGGAAATAGACCAGACCAAGCCCCATCACCAGAAGCAGAATCAAAGCGGCGGCAAGGCGCAGGAGCCAGCGAAAGAGAAGTCCCATCGGTGGTGCGTTTCCTCAGGTTTTTGGCGTTATTGGCCCGGTTATGGCGCAGATTGTCGCCCTCGCAGATTGCACCGGGCGGCGCGGCTGCTAGGGTGGCGCCAACATAGGACAAGACGCATCAGGGGGAAAGCAGATGGCGAAGATTGCATTCTTGGGTTTGGGAGTGATGGGCTATCCGATGGCCGGTCATCTGGTGGCCGCCGGTCACGAGGTCACGGTGTATAATCGCACTGCGGCCAAGGCAGAGGCTTGGGCCAAGGAACATGGTGGCCGCGCCGCCGCAACGCCGCGTGCGGCCGCGGCAGGGGCTGAGTTCGTGATGGCCTGCGTTGGCAATGACGATGATCTGCGCAGCGTCTGCCTGGGCGATGACGGTGCCTTTGGCGGCATGGACGCGGGGGCGATCTTTGTCGATCACACCACTGTATCGGCGAAGGTCACGCGCGACTTATATGGCGCTGCGGCGGATCTGGATCTGGCTTTTGTCGATGCGCCGATTTCCGGCGGACAGGCGGGGGCGGAGAATGGCGTGCTCTCGGTCATGTGCGGCGGCGATCAGGCCGCCTATGACAAGGCAGAGCCCATCATCGGCGCCTATGCGCGGATCTGCCGCCGGATCGGCGACAGCGGCGCTGGCCAGATGACCAAGATGTGCAACCAGATTGCCATCGCCGGGCTGGTTCAGGGGCTGAGCGAGGCGCTGCATTTCGCCGAGAAGGCGGGGCTGGATGGTCGGGCTGTGGTGGAAGTGATCAGCCAGGGTGCGGCAGGCAGCTGGCAGATGGTCAATCGGCATGAGACCATGCTGGACGATCACTTCGAGCATGGGTTTGCGGTCGATTGGATGCGCAAGGATCTGGGCATTTGTCTGGATGCGGCGGAGGAAACCGGCGCGAGCCTGCCGGTTACGGCGCTGGTCGATCAGTTCTACAAAGATGTCCAGAAACTGGGTGGCGGCCGCTGGGACACCTCCAGCCTGTTCAAACGCCTGAAGGCCTTTGAGTAGGTCGGTATGAAAATGGCCTTTCCTGATGGAAAGGCCATGCCTCCGGCGGGGATATTTCGGGCCAGAAGATAGGCAGCCGCGCGACAGTCGAAACCCTGTTTCATGCTGCGCGCGTTGCCAGCTTGGCTGATCCGCTCCGCCGGGGCGCGCGGGCAGGGATCAGGGGATAATGCGGGTGTATTTGGTGCCTTCCAGGGTGGCGCCAAGACGCAGCCCTGCCTGTCCGAAGACCGCTGCCAGGATAGGGCTGTTCAGCGTATTGGTATCGGCGGCCAGCGAGTCGCCTTCGTCGCGGATCACATATTCCAGATCGGCGCCTGCGGCCCAGCCGGAGGAGCGGCGGAAGTTCGACAGTGCTTCCTGGGTCATGAAGAACAGCACATGGGCGTATTGCTGTGCGCCGATCTGCAGGCCTGCATTCCCCTTTACGGTGGAATAATAGTCCACCGTTACGCCGTCGATGCGCAGCGCGCCGCGACCGAAGGCACCGCCGACAAGGAAGCCTGCCTCGGTCACCAGTGGCATCACCAGCATGCCGGTTGATTTTTCGGCCAGCGCGACGGCGCCGGGGTATTGGCTGTACATCTGGCTGAGAGTTGCATCGACGCGGGCGTCGATCTTGCTGGCATTGCTGTTGCCGATGCCATTGCCGCAGGCGGCGGTGACACCGGCACCGGCGAGGGCGCCAAGCGCAAAACCGCGCCGGGTCAAACGGGAAGAATAAGAGCTGCTCATCTTGTTTGCCTGTTTTCTGGGGCCGGCGCCGCGCGGGCTGTCATTTCGGCCTGTCACTGTTCAGTTGCGGCCAGTTCTCTGGCTCTGTGGCATGGTATACGCGGAAAGCTGCCGTCTGTCATCACTGCGACCGCCGCAATCAGCGGCTTCCTGCCGTCAATTTTAGGCGATCCGCTGCCCGCGCAATGCACGAAAGCGGCCACCGGTCCGATGCGGATCAGCCGTTCAGCAACCGCGCCGCAGCCGGGGCGTAATAGCTCAGCACGCCATCGCAGCCCGCCCGTTTGAAGGCCATGAGGCTTTCCATCATGATGCGTTCGCCGTCGATCCAGCCATTCTGCGCAGCGGCCTCGATCATCGCGTATTCGCCGGAGACCTGATAGGCAAAGGTGGGTGCGCCAAAAGTGGATTTCACCCGCTGACAGATGTCGAGATAGGCCAGCCCCGGTTTGATCATCACCATATCGGCGCCTTCGCTCAGATCGCGTTCGATCATACGCAGCGCCTCATCGGTATTGCCCGGGTCCATTTGATAGGTCTTCTTGTCCCCCTTTAGCGCGCCGGAGGCGCCGACGGCATCGCGAAAGGGTCCGTAGAATGCGGAGGCGTATTTGGCCGCATAGGACAGGATGGTGACATTGCGGTGGCCCGCCGCTTCAAGCGCGCGGCGCATGGCGCCGATACGACCATCCATCATGTCGGAGGGGCCAATGATATCGGCACCGGCATCGGCCTGGGCCACGGTCATCTTGACCAGCGCCTCGACGGTTTCGTCGTTGACGATTTCGCCATCGACGACATAGCCGTCATGGCCGTTGATATTATAGGGATCCAGCGCCACATCGGTCATCACCGCTATATCCGGTGCGGCGGATTTGATGGCGCGGATGGCGCGGTTGACCAGATTGTCGGGGCTCCAGGCTTCTGCGCAATCCTCGGTCTTGAGCGCGGGGTCGGTATAGGGAAACAGACAGATCGCCGGAATACCAAGCGCCTGCGCCTCGACGGCGGCTTCGGCCACCTTGTCGATGCTGCGCCGGGTAACACCAGGCATGGAGGGGATCGGCTCTTCGATCGCCTCGCCGTCACGGACAAAAACCGGCCAGATCAGATCGTCGCTGGTCAAGGTGGTTTCACGCACCAGATTGCGCAGGGCAGAGGTGCTGCGCAGTCGGCGTGGACGGGCAGCGGGAAATGGGGCGACGGTCGGCTTCATCGGGTCCTCGCAGGTCTTTGGCGCGACCGGGGGCGGTCGCGGTGGTCTCCCTTTGGGTCGCATGGAATGACGGCGGCGACAAGTGACAGATTCGCCGCGCCAAATGTCCCCATCTTATTGCGGCGCGGGGCCACCCCTTGTGCCAGGGCGCCGCGCGGGGGATATAGGGGCGCAAAGACTGGACGAGAGAAGGGCCGCGCAGTGGATCTGTTTCATACCTTGACCGAGCTGATTGATCTGCGGTCCTTTTCCAACCTGTGGTATTGGATCGCGCTGGCCGTTGTCTGGTCCTCTGCCAGCCATTGGGTGATGGGGGTGCCGTTTGACATGGTGTACCGCGCCCGCAAGCAGGGTGGACAGGCAGCGCTGGATCTGGAGGCGATTGCGCGGGTCAATGTGAACCGGATGATGTATATCACCGATGTATCGGGCCACTGGGTACTGGGCATGACCTGTTTTGTGCTCGCCATGCTGGGGATGCTGGGGTTTTACTACGGTGTTGAATTTGCCCAGGCCGTGTTCCTGCTGGCCTTTCCCATGGGGTTTGTCGGCCTAATTAACTGGAACTCCGCGCGCCGGATCCACCGCGAAGGGCTGGCGGGGGAAACCCTGATCCGGCAGCTGACCCTCAGCCGGCTGTTCATTCAGCTGGTGGGGATGGTGGCGATTTTTGTCACCGCGCTCTGGGGCATGTATCAGAACCTTCAAATCGGGTTCCTCGGCTAATCGCCTGCGGGCAGACGACGAAAGAGAGACGTAGATGGCGCAACGGGCAATCACCGCGGGCGGCGCACCAGAAGGTTTTGATGCGCGGCTGATCCTGAAAGAGGCGGCCAGCAGCAATGGTCCTGTCCTGCATGTGGCGCGCGACGACAAGCGGATGGAAGCGACCCGGGCGGCGCTGGCTTTTTTTGCGCCCGACATGCCGGTGATCAGCTTTCCGGGCTGGGATTGCCTGCCGTATGACCGTGTGTCGCCCAATGCAGATATTGCCGCGGCCCGGATGGCGACGCTGGCGGCGCTTGTGCATCAGATGCCGGGGCAATTTGTGTTGCTCACCACGCTGAATGCGGCGACCCAGCGGGTGCCTGCACGACAGGTTCTGAAGGATTCCGCCTTTACCGCCGAAGTGGACCGTCGCATCGACGAGGAGGCGCTGCGCAGCTACCTCACACGGATGGGATTCACCAAGAGCCCGACGGTGATGGAGCCGGGAGATTTTGCGGTGCGGGGCGGTATCATTGATATCTATCCGCCGGGACAGAGCGGTCCGGTGCGGCTGGATCTCTTTGGGGATGTGCTGGATGGGGCCCGGCGGTTTGATCCCGCCACCCAGCGGACCACCGAAAAGCTGAGCGTGGTTGAATTGGCGCCGGTTTCCGAGGTGATCCTTGATGAGGCGGCGGTGACCCGGTTTCGGCAGAACTACCGGATTGAGTTTGGCGCAGCGGGCACCGATGATCCGCTTTACGAGGCGGTTTCAGCCGGGCGAAAATACCAGGGCATCGAGCATTGGTTGCCGTTCTTTCATGAGCGGTTGGAAACGCTCTTCGACTATCTGCCGTCAGCCACGGTGACATTGGACGATCAGGTGACACCGGCTCGGTTGGCGCGTTGGGACAGCATCGCGGACCAATATGAGACGCGCAAGATCGCGATGGCGCAGAAGGGGCGGATGGATACCGTCTATAAACCGGTGCCGCCGGGGCTGCTGTATCTGGATGATGCCGCTTGGGAGGCCGCGATCGCGGATCACCGGGTGATCCAGTTCCATCCGCTGCCACAGGCCAGCGGGCCGGGGGTGATTGATGCCGGTGGGCGGATCGGACGCAATTTCTCGCCGGAGCGACAGCTGGAAAATGTGAGCTTGTTCAGTGCGCTGGCAGATCATATTAAAGCGCGTTTGCAGGTGGGTCCGGTGGTTGTTGCCTCTTATTCAGAGGGCGCCCGAGAGCGTTTGACCGGCCTGATCGAGGATGAGGGCCTGGCCGAGGTGATCGCGATCCGCGATGGCACCCGGATCGGCAAATCTGGGTTGCATCTGGCGGTCTGGGCGCTGGAGCACGGATTCGAGACCGCCGATCTGACAGTGATTTCCGAACAGGATGTGCTGGGTGACCGGCTGATCCGCGCGCCCAAGAAGCGGCGCAAGGCCGAGAATTTCCTCACTGAAACCCAATCGCTCAGCCCCGGTGATCTGGTGGTGCATGTGGACCATGGGATTGGCCGCTACAAGGGTCTGGAGGTGGTGACCGCCGCTGGCGCGGCGCATGAGTGTATTCTGCTGGAATATGCAGAACAATCAAAGCTGTACCTGCCGGTCGAAAACATTGAACTGCTGTCCAAATACGGCCACGACGAGGGGCTTCTGGATCGGCTCGGCGGCGGTGCCTGGCAGGCCAAGAAGGCCAAGCTAAAGGAACGCATCCGCGAGATGGCGGATCGGCTGATCCGTGTGGCCGCAGAACGGGCGCTGCGCAAGGCGCCGATGATGGATCCGCCGCCGCACGCCTGGGAGGAATTCTCCGCCCGTTTCCCCTATCAGGAGACCGACGACCAGCTGCGTGCCATTGCCGAGGTGATGGAGGATTTGCAGTCCGGCTCGCCGATGGATCGTCTGATCTGCGGTGACGTTGGATTTGGCAAGACCGAGATTGCGATGCGCGCGGCCTTCATTGCGGCGATGTCCGGCGTGCAGGTGGCTATTGTCGCGCCGACGACGCTGCTTGCCCGTCAACATGCGGCGGCTTTTTCCCAGAGGTTTCGTGGTTTTCCCTTGGAAGTCAGGCAGTTGTCACGCTTTGTTTCAGCAAAGGAAGCGGCGAAAACCCGCGAAGGCATGGCTCGCGGAACGGTTGATATCGTGGTTGGCACCCATGCGCTTTTGGCCAAATCGATCCGGTTTCAGAACCTTGGCCTGCTGATCATCGACGAGGAACAGCATTTCGGGGTCGCGCATAAAGAACGGCTGAAACAGATGCGCAGCGACATTCACGTCCTGACGCTGACCGCGACGCCGATTCCGCGTACGCTTCAGCTGAGCCTCACCGGGGTGCGGAACCTCTCGATCATCGGCACACCGCCGGTGGACCGTCTGGCGATCCGCACCTATGTCAGCGAGTTTGACGCCGTCACCATCCGCGAGGCGCTACTGCGGGAACATTATCGTGGCGGGCAAAGCTTTTACGTGGTGCCGCGCATCACCGATCTGCCCGATGTCGAAGCCTTTCTGAAGGAGCAGCTGCCCGAGCTGAGCTACGTCATCGCCCACGGCCAGCTGGCCGCCGGGGATCTGGATGACCGGATGAATGCCTTTTACGATGGCAAGTTCGACATTCTGCTGGCGACCACAATCGTGGAGTCCGGCCTCGATATTCCGACCGCCAATACGATGGTCGTGCATCGTGCCGATATGTTTGGTCTGGCGCAGCTCTATCAGATCCGGGGCCGCGTGGGCCGGTCAAAGACGCGCGCCTATGCTTATCTCACGACCAAGCCGCGGGTGCGTCTGACACCCGGAGCAGAGAAACGCCTGCGGGTGCTGGGGTCGCTGGATACGCTGGGCGCGGGGTTCTCTCTGGCGTCACAGGATCTGGACATTCGCGGCGCTGGCAACCTCCTGGGCGAGGAGCAATCCGGCCAGATGCGTGATGTGGGCTATGAGCTTTATCAGTCCATGCTGGAAGAGGCGATTGCCAAGATCAAATCTGGTGAGCTGGAAGGGTTGACCGGCAGCGATGATCAATGGGCGCCACAGATCAACCTAGGGGTGCCGGTCCTGATCCCAGAGGAGTACGTACCCGATCTGGATGTGCGTCTGGGTCTGTATCGTCGGCTTTCCGACCTTAGCACCAAGGTGGAGCTGGAAGGCTTTGCGGCGGAGCTTATCGACCGTTTCGGTCCGCTGCCGAAGGAGGTCAATACGCTGATGCTGGTGGTGCGGATCAAGGCAATGTGCAAACGCGCTGGCATTGCCAAACTGGACGGCGGGCCCAAGGGGGCAACGATCCAGTTCCACAACGATAAATTCGCATCACCCCAGGGGCTGGTGGACTTCATCCAGGCCCAGGATGGGCTGGCCAAGGTGAAAGACAACAAGATTGTCGTCCGTCGGGACTGGAAGAAAGACGGCGACAAGATCAAAGGTGCCTTTGCCATCGCGCGGGATCTGGCGGAAAAAGTGGTTGCCGAGAAGAAGAAGGCCAGGGCCAAAACCAGCTGATCGGCCTGATCTGATCGGCCTGAAGTGAGAACGTGAGAAAGCCCCTCCAACATTTTGGAGGGGCTTTGCTTTTCATTCTCTTGGGGGCGGGATTATTCGGCTGCGATCCGGTTCTCAACCCGCGCCATATGCAGCATGATGACAAAGCCTGCGGCGACCATGAGCAGGATCGACCCGGTCAGTGGCGCAATGGAGCCGTCAAACAGAAGCCCGACGGTTGCAGCCGCAGCGGCAGCAAAGACGGTGGAGACCCCCCCGACGATCGAGGCTGCCATACCTGCAATATGACCCATCGGTTCCATCGCCATTGCGTTGAGGTTGCCTAGGGTCAGCCCAGCCATGAAAAAGACGCTTGTCTGCCAGGCCACAAAGAGGCCGAACATCACATCATTCGGCAGGTTCAGCGTGCCCAGGCTCAGCATGATCGCTGACAGCAGGATCTGCCCCCCCAGCGCCCAGGTCACCATGCGCCGCATCCCAAGGCGGACCACAACGGAGGCATTGATCAGGCTGCCAGTGCCAGACATCACGGCAATGAAGCCAAACCAGAAGGGGAAGCTGGCCGCGCGGTCAAAAACCACGTCAAAGATCGGCTGCACCAATGTGATCATGCAAAACAGCATCGCCAGGCACAGGCACTGGACCATCATTGACAGCCGGACGGTCGGGTGCTGGAGCATCTCGGCCACGGCGGCCAGCAGGCTTGGCAGGCGGAACGGACGGCGATTTTCTCGCGGCAGGGGTTCGGGCAGGCGCAGCCCCATCCACAGGATGATGATGATCGCAAATAGCGCAAAGGCCAGGAAGATCGCGCGCCAGCTTGTCAGCAGGATAATACCAGCCCCCAGCATCGGTGCGATGGCCGGGACCAGGGTGAAGATCAGCATGGCAATGGACATCATCCGCGCCATTTCCCGGCCGGAATAGAGATCGCGCACGATGGCCAGAGCCACGACACGCGGACCGGCAGCGCCAAGCCCCATGACCACACGGCTGAGCAGCAGCATTTCGATAGAAGAGCTGGCGTAGGCCGCCAGCGCGGCGAGAATATAAAGAGCAGCCGCAGCAAAAATGACCGTCCTGCGCCCAAAGGCATCGGAAAGCGGGCCTGTAAAGAAAGTCCCGATCCCCATGCCAAGCGCGAAGGCGGCAATGACCAGCTGCGCACGGTTGGGGTTGTCAGGGCTGAGCGTCTGACCGATTTCGGGCAGGGCTGGCAGCATGGCGTCGATGGAAAATGCAACGGTTGCGAACATCATCGCAATCAGGGCAATGAACTCAGCTTTTGACATGCTGATGTGAATATCTTTTGTCATTTGAAACCTCTGGTGACACATCAGGAGCCCCGGTAATCGGGCGCTGTCTGGGCGTCACTTTGTCCGCGCTAACATATCCACCGGGATTGGGCCAGAAGCGGGGGCGCACAGTATTATGTGCATCTTTATGCGTCGTAAGCCAGACGCGAAGCGGACCGCCAGAGGTCAGCGATCCAGTTTCATTGTTTTTTATAGTATTTCAGTGTGTTACCGTGCGACCCTCAGGTCGGATCCGCGTTTGGAGCGGCGTCCTGGTCCAGCTGAGCCTGAATGTCGGCGATAACCTGTTTCCACAGTTCGGGCTGTTGGGCGCCGGGAACGGCGTGCTGATTGGCCACCACAAATGTCGGGACAGATGTGATCCCCATCTTGCGCGAATGGGCATCGCGGCTGCGGATCTCCTCGGCGTCTGTGTCGCCGGACAAGAGGCGCAGGGTGACGGCCCGGTCCATGCCGGCCGCTTCGGCGATATCGGCGAGGACCTCGGCGTCGCCAATATCCAGCGCTTTGACGAAATAGGCGTCAAACAAAGCATCGACCACGGCGCCCTGTTTGCCTTCGATCCCGGCCCAGTGGATCAGCCGATGGGCGTCCAGCGTGTTGGGGGTGCGCTCCATGGCCTCAAAATTGATCTCCAGACCGGCGGCGCTGGCGTGTTCAACGACCGGGGCATAGGCCCGGACCGCGCCATCCTTGCCGCCGAATTTCGCCTCAAGATAGGCGCGCCGATCCATGCCTTCGTGTGGCATGTCAGGGTTCAGCTGGAACGGATGCCACTCGATGACAAACGGATGATCGCCGACGTCGGCCAGCGCCTTGTCCAGGTGGGTCTTGCCGATATAGCACCAGGGGCAGATCGGATCGGACAGGATATCCAGCTTAACGAGGCTCATGACGGGGTCCTTTGGTGTCGAATATAGCAATCGGGCAGGGCGCGCCGCAGCAGTTTTCCGTTGGCTCCGCTGGGTAGCGCGTCGAGGCGCAGATAGGCGCGGGGCTGTTTGTATCGTGCCAGCCGGGTCTTGGCAAAAGTCGATAGCGCCTCGGCGGTCACGTCTTTGGCACCGGTGTAGAACGCGACGATAATATGAGTGTCGGGTTTCACCTCGACCGAGGTGACGGCAACCTGTTCCAGATCGGGGTGGGCCATCAGCGCGGCCTCCACCTCCAGCGGGGAGACGCGATAGCCGCCTGCATTCATGACGTCATCATTGCGACCGAGGTAGCGGATCTGGCCATCTCCCATCATTTCGCCAAGGTCACCGGTCAGGAACCAGTCGCCCCTATAGCGGTCCCTGGTGGCCTCGGGCGCGTTGACATAGCCCAGCATCAGCCCGGGATCGTGGCGATCAATGGCAATGACGCCGGGGGTGTTGCGGGGGACCGGATTGCCGTCAGGATCGAGGATGGCAACCCGTCGCCCCGGCTGCGGCCACCCCAGGGTATCGCCGACCTCAGCCGCATCGCGATCACGCGCCGGATCCGAGGAGATGAAGGTGGAGCACTCAGACATGCCAAAGGCCTCATAGAGCTGCGTGCCGGTGGTCTGATGCCAGCTCCGAGCCAGTTGGCCCGATAGCTTTTCCCCGGCGCACAGACCATGGCGCAGGGCCGGAAGATCAGGCAACCCGTCAGCTTGCAGCAGCTTGCGATAGACACCGGGCGCGGCGGCAAAGAGGCTGGCGCGATGCTGACGCAACAGCTACGGCAACGCGGTCACTGGCGTGCCCTCCAAGGGGATCAGAGCTGTCGCGCCGATACTCCAGGGGTCCATCAGACCGGTGCCGAGGGTGAAGGTCCAGTTGAAGGCCCCGGCATGCAGCAGCCGGTCGTCGGGGCGCAGATCATACCAGTGGCGGATCATCATCTGCCGCGCCCAGATGGCGCGATGGGCATGGGCAACCGCGCGCGGATTTCCGCCGGTTCCGGAGGTATAGACGATATAAGCGGGCCGATCAGGGTCGCCGAGGGGTATCTGAAACCTGTCTTCTGCCGGAGCGTGGCGCTGCATTGCCTCAAGTGAGTCGCGGTCAATCTCGTGGGGATGTGGTACCGACCGAACCTCGGGATCGCGCAGCACAGCGGCCGGAGACAGGTCGTCGATAATACGTGCCACCTCCGGTTCGGTCAGCTGCGATGACGTGGGGACCGGCACCAGACCCACGGCAATGGCGCCCAGATAGGCGATCGGAAAGATCGGCGTATTGCCAAGGCGCAGCAACACCCGGTCGCCGGGTTTCAAACCTTGCGCCAGCAATCCCGTACCGGTTCCACGCACAGCGGCCCGCAGGTTTCCATAGGTCCAGGACTGCACCTGGGGGCTTGGCTGCTGGCCCGGTGACGTCGACGCTTCGGCGTTTGCCTGAACCGCCAGAACCGCAAGTGCCATGGCATCCGCGGCGGCAGGTTGGGCCGACCCACGTTGGTAAAGCACGTGGTCAGCCAGATTGAACGGCGCGGGGCAGGGCGCGAAGGGCCCGCTGTCAAACAGGGATTGCATGTCGATTGGCTAACTTGGCAATCCACGCGTTGCAAGATGGCGCGCCCCGGCCTATAGGAAAAAGCATGACCTCTCGTGATCCAAAATCGCTCATCACTATTGCCCGTGCGTCGGGCGAGGCTGCCGAAACCGAGCCGCTGGATCTGGGCGCCCGTGTGCGTGAGCTGCGCAAGGCGCGGGACTGGACATTGGAACATGCGGCCAATCAGGCCGGCCTGGCCCGATCGACCCTGTCAAAGATCGAAAATGGCCAGATGTCACCGACTTACGAGGCGTTGAAGAAGCTTGCCGTCGGGCTTCAGATCTCGGTTCCACAGCTGTTTACGCAGCCGCAGCGGGATCAGGTGAACGGGCGTCTGACGGTCACAAAGACCGGTCAGGGGTCTGCCCATGCGACCACCACCTACGAACATGAACTCTTGGCCGACAGCCTGACGCGCAAGCGGATGCTGCCTTATCGCGCCCGCGTTCGGGCGCGCTCGATGGACGAGTTTGATGGTTGGGTGCGCCACGATGGCGAGGAATTCCTATACGTGCTGACCGGCGTCGTGCGGCTCTATACCGAGTTCTATGAACCGATCGAAATGCGGCGCGGTGACAGCGCCTATTATGATGCGGCGATGGGCCATAACGTGATTTCGCTCAGCGACGAAGACGCCAGTATCCTCTGGGTGACATCCCTGTCCTGATCATCGCAGGCGCAGCGGGGGCCGCGCGCGCTGCCGGACCATGCTCAGCCTGATGCAATCAGGATGATTTAGGTTGCAGACGTTCGCGCGCCACCAAGGCAACCGCCATCGCCTGGCGCGTGCCTAAGCCATGCGGGATCAGAGATCAGTTCAGCTGATGCTCCAGCTCGCGGTGCAGGCTTTCCGTGTAGAGAAAATCATCCACTTCCTCACGCGCTTCGGTCAGCGTCAGATGGTGCGTTCGGGCGAGATAAGCCACAAACTTATCCTTGTCGTCGAACAGGGATGGGGCCGAGCGAGTTTGCAGATGCGGAAACCGTTGCTTGAGACGGGGCATCCTGTCGAACCAGCTGGCGCGGGCTGTTTGAACAGGCATGGGGGGGTCCCTCCGGGTCAAAATTGCGCGTGGGTATTTATGCTAGCATTTTTTGCAAAAAAAGAAAGTCCGCGTCAGACGTGCTGCGCCCCGGCACGGGGTGGACCGGCCGGGGCGCAGCTATAGCAAGAGGCGGCTGACGGGATCGGTGCCAATCTCTGCCGGGATCCGGGTTCGCGTCAGGGGCGGGGTCAGCTGGGACGGAACAGGCGCGGCAAGAGCAGATGCGCCAGCCCGACGCCGATCACCTGCATCACGATGAACATCAGGATATGGCCGGGGTAGATCCCGGCGAAGGTGTCGCTGAACCCGCGTGCAATGGTGACCGCCGGATTGGCAAAGCTGGTGGAGGAAGTGAACCAATAGGCACCTGTGATGTAGAAGGCGACCAGCGTCGGCACGGCCTCGGGCCGCGATCGCAACCCGCCGAAGATCACGAAGAGCAATCCAAATGTCGCGAGGATTTCGGAGAACCACTGGGCCATACCGTTTCGGTGCATTGTGCTGGAGCTTTGCAGGATCGACAGATCGAACATCACGTGGCTTGCCCAGACGCCGAGGATGCCCCCTATGATCTGCGCCGCCAGATAGGGCGGAACCGCGCGCCAGCTGTGGTCACCGCGCAGCGCAAAGGCCAGCGTCACAGCCGGATTGAAATGCGCGCCCGAGATCGGCCCCAGCGTGGTGATGATCACATAGAGCATCGCGCCGGTTGCCACCGCATTGGCCAGCAGCGCCAGCCCGACATTTCCGCCCGACAGGGTTTCGGCCATGATGCCGGAGCCCACGACGCCAATCAGCAGGAAACAGGTGCCTAGCCCCTCGGCCATCAGCTTCTGCGTGGTCATGGCAGCTCTCCGATGCGTGTCAGCTCCTGGCACAGGCTGTCACGATCCAGCGTCTCCAGCGGCAGATCAAGGAAGGCCAGCGCGCGGCGCTCCAGCCGCGCATAGGCGGTCTGAAAGGCAGCGTCCCAATCTGGCTCCGCGGCGGCGGCCGGATCCTCGATACCCCAATGGGCGCGGAGCGGCGCGCCGGGCCAGATCGGGCAGGTTTCGCCTGCGGCGGAGGCGCAGACGGTGATCACAAGGTCCATCTCAGGGGCATCGGGGCCTGCAAATTCGTCCCAGCTTTTTGACCGGGCCGCGTCTGTGTCATGGCCTTTCTCATTCAGCAGAACCAATGACTGCGGATGCACTTTTCCGGCGGGTTTGGATCCGGCGGAAAAGGCGCGGACACGGCCATTCCCATGGGTGTTCAGCAGCGTTTCCAGCAGGATAGACCGCGCTGAATTGCCGGTACAGAGGACGAGAATATTCATATGGGAAACCCGTTTCTTAGGAGCGTTCGGTGGCTTTGTGACGGCCGATATCATCCAGATGATGTTGCAGCGACAGTCGGTTGAGTGTGTCAAAAGGCAGCGCCGCAAAGGCCCGGATGCGATTTCGCAGCAGCCCGTAGGCCTGTTGATAGGCAAGCTGTTTCTGCGCCTCTGTCCCTTTGGTCATCACGGGATCAGGCAGGCCCCAATGGGCGCTCATGGGCTGACCGGGCCAGGCTGGGCAGGCTTCATTTGCGGCGTGATTGCAGACGGTAAAGACGAAATCCATCTGCGGCGCAGCCTCGCCGGAGACCGCGCTGAAATGTTTGGAGCGCAAGGTGGCGGTGTCATGACCCTTGGCGCGCAGCAGCGCCAGAACTTCGGGTCGTGGGGCTGTCGCGGGCTGGCTGCCGGCAGAATGCGCGATGAAGCGGCCATGCCCCTCCTTGGTCAGGATCGCCTCGGCCATCATCGACCGGGCTGAGTTGCCGGTGCAGATGAAGAGGACATTCAGCGGGCGCTCAGTCGTGGGGATGAGCGTCGTCTCGTGGTCCGGCGGGGTGCAGATATCCGGGCGGTTCTGGCAGCAGTCGGACAGCAGCTGATCAAACACCCCGCGCAGACCGTTCAGATGTGCCTGATAGAGCAGAGACGTGCCTTGCCGCTGCGACAGGATCAGCCCCGCCGCGCTGAGCGTTGAAAGATAAGCGGAAACGGTATTGGCCTTCTGCGCCAGCGCCGTCGCGATTTCGCCTGCGGGAACCGCATCGGGATATCGCCGCATCAGCAGACGAAACAGCGCCAGCCGCTGGGGGTGGGCCAAGGCGGAAAGCTGTGATGTAAGCTTTATTTCCATATTTCACGAAATACGGAAATACTATTCCTGCGTCAACCGTTTTGGCTGGCCGAAAAAAAGCCCGCCACCGATGATCGGGGCGGGCTACTGTCAGCTGCTGCTGTGGCTTGGTCAGTCGGCCTGATACCACCAGACCTCTGGCATGTAGCTGATGCCATCGCCGCTGACGGGCAGACGCTCGGGGAATTTCAACTCCTTGCGATGGGCGATGCGGCCTTCGGCGTATTGCCAGACCGGCATCACATAGCGTCCTGCGGTCAGCAGACGGTCAAGCGCGCGGGCGGCGGCGGTGAAATCCTCTTTGCTTTTGGAGGTCAGCATGGCGTCGATCATTGCATCCACGGCAGGGTCCTCGATCCCGATCAGATTGCGCGATCCCGGCTGCTGCGCAGCGTCGCTGCCCCAGTAAAGATATTGCTCGTTGCCGGGGCTGAGCGACATCGAGCGGCGGAAGAAGGTCATGTCGTAGTCGAATTCCTGCTGACGTTCGACAAACTGGGCACTGTCCACCATGTCGGCCTCCAGCGCGATACCGAGACGTTCCAGAGCGCGGGCATAGATTTCCACGACCGAGCGCATCTCGCCTTCGCCCAGATTGCCGGGGGTCAACAGCACCTTGATCTCAAGCGCCTCGCCATCTGCGTTGCGCATGATGCCGTCTTGGACCGTCCATCCGGCCTCCGCCAGCAGTTTGGTTGCGGTGCGCAGGTTCTTGCGATTGCGCTCGCTCCCGTCGCTGACCGGCAGCGTATAGCCCTCCATCACGCCGGGGAGCAGGCTGTCTTTGAACGGGGTCAAGAGCTCGCGCACCTTGCCTTCGGCAGCTCCCGGCTGCATGGCCAGATAGGAGTTCGAGAAATAGGAAGAAATCCTCGGCTGGGTGCCACCTGTCAGCGTTTCGTTCATATATTCGAAGTTGAACGCCTGGATTAGCGCTTCGCGCACCCGCCAATCGTCGAATGGGGCACGGCGGGTATTCATAGCGATACCGGTCATGCCCGAAGGGTTGCCATTGGGGATGACGGTCTTGATCACCTCACCGGAGGTCACCGCAGGAAAATCATAGGCCTTGTCCCATTTGGCGGCGTTGAATTCGCGGATTGCAGAAATTTCCCCGGCCTTGAAGGCCTCCAGCAGGACGGTCTGGTCGCCATAGAAATCGAGCCGGATCTCGTCAAAATTATTGGTGCCGCGCCGCAGCGGCAGATCCTGCCCCCAGTACTCCGGGTTGCGGGAAAAACGGATGAAACGACCGGGTTCGAAATCCGCCACCGTATAGGGGCCGGAGCCGATCGGGGCTTCCTGCAGGCCGGACTCGGCGAAATCCTTGCCTTGCCACTGCGCCTTTTTCAGGATCGGACGCAGCCCGGCGATCAGCGCCAGTTCGCGGTTGTCTTCGTTGAAGGTGATGCGCAGGCTGCGCTCTCCGGTCTGTTCGATGCTGTCGATCTGGGTCCAGAACCGGCGGTAGCGGATATGCCCTTCCTGGCCGAGGGTCTGGTAGGACCAGATGACATCCTCGACCGTGACAGGCGATCCATCGGAGAATCGGGCCTCGGGGCGCAGGGTGAATTCAACCCAGGCGCGATCCTCTGGCACCTCAATCGATTCGGCCAGCAGCCCGTAGAGGGTGAAAGGTTCATCCGCCGAGCGCCCCATCAGGCTCTCATATCCCCAGAAACGGAGCTGCCAGGGCGGGGTGCCTTTTTGGGCAAACGGGTTCAGCGTATCAAAGCCGCCGGTGTTGCCGAAGACCACGGTGCCGCCCTTGGGGGCATCGGCATTTGCATAGGGTAAAGACACAAAATCCGGTGGTAGTGCCGGGTCCCCATACATAGCTATGCCATGCGCTGATTCTGCCTGTGCAAAATTTGCGCATGCGCTGAGGATGATTCCGGCCAAGGCCGGTCGAACTCTAAAGAAAAAATCTGGACGCACTTTTGCAACAATCCCGCTCTGGCCTTATTTTCATGAACACCAACGCTAACGGCGCTGCCGCGTCAATTCAAACTTTTAGCTTGGATGAGCGGGGGAAATTGCTTATAAAGGTCTCACTGCTCGATAGGTTTCTTGCCTGTATGAAACCTGCCTCAATAACTTAACGCCCGCTTCGTGCGGGCGTTTTTTTGTGCGGTGCTTCGCGATATATTTGACGGGCTTGCCGGACGATAGTCGGCCCCGGTGGCGGTGCCCTTTCGGCGCACATCTCTTGCACGCGGTTGTTGCATGGGCCAGCATCTGGACCGTTTTGCCGCGGTTTCTCGCAACTTTCCGGCCGGGATTGCCGTTCCCTTTGCAGGTGCAGCATGTCACAGTTGCACCAATCAGGTTTTGCACAGGAAGGGAAGAGCAAGATGACATTGACGGGCAAATGCGCGGTGATTACCGGGTCGAATTCCGGCATCGGGCTTGGGGTCGCGCGGGAAATGGCGCGGGCCGGGGCGGATGTGGTGCTGAATTCCTTTACCGACCGGGACGAGGACCACGCGCTGGCAGCTGGGATCGCCAAAGAATTCGGCGTCAAGGCGCGCTACATTCAGGCCGATATGTCCGATGCAGAGGCCTGCCGGGCATTGATCACCACGGCTGGGCGCTGCGACATTCTGATCAACAATGCGGGCATCCAGCATGTCGCACCTGTTGAGGACTTCCCGATCGACAAATGGAATGCCATCCTGGCGATCAACCTGTCATCGGCGTTCCACACGGCGGCGGCAGCGCTGCCGATGATGCGCGCTGCGGGGTGGGGCCGGGTGATCAATATCGCCTCGGCGCATGGGCTGACGGCGTCGCCCTACAAATCCGCCTATGTCGCAGCCAAGCACGGCGTTGTCGGGCTGACGAAGACATTGGCTCTGGAAACCGCAGAAGAGCCGATCACCGCCAACGCAATCTGCCCCGGTTACGTGCTGACCCCGCTGGTCGAGGCGCAGATCCCGGACACCATGGAAAAGTACAATATGGGACGCGAAGAGGTCATCAAGAAGGTGATGCTGGAACGCCAGCCCTCACGCGAGTTTGCGACCGTGGAGCAGCTTGGTGGCACGGCAGTGTTCCTCTGCTCTGATGCGGCAGCCCAGATGACAGGCACCACGCTCAGCGTCGATGGTGGCTGGACCGCGCTGTAGGCCGCGCGGAAACCGGGGAGGGGCCCGCCCCCTCTTGCCCCTGTTCAGGGCAATTCACCCCCGGAGTATTTTGAGAAAGGTGACACGCAGCGGGCATGGCTCCGCGGCGGGGACGCGCCGATCGGGAGGCAGAGATGACGAAGCGGATCAACCTGGCCCTTCAGGGCGGTGGCGCCCATGGGGCGTTCACCTGGGGGGTGCTGGACCGGCTGCTTGAAAGCGACGAGCTGGAGATTGATGCCATCACCGGCACCTCTGCCGGAGCGCTCAACGGGGCTGCGTTGAAATCCGGGCTGGTGCATGGCGGTCCTGCCGGTGCGCGCGCCTGTCTCGATCAGCTTTGGCAGCGGATGGGAGCGGTCGGCGATCTGCGCTTTGCCCATTGGCTGGCGGGGCTTGATGCGGCGCCTTTGCTCGGAGCGCTGGACTGGATCGCGCCGTTTTCCCCGCGTGAGGCGATGGGGCAGATCCTGTCGCCTTACAGCTACGGGCCGTTTTATCGCAATCCGTTGACGCCTGTCGTGGAGGCATTCAATTTTGCCGAGGTCTGCGCGGATCAGGGGCCGCAGCTGTTTATCTGCGCCACTTCGGTGCGCAGCGGAAAGGTGCGGGTTTTTTCCGGTGACGAGGTCACAACCGATGCCATTCTTGCCTCGGCCTGCCTGCCCAACCTGTTTCAGGCGATCGAGATAGAGGACCCCAAGACCGGGCGTCTGGAACCATATTGGGACGGCGGCTATACCGGCAATCCGGCGCTGTTTCCGCTGTATCGGCCTGAGCTGCCGTCGGATGTGGTGATTGTCAGCATCAACCCGCTGGAGCGCGATGAGCTGCCGCGGACGCCGCAGCAGATCCAGAACCGGGTGAATGAAATCAGCTTCAATTCCTCGCTGCTGCGTGAGTTGCGGGCGATCTCCTTTGTTCAGCGGCTGTTGGCCGACGGGCATCTGGAGCCGGGACAGATGAAGCGGGTGCTGGTGCATATGATCGCTGATGATGATCTGATGCGGCAGCTATCGGTCAATACCAAGCTGATCCCGATCCCGCAGATCCTGGCAAAGCTGAAGGCGGCAGGTCGGGCCGCAGCGGAGCGCTTTCTGGAACAGGATTGCGCCGCGATCGGCGTCTCATCTACAGTGGATCTGGCCGAGATGTTTGGCTAAATGCGGCCGCCCGTCAAGGAAACGGCCGGGGCTTAACTGGAGGCTTAATCTGCGCTGGGGTCGACAGGTTTGGTCGGATCCTTGGCGTTCGGATAGACAAGCCCGGCGGAAATCACCAGTTTTGCAGCTTCTTCCACGCTCATATCCAGCATGATGACGTCTTCTTCGGGGAAGAACAGCAGAAAGCCGGAGGTCGGGTTCGGCGTTGTCGGCACGAAGATCGACAGAAGGTTGCCGCCGGTTTCAGCGCGGTCGGCCACCTCGCCCTTGGCCGTGGTGGAGACAAAGCCGATCGCCCAGATGCCGCGGCGGGGATACTGGATCAGGCAGGCGGTATCAAAGCTGCGCTCGGTCTGGGCAAACACGGTTTCCGAGATCTGCTTGATCCCGGAGTAGATCGAGCGCACCACCGGCATGCGATCCACCAGGCTCTCGGCAAAGCCGATGAGCGAACGGCCTATGATCCCCTTGGCGATCCAGCCAACCACTATGGTGAACAGCAGGAAGATAATCAGCCCGACGCCACGCAGGTTGATCCCGATATACTGTTCTGGCCGCACGGTATGCGGCACCAGCGGCAGCACAACCCCGTCGATCCAGCCCATCACGGTCCATAGCAGCCAGATGGTCAAGCCAACCGGGGCAATGACCACGATGCCGGTAAAGAAGGACGACCGCAGCCGGGCAAAAAGGCCGGGGCGGCGGGGGGTAGTTTCGTCGTCGAAGGGCGTGGTCATCTGTGCGTTTCACCAAAGAGGAACGTAAGGAAGCTAGGCAGGGAACTGCGCAACCGCAATGGGCAGCTGCGCAGAAAGACCTTTTATTGCTTCAAGTTGACCAATTCCTTGGCGATTTCCGCTGCGAGACGGGCATTGTTGCGCACCAGGGCAATATTGGCCGTGAGCGAGCGGCCCTCGGTCAGCTCAAAAATACGCTGCAGCAGGAAGGGGGTAACATCCTTGCCGCTGATGCCTTCCGCGTCCGCTTCGGACTGGGCCTGGGCCAGAACCGGGGCCAGATCCTCGGCTGCGATCTGGTCTGCTGCCGGGATCGGATTCGCGATCAGCTGGCCACCGGGCAGCTCCATCGCCTGACGGGTGGCATGGGCACGGGCGATCTCTGCGGCGCTGTCCATGCGCAGGGGGGCGGCCAGATCCGAGGTTGCGGACCAGAACGCAGGGAAGCTGTCCTGACCATAGGCGATGACCGGCACGCCTTGGGTTTCCAGCACCTCGAGCGTCTTCGGGATGTCGAGGATCGCCTTGGCGCCTGCGGCGACCACGGTTACCGGGGTCTGGGCCAGCTCCATAAGGTCGGCGGAAATGTCAAAGCTGGTCTCGGCGCCTTTGTGGACACCGCCGATGCCACCGGTGGCAAAGACGCTGATCCCGGCCAGCCGTGCGGCAATCATGGTGGCTGCGACGGTTGTTGCCCCGGTGCCGCCTGTGGCGATACAGGCCGGCATATCCGCGCGCGAGATCTTGGCGACGTTCTTTGCCTGGCCAAGCGCCTGCAGCTGATCGGGTTCAAGGCCGATGTGCAGCACGCCCTCGATCACGGCCATGGTGGCAGGCACCGCGCCTGCGGCGCGAATGTCGTCTTCGACCTGAGCGGCGACTTCGACGTTCTGCGGATAGGGCATGCCATGGGTGATGATGGTGCTTTCAAGCGCAACGATGGCCTGGCCGGAGTCGCGGGCGGCGGCGACCTCGGCGGAAAATGTCATATTGATCAAAGGGGTGGTTCTCCTGAAACATAGGTGGCAGCGGCTTTCAATGCCGACGCAAGGGAGGTTTCGCGGTCTTCGCCGCGGGCCTCGGCCGCGATATGAGCGGCCATGAAAGTGTCACCGGCGCCGGTGACGCGCGCCACGGTCACGCGCGGTGGCGCCTGGGTGATCAGGCCATTGTGGTCGGCTTCGGTGGCGGTGCTGCCACCATCGGTGACCAGTACCCGCGCTGCGCCGCGATCCAGCATGGCGCGGGCAGCGGTGGCGCTGTCGGTGAAGTCGTCCTGACAGAGCAGACCGGCCTCTTCGAGGTTCACATAGAGCGTGCCACAGCTGCGCAGCAGAAAGGGGCGCAGGCGTTCGGCCTTGCCCGGAGAGGCGGGCGCGACGCGCAGATCCGCCTTGGCAAAGATCGGGTCGGCAGTGATGTCGTCCAGCAGCGACAGCGTCAGATTGCCATCAAGCGCGACGGGACCGGTATAGGGCGTTTCCGCACTGCCAAGAGTACCATCGCTGAGCGGTCGCAAGATCTTGGCACCTGCGGCTTCAAGCGAATGGGCATCGGCAATCGCGGCAATCAGCCCGTTGGCACCTTCGACGGCCATATAGCGGTCGGTGGGCAGATCTTCCGAGCGGTAGAGATGATCGGTGATCAGGCCGAGATGGGCACAGGCATGGACCAGCTCGTCACCCTCCGGGTCGCGCCCGATTGCGCTGAGCAGGGCCGGACGCAGACCAAAGCGGGCCAGTGTCATCGCGATATTCATCGCAACACCGCCGGGCAGGCGGCTGATACGTCCGGGCATATCGGATCCGCGCTGCATTTCAGCCGTGCAGCGGCCGATAATGTCCCAGAGGACGGAGCCAATGCAGAGGATGTCAGGCTGATCTGCGGCGGTGCCGACGCCCAAGGCGGCCGGAGCCTCAGATCTAGGTGAAGCGGGAGAGTGCGGAACCTGTGTCATAAATCCCGTATTGCCGCGTTTTTCCCGCCCCCGCAAGGCGCAACCGATCTACGGAACGGCGAAAGTCAACGCCGCCCAATGGGTTTGCCAGACCGGTATGGGGCCTCTTTTGGTAGCGCCATCATCGGACGCACCCGCCTCGGCGTCCAGACTGCGCAGCACCACGGCGTCGAGCAGGTAGACGTGACCGGATTTGACCGGGATCGTCGCCCGCCCTTGGGAATCGCTGCGGGTCAATGTGACAGCGACATTGCCATCTGGGCTGCGCTCGAACACTTCGATCTGGGCGCCGGGGCGCGCGGCCCCCTCGAACAGAAGCTCAACCGGCAGGCCAGCGGTGAGATCGTCGGTGTAGGGGTTGGCCCGCGCGACGAACTCGGTCAACAGACCGGTTGCGCGATCCGCCCCGGCGCCGTTGCCCACCGCAACCAGCGATTTGGCGTGGCGGGTATAGCGCTCTGCAAAGCCTGCATCCGGCAGGTTGCGCGCGGCATGGCGGGACTTGATATCGGCAAAATCCTTATGGGCCGCAAATTTTGCGAACTCCTCCCAGGTCTTGTAGGTCAGCGTGTCCGGCGTGGTTTCGTGGACCACCACCAGCAGCCCCTCGGCCGGTGGCTCGAGCTGTAATGCCGGCATATCTCCCATCCGGCCAGCGTAGGGATGGGCACCGAGCTGATCCCAGACCTCGAAGCGGGCGATATTGCGGTCGAAATACGCCAGGCGCGACCCGCTGAAGATCTGCCCATTCCGCAGATCTGCCTGCACCGAGGCGCCTAATTTCACTTGATATTTTTCTGGCGCAATCCAAAACTCATGGGCAAGGGCGCGGCCGCCGATGATATTGGTGGTGAGCGTGAGCAGAATAAGAACAACAGGGTGGACAGAACGCATGGCGCAGATGGGACCTCTGGCTGGGACGCAGGATGACAGAGACGGGCAAGGCGCGGCGTCGATGGAGGCTCCGGTGCGACGTCGCAGCCACGCCGGTCGCAGGCTCCCCCAGCTGAGCCGTCTGTTGCTGGTCTGGCTCTTCTGGAGCTTCTCCTACTCTAGTGTTTTTGCGCATGAAGTCACGCCGACGATTGCGGATTTTGAAATTGCCGACGGGCGGCTGAAGATGGACCTGCGTCTGAACGCCGAGGCATTTGTCGCAGGCATCGATCTTGATGGCGTGGACGATACGGATACCGTTGATCAGGCGCGGGACTATGACGACCTGCGCGGGCTTGGCCCGGATGAGCTGAAACCGATGGTTCAGGTCTTTGCCGAAGACTGGCTGCAGGCGCTGCGGATCGAGGCGGGTGGCGATATCGCACTGGAGGTGGTCGGGATCGAGATCCCGGAGCCGGGTGACGTCAGCCTGCCGCGCAGCAGCATCCTGCAGCTGTCGGGCGAGGTTCCCACCGGTGCACGCGGGCTGAAGATCGGCTGGCCCAAGGGATCAGGCGGTGTGGTGTTGCGTCAGAACGGTGTGGAAGGTCCTTATACCGGCTATCTGCAAGGCGGCGAGACCACGCCAACCATTCCGCTGTCCGGCGGGCTGGCCAAGACGCCAAGCGAGGCCTTCGTCGACTATGTGCCGGTCGGGTATACGCATATCCTGCCAAAGGGGCTGGATCATATTCTGTTTGTACTGGGGTTGTTCTTCTTCAGCACCCGGCTGCGGCCGCTGATATGGCAGATCAGTGCCTTTACCGTAGCGCATACAATCACGCTGGCGCTCGGGGCATTGGGGCTGGTGCATATCAACCCGGCCATAGTTGAGCCGCTGATCGCAGGATCCATCGTGTTTGTCGCGGTTGAGAATATCTTTGCCCGCAAGCTGCACAGCTGGCGCACTCTGGTGATCTTTGGCTTTGGCCTGTTGCACGGCTTGGGATTTGCCTCGGTGCTGGGCGAATTCGGCCTGCCTGAGGCGCAGTTTCTGCCGGCACTCCTGGGATTCAATGTTGGCGTTGAACTGGGGCAGCTGACCGTTGTCGGCGCGGCCTATGGGCTGCTGGGGTTCTGGTTCTGGCGGCATCCGAAATACCGCGGCCGGGTTGCCATCCCCGCCAGTTTCACCATCGCGCTGATCGGCGGATACTGGTGCGTGGAGCGTCTGTTCCTCTGACCGGCGGTGGCGCCGGTCAGCTTCGTTTCTGATATGTGGCCTTGGCCAGACAAAATGGGCGGTCTCAGCCTTCCATTGCGGCCATCAGCTGCCGCAGACTCGCCAGAGGATCTTCCTCGCGCCAGATCTCATCGCCGATACCGAAGAAATCAGTATAGGGTGCCAGATCACTGACCAGATCAACGGTCAGCCCGCCTTCGGCGACCACGGGCACTTCGATCATCTGCGACCACCATTCAAACAGATCTTTCTGCGCCTGATTGCCATCGCCAAGCCCGGAGGTTCCAATCGGGCCAAAGCTGACGTAATCAGCGCCGGCTTCGGCGGCGGTCAGCCCGTCGTGGCGTGAGGCACCGCAGAAACTGCCGACAATGGCATCGGCGCCAAGCGCCTTGCGCGCGGCGCGCACTGGGCGGGCTGAATCGGAGAGATGCACGCCGTCAAGGCCGAGACGCTCGGCGAGGATCTGATGATCGGTGATCACAATCGCCACATCGCGGGCATGGGCGACAGCGCGCAGCGCATCGCCGGCACGGCTCAGTGTGTCCTCATCGCGGCTGGCCAGCTCCAGCCGGACGCAGGCGATCTCCACTTCATCCAGCACCCGCGCCAGCTGGTCGGGAAACCGGCCAAGCTCAAAACTGGGAGGTGTCGTCAGATAGATCTGCGGCGTTTCGGGGGCGTCAGCGGGGCTGTCCATCGGGAGGGCTCCTGTTCAGTGGTTGTCGGTGTTTAGCGCATCTGCCACTGGACGCAAGGATTTGGCGACATCCCGGGTGGGATATTTCCGTGTGATGCTACGCTCATTATGCGGGAATATAGCAGCGTTTGCACAGAAGTCCCACGACCGAGCCTTGCCCATCAGGCCCGCGCCGATTAGAGCAGAGCAGATTTTTTGGAGAAACGGATGCCCAGCGACACCCCTCAACCCGCTTTTGTCCTCGTGCGCCCGCAGATGGGCGAGAATATCGGCGCCGCCGCCCGGGCGATGTGGAACTTCGGGCTGGACCGGATGCGCATCGTCGCCCCGCGCGATGGCTGGCCGAACCCCAAGGCGGTGGCCATGGCTTCTGGTGCTGGGCGGCTCTTGGATGAGGCGCAGCTGGCCGAAGATCTGGCAGGCGCCATCGCGGATTGCGATTTTGTCTTTGCCACGACGGCGCGCCCGCGTGAGCTGACCAAACCGGTCTACAGCCCCGAGGCGGCGATGAAGCTGGCTGCGGAGAAAATTGCAGCTGGCGAACGGGTGGCCGTGATGTTCGGACCCGAACGGGCGGGCCTTGAGAATGAGGACATCGCCCGAGCCAATGCCATCATATCGGTTCCGGTGAACCCGGATTTCGCCTCGCTCAACCTTGGTCAATGCGTCCTGCTCACCGCTTATGAATGGCGCAGGCAGGTGACTGAGGTGATGCCGGTTGTGACCGACCTTGGCAAATCGGATTGGGCCACTCATGGCGATGTTGATGCGCTGGTCAATCACTATGAGGAACGGCTGGACGAGGCTGGTTTCTTTTTTCCGCCGGACAAGGCCCCAAGCATGAAGACGGTGTTTCGCAACCTGTTCAGCCGGATGCCGCTGACCCGCGCTGATGTGCAGATGCTGCACGGGATCATGCGACAGATGGTCCGCTGGAAAGAAAAACGCGACTGAGACGCGACTTCGGGCCGATTTGCGCCATAGTCGCCTACTGGACGGGGTCGCGTCTGCGGCCTAGCTTGACGGGAAATTGGAAGAGGCAAGCATGAGCAAGCGCAGCATTTTCGAAGAGGTGTCCGGCAATGAGCCTCAGGAGCGCCCGCAGGCGCAACCGGGCGGCATCGACCGTGCCCGCCGTGGCGCAAGGGGGGCAATCCGCGCGTGGCTTGCGGTGCTCTTTGCGCTGGTGGTGGCAATGATCGTGGTGGGCGGGCTGACGCGCCTGACCGACAGCGGTCTGTCGATCACCGAATGGCGGCCGATCACCGGCGCGATCCCCCCCATGACCGAGGCAGACTGGCAGGCGGAGTTCGACAAATACAAGGAAATCGACCAGTGGCGCATTGCCAACCAATGGATGCAGCTGGCCGACTTCAAGGAAATCTACTGGTGGGAATGGGGCCATCGCCAACTGGGCCGCGTTATTGGTCTGGTCTGGGCGCTGGGGTTCCTAGGTTTTGCGCTGGCGCGGCAGATCCCGGTCGGCTGGACCGGACGTCTGGCGCTACTGGGTGTTCTGGGCGGCGTGCAGGGCGCGATCGGCTGGTGGATGGTGGAATCGGGTGTCACGCAGGGTGAAGGCATGACCTCGGTTGCCTCTTACCGGCTGGCGACGCATCTGGGGCTCGCCTTTGTCATTCTGGGGTTCATTGCCTGGTATATGTTCCTGCTGGGGCGTGAGGATCGCGATCTGATGCAGGCGCGTCGCGCCAAGGAGACCAAGCTGTTCGGCCTGTCGACCGGGCTATTGCATTTCAGCTTCTTGCAGATCCTTCTGGGCGCGCTGGTTGCCGGTATTGATGCGGGCCGTTCCTACACCGACTGGCCGCTGATGGGGGGGCAGATCCTGCCGCCGCAGCCCTTCATGCTGGAGCCACTCTGGACCAATTTCTTTGAAAACCCCGGCCTTGTGCAGTTCATTCACCGCGTCAGCGGATATCTCCTGTTGGCCTTTGGCATTGTTGTCTGGCTGCGGGGCAGAGGCAGCGCCCATCCGCGGACGCGCTTTGCCTTTAACGCGGTCTTTGCGGCGCTGCTGTTGCAAATGGTTCTGGGTATTGTCACCGTGCTCTATGCCGCACCCTGGCAGGTTGCGATCCTGCATCAGCTGATGGCTGTTTGCCTCTGGGTCCTGATCCTCAGGGCGCGGTATCTGTCGGGCTATCCGATTGCAACTTCGATTAAGGATCACTGAGAATGAGCGCATTTGACGATTTGATGGCCTATGAGCGTGACACCCAGGCGCTTGGCCAGATTGCCGGCCGTTTGGGTTGGGATCAGGAGACGATGATGCCGCGCGGTGCCGCGCCTCAGCGGGGCGAGGAAATGGCCGCCATCGAGGCTGTGCTGCACGCCCGCCGCTCTGATCCGCAGGTCGCTGACTGGCTGGAGCAGGCCGAGGCGCCCGATGAGATCGGTGCCGCCCAGCTGCGCGAGATCCGCCGAAGCTACGAGCGCGCCGTGAAAGTGCCCGGAGATCTCGCCAAACGTATCGCCCGCGTTACCTCCGAGGCGCAGGGCAAATGGGCGGCTGCCCGTGCCGCCGAGGATGTCGAAGCCTTCCTGCCCGTGCTGGAAGAGGTGGTTGCCCTGAAGCGCGAAGAGGGGCAGGCACTCGCCGCTGGGGGCGATGTTTATGACGCGATGGTTGCGGATTATGAACACGGCACCACAGGGGCGGAAATTGCGACGCTGTTTGATGCCATGCGCCCGCGCCTGGTGGAGCTGCGCGCCCGCGTGCTGGACCGCCCCACGCCCAAAGGCGTCAGCGGTCATTTCGATGCCGATAAACAGATGGCCCTGACCACCACGCTGGCCGAGACCTTCGGCTATCAGATGAGCCACGGCCGGGTCGACAAGGCGGTGCATCCCTTCTGTTCCGGCAGCGGGCTTGATGTGCGCGTCACAACCCGCACCAGCGATGAGGATCCGTTCAACTGCTTCTACTCGACCATCCATGAAGTGGGCCATGCCGCATATGAACAGAACATTGACCATGCCTATCTGTTCACGCCGCTAGGGCGTGGCGTGTCGATGGGGGTGCACGAAAGCCAGAGCCGGATCTACGAGAACCAGCTGGGCCGCAGCCGTGCCTTCACCGGCTGGCTGTTCGATCAGATGGTGCTGCAGTTTGGTGATTTCGGCATTGCGGATGCTGATGCCTTCTATGCGGCCGTGAATGCGGTGCATAACGGCTATATCCGCACCGAGGCGGATGAGCTGCAATATAACCTGCATGTGATGATGCGGTTTGATCTGGAACGGGCGCTGATGTCCGGCGATTTGCAGGCTAAGGATCTGGAAGCAGCCTGGAACGACCGTTTTGCCGCTGATTTTGGCTACGCCGTTGATAAGCCATCCAATGGCTGCCTGCAGGACGTGCATTGGTCGGTGGGGCTGTTTGGATATTTCCCGACCTATTCGCTGGGCAATGTCTATGCCGGCTGTCTTTATGACGCGCTGCATCAGGCAGTGCCGGATCTGGATGCGCAGCTGGCGACGGGTGACACCGTAGCGGCAACCAGCTGGCTGCGGAACAATCTGCAGACCCATGGCGGGTTGCGCAGCCCGGTCGAGACGATCACTCATGCTGCGGGCATGGCGCCCAGCCCGGAGCCGTTGCTGTCCTATCTGGAACAGAAGTTCGGCGCGCTCTACGGGCTGTAAGCGCGCATTGGTTCAAGATCTTGAGCAGTAATTCAAAGCCCTCGCCGGAAACTGGCGGGGGCTTATTTGTCTGTTCGAGCCGGAGTCCTGCCAGTCAGATCAGCGCCATCCGCTCGGCACGTTCGGGATCGGGGAAGGGGCGATAAAGCCCGAAATCAGCCGAGGCGATCAGCGCATTCACATTTGCGTAGAGCCGCTCGACATGCTCGTCCAATTCGCCCAGCACCCGAAACGCCTGATCCAGTTGGGTCATATTGGCGAATTCGATTTCCAGCAGGAAATCCCGGTGCTTGTCGCTGGCGAGGTTCAGCTTGCGGCGCAGCAGGCGCCAGCCCTGGATCACCTCACGCTCGCGCAGATAAGACATCCATTGGTCCACGGCGTTGGCAAAGGCAAGCGCCTTGGCCTCATGATGCAGGTCGATCGAGCAGTGATAGAGGTTCATGGTGCCTCCCTTCGCGATGGCGTTTGTGGGAGGAAGAATGACAGACACTGCTTAGGTTTTGATTAACGAAAACGCCACCCGAGGGTGGCGTTTTGAAGTTTTGGCAGATGATCCCGGGCGGGATCAGGCCTCTGCGCTGGCGGCGGTATCCGCGTCTGGCAGATCGTCGTCATCGTCGGATTGCTCGGCAATCCAGGCAACCGAGACAACCTCTTCGCCCTTGGCAGTGTTGAACACCCGCACGCCACCGGCGGAGCGCGACCGGAAGGAAATGCCATCAACCGGCACCCGGATCGATTGCCCCTTGGAGGTGGCAAGCATGATCTGGTCATCCATCTCAACCGGGAAGGAGGCAACAATGGCACCGCCGCGCATCGCCTTGTCCATTGCGGTGACACCCATTCCACCGCGGCCACGTACCGGGTAATCATGGCTGGAGCTGAGCTTGCCCGAGCCGCCGGAGGTAATGGTCAGGATCAGGTTCTCGGAGGCCGACATCTCGGCATAGCGCTCCTGGCTGATGGCGCCTGCGACGGCCTCTTCCTCGTCACCTTCGCCATCATCAGTCAGACCTGCCACCGCGCGGCGCATCTTGAGATAGGCGGCGCGTTCCTCTGGCGAGGCTTCGAAATGGCGGATCACCGACATCGACACCACATGGTCATCACCAGTCAGGCGGATGCCGCGGACACCGGTCGATTCACGTGAGTTGAAGACCCGCACATCAGTGGTGCGGAAGCGGATCGCACGACCGGAGTCGGTGAACAGCATCACGTCATCATCTTCGGAGCAGATCCGGGCATTGACCAGCTTGACCGAACCATCCTCGGGCAGCTTCATCGCAATCTTGCCGTTGCGGCGCACATTGGTGAAATCCGACAGCCGGTTGCGGCGCACGTCACCGCCGCTGGTGGCAAAGACCACCTGCAGGTTTTCCCATTCGTCATCCGGCACATCGACGGGCATGATCGCCGCGATGGACACCCCGGTGGGGATCGGCAGGATATTGACGATTGCCTTGCCTTTTGAGGTACGGCCGCCCTGTGGCAGACGCCAGGTCTTCAGCTTGTAGACCATGCCATCAGTGGTGAAGAACAACAGCTGCGTGTGGGTATTGGCGACAAAGAGGTTGGTGACAACATCCTCTTCCTTTGTCTGCATCCCCGACAGACCCTTGCCGCCGCGCTTCTGCGCGCGGAAATCGGCAAGCGGGGTCCGCTTGATATAGCCGCCACTGGTAATCGTCACGACCATGTCTTCGCGTTCGATCAGATCTTCGTCGTCCATGTCACCGGACCAGTCGACGATCTCGGTGCGACGGGGAACCGCGAAATTGTCACGCACTTCGCGCAGCTCGTCGGAGATGATGCCAAG
The DNA here is from genome assembly GCF_048055755.1 of Phaeobacter sp. JH204B. Taxonomy (NCBI): domain Bacteria; kingdom Pseudomonadati; phylum Pseudomonadota; class Alphaproteobacteria; order Rhodobacterales; family Roseobacteraceae; genus Phaeobacter; species Phaeobacter sp. JH204B. The sequence goes on from NZ_JAYMXF010000009.1 coordinate 216,611, forward strand.
GATCCGCTCACGCGAGGAGAGAATTTCAAGGTATTCCTTGATCTTACCCGCCAGTTGTTCCAGCTCGTCGGTGACTTCCTTGACGCCGATCTGGGTCAGACGCTGCAGCCGCAGTTCCAGAATGGCGCGGGCCTGAACCTCGGAGAGGTTATAGGTGCCATCGTCATTCATCGTATGGGTCGGGTCGTCGATCAGACGGATATAGGGCGCAATATCTGCGGCCGGCCAGCGCCGGGTCATCAGCTTGTGCCGCGCCTCGGCTGCATCCGCAGAGGCACGGATGGTCGCAACCACTTCATCCACATTGGAGACAGCAACCGCCAAGCCGCACAGAATATGGCTGCGTTCACGCGCTTTGCGAAGATCATAGGCGGTGCGCCGGGCAATCACATCTTCGCGGAAATCAAGGAAGGAGGTCAGGAACCGGCGCAGCGTCAGCTGCTCGGGACGCCCACCGTTCAGCGCCAGCATGTTGCAGCCGAAATGCGTCTGCATCGGCGTGAACCGGTAGAGCTGGTTCAGCACCACCTCGGCGGTGGCATCGCGTTTCAGTTCCACGACCACACGCACGCCGTTGCGGTCAGATTCGTCCTGCACGTGGGCGACGCCCTCGATCTTCTTCTCGCGCACCTGCTCGGCGATTTTCTCGATCATCGCGGCCTTGTTCACCTGATAGGGAATCTCATCCACGACAATGGCATAGCGGTCCTTGCGGATTTCCTCGACCCGCGTCTTCGCACGGATAATGACGCTGCCGCGCCCCTCAAGATAGGCCTTGCGGGCACCGGAGCGACCCAGCATCAGCGCGCCGGTCGGAAAGTCGGGGCCGGGGATATAATCGATCAGCTGCTCGCTGGTCAGATCGGGATCCTCGATCAGCGCAAGCGTGGCGTCGATTACCTCGCCGAGGTTGTGAGGAGGGATATTCGTGGCCATGCCGACGGCAATACCGCCAGCGCCATTGACCAGCATATTCGGGAAACGCGCGGGCAGTACCGTGGGTTCACGGTCCTTGCCATCGTAGTTGTCCTGAAAATCGACGGTCTCTTTTTCGATGTCCGCCAGCAGCGAGGCTGCGGGTTTGTCCATCCGCACCTCGGTGTAACGCATGGCCGCCGGGTTATCGCCGTCCATCGAGCCGAAGTTGCCCTGACCGTCCAGAAGCGGCAGCGACATGGAGAAATCCTGCGCCATTCGCACCAGCGCGTCATAGATCGCGGAGTCACCATGGGGGTGGTATTTACCCATGACATCACCAACCGGACGCGCCGATTTGCGATAGGGTTTGTCATGCGAGTTTCCGACCTCATGCATGGCGTAGAGAATCCGGCGATGAACCGGTTTCAGACCATCGCGCAGGTCGGGAATGGCGCGGCTGACAATAACCGACATCGCATAATCGAGATACGATGTGCGCATCTCGGATTCGATGGACACCGTCGGGCCGTCGTATTTGGGCCTTGCGGGTTTGTTTTCGTCCATGTTTTCAGGAGTTTCCGGCGTATCGTTCACGTTGGCTGCCCGTTGTTATTATTGGGTCTATATATTGTGTCAGCACCTTATCAGACAGGGCATATAAGGCGCAAGCAAGCAGGGGTTTTCACCCGGTCAATGACCGATGTTTTTAGGCAAGGAACTGTATTCGTTCAGAATTAACCCATTGCGTGCTAGTGTGGAATGGGGGGATCCGTAAGGGAGACCTGAAATGAAGGAAAGCGAAACCGAACTGATGCTGAAGGGTTACGGTCTGACCACGGCAGAGATGACCTATCATATGCCGGATCACACCCATGTCCTGAACACCTTTATCTGGCAGGATTATGATCTTGCACCGGACCATCCTCGATTGTTCAAATTCATTGAATTCTGGCACCGTGAGATCGACGGCCCGCTTCATTCTGTCCGATTTACCCATCGCAAGATGATCAGCCCCGGAGAGTGGCGCCACGTCAAAGGCGTGTTGCAGATCCACTGACAGCGCCCCATTGCGCGGTCCCCGGTGAAGACGCTGGGGGCTGAGCAGAGCTGAGCCATCTTACCTGCGGCCGCTTTCCAGCTGTGCTGCTGTCACTTCGGCGTGCCGGAGAGCTGTTTTCTTTCACTGACAACTGCTTATACTGGCGCCGAATAGAACCGAAAACAGGTGGGCCCAGCTGGTTGGCGCCCGCTTCGGTGACGGTTCGCGGCCGCGTGCATGTGCCTGAGGCGCATCTCGCCGCGGCGTGGAATCTCAGGGGTGAGAGAAGGCGCATCATGGTTTCTCGTGTTATTCCGGTTCAGGCCTTCGATCTGGTCATATTTGGCGGTACCGGCGATCTGGCGCAGCGCAAGATTCTGCCCGCCTTGTTCCGGCGCCATTGCGCGGGCCAGCTGCCACAGGATGCCCGTATTCTGGGCGCGGCGCGGGGCGACCTTGGCAGTGACGGGTATCGCGATCTGGTCCGCCGCGCTTTGCAGGATGAGAGCGGCGCCACAGATCTGGCGATGCGCGCCGCTGAGCTTGAGCGGTTTCTGGCGCGGCTGGACTATCTTGCCATTGATGCCACGGAGACAGCAGGCTGGCGCGCGCTGGCGCAGCAATTGGGCCGGCCGACGACGGACCGTGTGCGGGTGTTCTACTTTTCCGTCGGGCCAACTCTATTTGCACCGCTGGCCGAACAGATCTGGGCCCATGAACTGGCCGATGATAACACCCGAATCGTGGTGGAAAAGCCGTTCGGGCATGATCTTGCCTCGGCCAAGGCGCTGAACCGTACGCTCGCCAGCCATTTCGATGAAAGCCAGATCTACCGTATTGATCACTACCTGGGCAAAGAGACAGTGCAGAACCTGATGGCGATCCGGTTCGGCAATATGCTTTTTGAGCCTCTGTGGAATAGCCAGTATGTTGATCATATTCAAATCACAGTGGCTGAATCGGTAGGCGTAAGCGGTCGGGAGTCCTATTACGACAAATCCGGCGCGATGCGTGACATGATGCAGAACCATCTAATGCAGTTGCTCTGCCTGATTGCGATGGAGCCTCCGGCGAAGTTTGATCCCGACGCAGTACGTGACGAAAAGCTGAAGGTGATCAGGGCGCTGGAACCGGTGGAGCCGCACCATATCGTGCGCGGCCAATATACCTCTGTTGAGGGGGCGGAGCCGGGCGCGGATCTTTCCTATCGCGAAACCGCCGGTGATCCGCGCTCGACCACCGAAAGCTATGTGGCGCTGAAGGCGCATATCAGCAATTGGCGATGGGCAGGCACGCCGTTCTATCTGCGTACCGGCAAGCGGCTGGTGGCGCGATCCTCGGTGATCAATGTGTTTTTCAAGGATGCTCCACATTCGATCTTTGGTGCTGATGCCGGGCGCCATGCCAATCTGCTGACCATTCGCCTGCAACCGGATGAGGGCATCACCCTCAAGGTGACCATCAAGGAGCCGGGGCCGGGCGGTATGCGGTTGATCGACGTGCCGCTGGATATGAGCTTTGCCCAGGCGCTGGGGGCCGATATCGACGGCGCGCCGGATGCTTACGAGCGGTTGATCACCGATGTGATCCGGGGCAATCAGACGTTGTTCATGCGCGGCGACGAGGTCGAAGCGGCCTGGGCCTGGACCGATCCCATCATTGCGGGCTGGACATCGCGCGGGGATGTGCCAAAACCCTATGATAGCGGTAGCACCGGGCCGGGGGATGCGGATCTTCTGATGCGGCGCGATCAACGGGAATGGCGGGGGATCAACCCATGAATATTATCGAATATGCTGATCGGGACATGCTGGCCATTGATGTGGCCAATCAACTGGCCGGTGACCTGAAAACCCATCTGCTGCATCATGACAGCGCGTCTTTTGCCGTTGCGGGCGGCACCACGCCTGCGCCGATTTTTGACGACCTCTGCGCTGCCGATATTGACTGGGCGCGGGTGCGCCTCATGGCGACAGACGAACGCTGGGTGCCGTCTGACAGCGCGCGTTCCAATGCCCGGATGATCCGTGAACGGCTGTTGGTCAACCGCGCCGCTGCGGCGACGTTTCTGCCGTTCCATGTGCCCGCGCGCGCGCCCGAGGAGGTGCTGGCCGAAGTAGAAAGCCAGATCCAGCCGGATCTGCCGCTGTCGGTGGTGCTGCTTGGTATGGGCGAGGACATGCATACAGCTTCGCTGTTTCCCGGCGTCTCCGGGCTGGCCGAGGCTCTGGCTGCGGATGCACCGATTTTGGCGGTGATGCGGCCCGACAGCCAGCCCGAACCGCGTGTCAGCCTGTCGGCGCGTGTATTGGACGCTGCGATTGCCAAACATCTGGTGATTTATGGCGATGCCAAGCGTGAGGCATTGGAACGGGCGAAATCTCTGCCGCCCGAAGAGGCACCGATTCAGGCGGTTTTGTCAGAAATGACAGTGCATTGGGCGCCTTAAATGATGTGACCTTCTGCTGATGGCTCAGGCCTCTGCGACTGCGCCGTCCTGCTCCATCAGGGCGGCGCGCAAACTGTCGGGGAGCGGATAGCCTGCGCGTCCATCTGGCGAGCGCAGCACCATGACTCCTGTCATCCTGGCACGCAGATCGCCTGACCAGATCTGTTGTTCCATGACATATGAAGTGCGCCGGAACGACACCACACGGGCGGTGGCGATATAGCTCTCATCCAGCACCATCTCTTTGACATAATGGACATTGGCGTTGCGCAATACATTGCGTGGCGTGGGCATGCCCGTGAAATGGGGCGCAAAAAACCGATCATAATAGGCCACGCGCAGGGTTTCGAACCAGCTCAGATAGGCCTTGTTATTGACGTGGTGCAGAATGTCCAATTCAGAGAACCGCACCCGATCCGCCATGGCAAGCGGCTGCGGCGTCTCCAGCCCGTGATGGCGTTGCGCTTCGGGGCTGAGCGGGGTGTGAAAAATCAGATCCATGGCCCTGTCGGTAGAAGGAATGGCGGCAGGTCGCAAGTCGACTTGCGGCATAACTTTATGGGAAACGCCAATCACGCGCCGCAAAATCCAGCGAAAGATCAATGGCTTGGCGCAGTGTGCTGATCTGGGAGACTTTGGAGCGGGTAACGAGAATCGAACTCGTAACTAAAGCTTGGGAAGCTGCCGTGATACCTTTTCACCATACCCGCGCCAATAAGGGCTGATTACCGGTTTCGCCGGGGAGGGTCAAGCGCACAACCGCCCTCCAACCAGCAAATTTGAACCGTCAACAGACGCTAGCCACGGCGCCGGCGGCGACGGCGTCCGCCGTCGTCACCACTGTCACCGCCGCCACTGTTGAAGTTGACATCCGGCAGGGTGACGATGCTGTTGAGGATCGGGAATGGCTCCATGGAATTGGGGATTGCGGAGGCATTCACGAAATGCTCCTGAAAGCGTGGTTCCACAGCGGTTTCGACCTTCTCGATCTGCTGCACGGTGGCCTCGATCTCGGCGCGGGCTGCGGTGTTGAGGAGCGCGATCCGTGCGCCGGTGCCTGCCGCATTGCCGGCCGAGGTAACCTTGTCGAGCGGGCAATCCGGGATCATGCCCAGAACCATCGCATGTTTCGCCGAGATATGCGCGCCAAAGGCACCGGCAAGGACAACCCGGTCCACCTTGTCTATCCCGAATTTGTCCATCAGCAATCGCGCGCCAGAGTAGAGCGCGGCCTTTGCCATCTGGATGGCGCGGATATCCGGGTTGGTCACGGTGATGGTCGGGCCGCCGTCGGCCGAGCCATCCCACAGGAGATAGGCATTGGTGCGCCCGTCCTGAATGCAGCGCGTGCTGCCGGTCTGTTCGGCAGATCCGATCAGACCGGAGGCATCCAGAATGCCCGCAAGTCGCATCTCGGCAATGGCCTCGATGATGCCGGAGCCACAGATGCCGGTGATCCCGGTCGTGGCGACAGCCGTGGCGAAACCGTCCTCATTGGACCAGAGCTCAGAGCCGATGATGCGAAACCGCGGCTCCTTGGTGACGGGATCAATCTCGACACGTTCGATCGCACCGGGCGCGGCGCGCTGGCCGCTGGAAATCTGCGCGCCCTCGAATGCGGGGCCGGTGGGGGAGGAGCAGGCCAGAACCTTTTCCTTGTTGCCCAGTAGGATCTCGGCGTTGGTGCCCACATCGACCACCAGCACCAGATCCTCGGATTTGTCGGGGGCTTCCGACAGCGCCACCGCAGCAGCATCGGCGCCGACATGGCCAGCGATGCACGGCAGCAGGTAGACACGGGCAGCCGGGTGGATGTTCAGCTCCAGCTCGATTGCGCGCAGAGCCAGCGAATTGGATGTCGCCAGGGCAAATGGCGCCTGGCCCAGCTCGAACGGATCAATGCCAAGGAACAGGTGGTGCATCACCGGGTTGCAGACAAAGACCGCATCGACGATCAGCGCCTTGTCAATGCTCGCTTCGGTCGCGATCTGGGTGAACAGCGCATTCATGCCCTCGCGCACGGCGCGGGTCATTTCCTGATCGCCGCCTTTGTTCATCATCGAATAGGAGACCCGGCTCATCAGGTCTTCGCCAAAGCGGATCTGCGGGTTCATGATGCCGGAGGAGGCCACGACCTCGCCGGTCTGCAAATCACACAGATGCGCAGCGATGGTGGTGGAACCGAGGTCAACAGCAAGGCCGTAGATCGAGCCTTCGTAGAAGCCGGGCCAGATGTGCATGATCTTGGGCGGGTGGTTCGCATCGCCCAGATGCACGGCCACGGTGACTTTCCAGCCGCCCTTGCGCAGGGCAGGCTGCAACACGCTCAGGATATGCAGGTCGGTTTTGACCCCCTTCAGGTTCCACTGGCTGTGCAGCGCCTCGATCAGCCGCTCCATATCGCCGGTGGGCTTGTGCATGTCGGGCTCTTCCACCTCGACATAATAGAGCCGGGTGGAGGGGTTCATGGTGATTTCGCGGGCCTCTGCGCGTTTGCGCACGACCTGGCGGTGGACCTGGCTTTCGGGTGGCACGTCGATCACCACATCGCCCTGCACCTGTGCCTGACAGCCCAGCCGCCGCCCCTCGATCAGCCCGCGTTTGTCCTTGTAGCGCTGTTCGACCTTGTTCCACTCGGTCAGCGCATCATCGGCGACGGTGACTCCATGTTTGGAGAACTCACCATAAGAGGGCGTGATCTGGCATTTCGAGCAGATGCCCCGGCCACCACAGACCGAATCCAGATCGACGCCGAGCTGTCTGGCCGCGGTGAGAACCGGGGTGCCAACCGGAAACCGGCCCCGTTTGCCCGAGGGGGTGAAGACCACCAGCGGATGGGACGCGGGATCAGTTGCGGTCTCGGTCGGGATCTCGGTGACGGGATCGTTTGCCATGCCTGTACCTATCTTGCTTGCGCGGTTTGGGCGGAGCATATGGCGTTTTTTGCGCGAGGGAAGGCGGCGCGCGTCATTTTGCGGTCTCCGGGCGTCATTTCTGAGCGCATTTGCTCAAAACTGGCGCCCCTTTGGCGGCGTCACGGCGATCTAATGGGTCGGTGCCGGAGACTCGCCCGCAGTCGCAGCCAGCCAGCGCAGGATGTCGGCCCGGTCTTCGTCCAGTTTCGGGGCGGGCCTGCGGGTCGTTGCATCGGGCAGCTCGGAGAGTTTGACCGGATTGCCTGCGGCCTTGAACCTCGGTGTGCCGTCCTTGTCGCAGACATCCACCAGCATATTGCGCGCCAGGATCTGCGGGTCCTGCATTACCTCGGCCACCGATTGGATCGGGCCGGTGGGCACACCTGCGCGCTGAAGCAGGTCGATCCAGTGGCTCGCCGGCTGATCCAGCGTGACCGCCTCGATCAACCGTTTGAGGAGACGGGCATTTTCACAGCGCGACTGATTGTCGGCAAAGCGCGGATCATTGGCCAGCGGCAGTTCCAGCGCGGTGCAGAGGGTGGCAAAGAGCGCGTCATTCCCGGCAGCAATCACGAACAAACCGTCGCTGGCGTGAAAGGTCTCAAACGGGGTGATCGACGGATGGCGGGCGCCCGAAGGACGCGGCGGCTGACCCGTTACGGAGGTGATCGCCACTGCATGTTCCAGCAGCGCAAGCTGGCTGTCGAGCATCGAGATATCCACTTTCTGCCCCGGCGCGCCGCCGCGCACCGCATAAAGCGCGGCCAGAACCCCCTGACAGAGAAACATGCCAGCCGCGATATCCCCGATGGAGGCGCCGACGCGAACCGGTTCGCGGTCGCGCTCGCCGGTGATCGACATCACCCCCCCGCGCGCCTGCACCACCATGTCATAGGCTGGGCGCAGCCGGTCCGGCCCGCTATGACCAAAGCCCGAGACGGCGCCATAAACCAGCTTGGGAAACCGGGTGTGCAACGCCTCCCAGCCGTAGCCCAGCCGCTCCATCACGCCGGGGCGAAAGTTCTCGAGGATCACATCGGCCTCGTTCAGCAGCTGATCGAAGATACCGCGATCTTCCTCGGCGCGCAGGTCCAGCGCGATGCTTTCCTTGCCATGGTTGATGGTGGCAAAATAGGCGCTTTCGCCGTCCTTGAAGGGCGGGAATGCACGGGTATCATCACCCAGGCCCGGTCGCTCCACCTTGATGACCCTTGCGCCGAGATCCTTGAGCGTCATCGAGGCATAGGGACCTGCCAGAACATGGGTGAGGTCAAGAACAACAATGCCGGATAGCGGGTAAATCATCGGGGTCTCCTGTCTGCTCTGTCCGCGCGCCCTTGGTGGCGGATTGGCGGCGGGCCTGCCTTGATACAGATCAGCCGGGCGACGGGTGTGCGGATGCGCAGGCGGGGCGTAGAGCCACGCCAAGGGCCGTTCGTCACCGGCAAGAGAAACCCGCGCAATTCTTCCGATTTTCCGGTTCGGCCTCTTTTCCCCCTTCGGCTTCTGTGCCATAGGGTCATCGCCAAACGGGGTTATGCATGGGGATGACAAATGCAGATTCGTGAGGCTCTCACATTCGACGATGTTCTTCTGGTACCGGCTGCGTCCAGCGTTCTGCCGAGCACTGCGGATACCCGCACGCGGGTGACCGGTGGCATCTCCCTTAACATACCGCTGCTCAGCTCTGCCATGGATACGGTGACGGAGTCGCGTATGGCCATCGCCATGGCGCAGGCCGGCGGCATGGGTGTCATTCACAAGAATCTCGACCTCGAAGAGCAGGCCCGCCAGGTGCGCCGCGTGAAACGCTTCGAGAGCGGCATCGTCTACAACCCGATCACCCTGACCGCCGATCAGACCCTGGCGGATGCCAAGGCTCTGCAGGAGCGCTACCGCGTCACCGGTTTCCCGGTTGTGGACAATGACGGCCGTGTGGTTGGCATCGTGACCAACCGCGATATGCGCTTTGCCACTGACGACAATACGCCGGTTTCGGTGATGATGACTTCTGACAATCTCGCGCTGCTGCATGAGCCGGCCGAGCTGGAAGAGGCCAAGTCGATGATGAAGGCGCGTCGCATCGAAAAGTTGCTGGTCACCGATAAGGCTGGCAAGCTGACAGGTCTGCTGACACTCAAGGATACTGAACAGGCGGTTTTGAACCCCACCGCCTGCAAGGATGATCTGGGGCGCCTGCGTGTGGCGGCGGCCAGCTCGGTCGGCGACAGCGGCTTTGCCCGTTCCGAGGCGCTGATTGATGCAGGTGTTGATATCGTCGTTGTGGATACGGCCCATGGCCATTCGGCAGGCGTCATCGACGCGGTGAAGCGGATCAAGGCGCTGTCCTCCAAGGTGCAGGTCGTGGCAGGCAACGTCGCCACAGCCGCCGCAACCAAGGCGCTGATTGATGCTGGTGCGGATGCCGTGAAGGTCGGCATTGGTCCCGGCTCCATCTGCACCACACGTATGGTGGCGGGTGTCGGGGTGCCGCAGCTGACCGCGATCATGGATTGCGCAGGCGCTGCCGGTGATATTCCGATCATTGCCGACGGTGGCATCAAATTCTCCGGCGATTTTGCCAAGGCGATCGCGGCAGGGGCGTCCTGCGCGATGGTCGGTTCGATGATTGCGGGCACGGATGAGTCCCCCGGTGAGGTGATCCTGTATCAGGGGCGCTCGTTCAAATCCTATCGCGGGATGGGTTCGCTTGGCGCAATGGCGCGGGGGTCTGCGGATCGCTACTTCCAGAAGGATGCGGCCAGCGACAAGCTGGTGCCGGAGGGCATCGAAGGGCAGGTGGCCTATAAAGGCTCGGCCGGCGCGGTGATCCATCAGCTGGTTGGCGGGTTGCGGGCCGCCATGGGCTACACCGGCTGTGCCACGGTCGACGAGATGCGCAAGAACTGCGAATTTGTTCGCATCACCGGCGCTGGTCTGAAGGAAAGCCACGTTCATGACGTGCAGATCACCCGCGAAAGCCCGAACTACCGTATTGGCTGAGCCAGCCAGGGAGATCCCCCGATGACCATCGTCGCCATGACCAACCGCCATCACCCAGAGGTCGGGGTATGACCCCGGCTGCCCGCCGTCAGGCCGCGATTGAGATCCTTGATCAGATCCTGACGGGACAGCCTGCCGAGAAGGAGCTGACGGCCTGGGCGCGGCGGAGCCGGTTTGCGGGGTCCAAGGACCGGGCAGCTGTGCGGGATCATGTTTTTGACGCGCTGCGCAGCCTGCGATCCTATGCAGCCCTTGGTGGTGGCGGTGGTGCTGCACCCGTCTCTGACGGCAATACGACCGGTCGACAGCTGATGCTGGGGGCTCTACGCGCAGAAGAGGTTGATCCGGCCGATATCTTCACCGGCGTGGGCCACGCACCGGCGCCGCTGGACGCTGCCGAACAGGCGCTGTTGCAGACCGCGCCGCAGATGGGGCAGGCTGAAGAGCTGAACATGCCCGACTGGCTCTGGCCTGCATTTGAAGCCAGCCTTGGCAGCGCCGCCGAGACTGCGGCACGCGCATTGCAGGAGCGGGCCCCGGTGCATCTGCGCGTCAACCGCAGCCATCCTGATCAGGCCGCAGCGATTGCGCGGCTGGCGGAAGAGGGCATCCTTGCTGAACCACATCCGGCGGCGGCCACGGCCCTCTGTGTGACCGAAGGCGCTCGCAAGCTGCGCAACAGCGATGCCTACACAAACGGATTGGTCGAGTTACAGGACGCTGCCAGCCAGGCGGTGATCGAAGCACTGCCGCTGGCGGATGGCCTGCGCGTCCTTGATTTCTGCGCAGGCGGCGGCGGCAAGAGCCTGGCCATGGCGGCCCGGGCCAGTCTGGATGTCTTTGCCCATGACATCGCGCCTCAGCGGATGAAGGATCTCCCGACCCGTGCTGCGCGTGCCGGAGCCGCCATCACGTTGCTCGCGCCCGGTGACGTGGAAGCCCGCGCGCCCTTTGATCTGGTGCTCTGCGACGCGCCCTGTTCCGGCTCCGGCTCATGGCGGCGTGCGCCCGAGGGCAAGTGGCGGCTCACGCAGGAGAAACTGGATGAGCTCTGCGGGATCCAGGCGCAGATCCTCAGCGATGCCAGCCAGTTGGTCGGCGCTGGCGGTGTGCTGGCCTATGCGACCTGCTCGATGCTGGATGTGGAAAACCGCGCGCAGGTGGATCGGTTTCTAGCCGAGAATCCGGGTTGGCAGTTGCAACAGGATCACGGCTGGCAGGTCCACAATGGAACCGACGGTTTCTATGTTGCCGTGATGGTCCGTTTGGGCGACGATTGACCAGGCTATATGCAAGCCATACGCTGCATTCTTAACGCAGTTTTAACTTAATTCGTCTCGATATAAGCAGATCAATTCATCGAGGGAGCCGCAATGAACGGTCGCCAAGCTTCACCCGTTCCCCAATTGCGCGTCTACACGCCAGAACACGCTCGTCTGGCGGCGGTCTTGCTGTTGTCGGCCATGGTCATCACGGCGCCCTGGCTGCTACAGACCCCGGACTGGATCACCCGCGGGCTGGTCACGGTTGGCCTGACGCTGATTGCGGTGGCCCTGATGATGCTGATACAGGCCCGCACACGTCTGCGCGCACGGGCGGTGGCGACAGCGCTTCTTACCGGCTTTATCGACAAGGATGCGACCGCAACCTTCGTTTGTGACGATGACGGTATGATCCATGCTTCGAACGGGGCCGCGCGCAAGCGTTTTGCCGATGTTGATACCGAAACGCTGGCAGGGACGCTGCGATCCATCCTGGCCAATCCTTCGGCCGTGCTCTTTCGGATGCAGAGCCGCGCGCGTGTCGATGGCGCGGCGCGCGAGGATATCGTGACGCGACGCGGCCATGTGCGGCTGGCGGTCCATCAGATGCAGGGCGGCAGCTTCCTGTGGCGGGTCGAAGAAATCACCGATCGTCCAACAACCAGCCGTGGCGCCGATGCGGTGCCGATCCCGATGCTGACCATTGGCCGGACCGGCGCCGTCCTGTTCATGAACGAAGCCGCGCGCAGCCTGATCGGGGAACGGGTCAAATCCACTGATCGTCTCTTCCCCTCGCTGCCGGTGCTGTCCGGGCAGATCAACACGATGAGCACCAAAAGCGGGCTGATCGAGGTTCTGGTCTGCGAGAAGAACCGCAGCCAGGGGCGGAGCGAACTGTATTTTCTGCAGCTGGATGCCAGCGAAGCCTCAGTCGGTCAGGCCTCGCTCGAGAGCTTGCCGGTGCCCTTCGTCAAGGTGGATCCCAAGGGAACATTGCTTTCGGCGAATAAAATGGGGATGCACCTGCTTGGTATCAGCTCCTGCGGCAACCTGAATATCGGCCAGCTGATGGATGGACTTGGCCGTCCGATGTCGGACTGGCTGCGCGATACCGCCGAGGGCCAGGCCTCGCATAAATCCGAATTCCTGCGTCTCACCCGCCGTGACAAGGAAGTCTTTGTTCAGGTGACACTCACCCGTGTGATCGAAGAGGGTGAGACCGTTCTGATTGCGGTCTTGAACGATGCCACCGAGCTGAAGACGCTTGAGGCGCAGTTCGTTCAAAGCCAGAAGATGCAGGCGATTGGTCAGTTGGCCGGCGGTGTGGCGCATGATTTCAACAACCTGCTGACAGCCATCTCCGGGCATTGCGACCTGCTGCTGCTGCGGCACGATCAGGGCGACCAGGATTTCGGCGACCTGATCCAGATCCACGAGAATGCCAACCGCGCGGCCGCTCTGGTCAGCCAGCTCCTGGCCTTCTCACGCAAGCAGACGCTGCAGCCCGAAGTGCTGGATGTTCGCGATACCCTGTCGGATCTGACCCATCTTCTGAATCGCTTGGTTGGTGAGAAGGTGACATTGACGCTCAGCCATGATCCGGTGATGCGGTCGATCCGCGCGGACAAACGGCAGCTGGAGCAGGTGCTGATGAACCTGGTGGTGAACGCACGTGATGCGATGCCACAGGGCGGCGAGATCCGTATCGAGACCGAAGCGGTGGTTCTGGATGAACCGCTGGAGCGCAACCGTGCGGTGGTCCCCGCCGGTGACTGGGTCACTGTCAAAGTCTCCGACGAGGGGGTCGGTATCGCGCCGGATAAGCTGCAGAAGGTGTTCGAGCCGTTTTATACCACCAAACGGACAGGTGAGGGGACCGGTCTGGGTCTCTCAACCGCCTATGGGATTATCAAACAGACGGGCGGCTACATCTTTGTCGACTCGATCAAGGATCAGGGGACTCAGTTCACTCTGTTCTTCCCTGTCAACACGCAGCCCGAACCAGAAGCCACAGTCACCGTGAACCCAGCTGCCAAACCGGTTGCGGCACAGCACGGCGAGGGGGTTGTTCTGCTGGTCGAAGACGAAGCGCCGGTGCGGGCCTTTGCCTCGCGGGCTCTGCGGATGCGCGGCTATACGGTTCTCGAAGCCGAATCCGCTGAGGACGCGCTGCGCACGCTCGAAGATCCGGGTCTGACCGTTGATGTCTTTGTCACCGATGTGGTGATGCCGGGAATGGATGGGCCGAGTTGGGTGCGTGAGGCGCTGAAGACACGGCCCGACACCCGCGTCGTCTTTGTCTCGGGCTACGCCGAGGGGGCCTTTGGCGAGGCAGAGCCATCGGTGCCGAACTCGGTGTTCCTGCCCAAACCCTTCTCGCTGAACCAGCTGACCGAAACCGTCCATGAGCAGCTACACTAGGCAGTCCCCCCGGAGCGGCCCGGGGTGGCGTCTGCCGCCCCTCTTGGCCGGTCGCCAGCGTGTCTCTTAGGTCAGGCTGTCATAAAGGTCGAACTCCGCCGCGCGTTTACGTCGGACAATCTCCAGCGCTGCCTCGCTTGGGCGTAACTGCGCTTTCGGGCTGACATTCAGTCTGGGCGGGTCGATGCGGGTCTGTAGCCGCTCCTGTAGAAATGACTGCAGAGTCTCTGGGGCCTCGTAGCGAAACAGATGAGTGACCGCGCAGCCATTGGGCTGCGGCTCGAGGAATTTCGCCTGGCTGCCGACGTCGGCATGGGGTGGCGGCTTGCCCTTGCAGGCGTCTCGCAGAAAATCGTCAAAACTGATGGTTTGGGTGCTGTTGGGATGATCGCGCAGATCGTCGCGCTGACGAAACCGGTACCAGCTGCCCAGCCAGCTGACAGGTTCACGCATGACGGCAATCAGCTCCATCTCCGCGTCACAGACCTTTGCCAGCATCGGGCGAATCCAGCGATTGTAGCGATAGACCGGCGCATGTTTCAGCTGCGGCGGATTGGCAAACACCATGTCGGCACGGCTGGCCAGAGCGGCGTGATAGGCGGTTGTCCCGGTTTTGGGCACGCTCAGCAGAGCCAGCCGTTCCTTGAAAAAGATGAGCATAGCGTGAAATTTCCGCAGCAAATGATCGGTGTCTCCCTTGGATAACACTCTCTTAACCCTCTTGGCCACCAGATCGGTATGGGAGTGATCATGTAAGATTTCCGTTGCAATGTTCTCTTTTTGATCTCATATAGAACAAGAGGCGAACAAAGCAGTGATTGCCGCCCGGTCGCGGGTGTGACACATAGAAAGGGACAAGGGACTATGGCGGATCTTTTGACCATGAAAGACAATAAGAAGAGCGGCGACAAACAAAAGGCGCTGGACAGCGCTCTGGCGCAGATTGAGCGGCAGTTTGGCAAGGGCTCGATCATGAAGCTGGGCGATGGTAATCCCCTGGCCGAGATTGAAGCCTCTTCAACGGGATCGTTGGGGCTGGACATTGCGCTTGGCATTGGCGGTCTGCCGATGGGCCGCATTATCGAGATTTACGGTCCCGAAAGCTCGGGCAAGACAACACTGACTCTGCACTGCATTGCAGAGCAGCAGAAGAACGGTGGCGTCTGCGCCTTTGTGGATGCGGAACATGCGCTGGACCCGCAATATGCGGCGAAACTGGGCGTTGACCTTGATGAGCTGCTGATCTCGCAGCCCGACACCGGCGAACAGGCCCTGGAAATCACGGACACTCTGGTGCGGTCCGGCGCGGTGAACATGGTGATCGTGGACTCCGTGGCAGCCCTCACTCCGAAATCGGAGCTGGAAGGCGACATGGGCGACAGCAATGTGGGCGTCCAGGCTCGCCTGATGAGCCAGGCGATGCGCAAGCTGACCGGCTCCATCAGCCGCTCCAAATGTATGGTGATCTTCATCAACCAGATCCGCATGAAGATCGGTGTGATGTTCGGCTCGCCGGAAACTACGACCGGTGGTAACGCACTGAAATTCTACTCCTCGGTGCGTCTGGACATCCGCCGCATCGGCGCGATCAAGGACCGTGACGAGGTGGTCGGCAACGCAACCCGCGTCAAGGTCGTGAAGAACAAGGTGGCGCCTCCGTTCAAACAGGTTGAATTCGACATCATGTATGGCGAAGGCATCTCCAAGATGGGCGAACTGCTGGATCTGGGCGTAGCGGCTGGTGTTGTCGCGAAATCCGGAGCCTGGTTCTCCTATGGCGATGAACGGATCGGGCAGGGGCGTGAAAACGCCAAGACATACCTGCGGGAGAACCCCCATATCGCCTATGATATCGAGGATAAGATCCGCGCTGCGCACGGGCTGGAGTTCCACCGTCCTGACGGCGCCGATGACGATATTCTGGAAGCCTGACACAAGGCTGATGACGCCTCTTGCCGGGTGATGCAAAGGGCAGCGGTTGCTCGATAAACACCGGCGCAGGCTGAAAAATCTGATCAAATCAGGGCGTGGATCACTCCGCGCCCTTTTTCATGCGGGTTTCACGGCGCCTTTCCGCACCGCAGCGCTGGACAGGCTCACTGGGGCCGGATACATCTTCCCGAACCGCTGAGACAGCCAGCCGAGAGATCCCGATTATGCCGACGCTCAATGATATTCGCTCCACCTTCCTGAACTACTTTGCCAAACAGGGGCATGAGGTGGTTGACTCCAGCCCTCTGGTGCCGCGCAACGACCCGACCCTGATGTTCACCAACTCGGGCATGGTGCAGTTCAAGAACTGCTTTACCGGCGTGGAAACCCGCGACTACAAGCGCGCCACCACAGCGCAGAAATGCGTGCGCGCCGGCGGCAAGCACAACGACCTCGACAACGTCGGGTATACCGCGCGCCACCACACGTTTTTCGAGATGCTCGGCAACTTCTCCTTTGGCGACTATTTCAAGCATGAAGCGATCCCCTTTGCCTGGGAGCTGATCACCAAGGAATTCGATATTCCGAAGGACCGGCTCTACACCACCGTCTATCACACCGATGACGAAGCCTTTGAGATCTGGAAAAAGATGGGTGTGCCGGAGGAGCGGATCATCCGCATCGCGACCTCTGACAACTTCTGGCAGATGGGCGACACCGGTCCCTGCGGTCCCTGCACCGAGATCTTCTACGACCACGGCGACCACATCTGGGGCGGCCCTCCGGGCTCGCCGGAGGAAGACGGTGATCGTTTCATCGAGATCTGGAATCTCGTTTTCATGCAGAACGAGAAATTTGCCGATGGCTCAATGGTCGATCTTGAGATGCAGTCCATCGACACCGGTATGGGTTTGGAGCGGATCGCGGCGTTGCTGCAGGGCACCCATGACAACTATGAAACGGATCTGTTCAAGTCGCTGATCGAGGCGTCCGCGAACGCGACGAACACCGACCCATTCGGGGATCACAACGTGCATCACCGGGTGATCGCGGACCACCTGCGCTCCTGCTCCTTCCTGATTGCCGAAGGCGTGCTTCCGTCGAACGAAGGTCGCGGCTATGTGCTGCGCCGGATCATGCGCCGGGCGATGCGTCATGCCTCGCTTCTGGGCGCCACCGATCCGGTGATGCACAAGCTGGTGCCGTCGCTGGTGCAGAAGATGGGTGCCGCCTATCCTGAGCTTGGCCAGGGCCAGGCGCTGATCGAAGAGACCTTCGAGCAGGAGGAAACCCGCTTCCTCAAAACGCTGGACCGTGGCCTGAAACTGCTGGACGAAGCCTCCGTCGATCTGGGCAAGGGCGACGTCCTACCGGGTGAGACTGCGTTCAAGCTCTATGACACTTACGGTTTCCCGCTCGACCTCACTCAGGACGCCCTGCGCGCCAAGGAGATCGAGGTCGATACCGATGGCTTCGATGCGGCGATGAAGGAGCAGAAGGAGAAATCCCGTGCTGGCGGCATCGGTCTTGGCGAAGCGGCGGATGTGAAGGTCTACTTCGACATTGTTGACGCGGTCGGTACAACTGACTTCCTCGGCTATGAAACCGAGAAAGCCGAGGGCCAGATCATGGCCATGGTCAAGGACGGTGCTCAGCTCCAAACCGCGGCTAAGGGCGACACGGTGCAGATCATCCTGAACCAGACGCCGTTCTACGGTGAAAGCGGCGGTCAGGTTGGCGACAGTGGCGTCCTGACCGTTGAGGGCGGTGCAGCCCGCATCACCGACACCAAGAAAGTTGAGGGGCTGTTCCTGCACATCGCCGAGGTGACCGAGGGCGACATCGCCGTCGGGCAGGGTGCTGCGATGGAAGTGGATCACGACCGCCGCAGCAAGATCCGCGCCAACCACTCGGCCACCCACCTGCTGCACGAGGCGCTGCGCAACGCGCTTGGCGAGCATGTCGCGCAGAAGGGCTCGCTCAATGCTGCGGACCGGCTGCGCTTCGACTTCAGCCATAACAAGGCGATGAGCGCAGAGGAACTGACCAAGGTTGGCGCCGAGGTGAACGATTTCATTCGTCAGAACACGCCGGTTTCGACCCGGATCATGACCCCGGATGATGCGCGCGCGCTGGGTGCTCAGGCGCTGTTTGGCGAGAAATACGGCGAAGAGGTCCGCGTTGTCTCCATGGGCCGCGCAGCGACGGGTAAGGGTCAGGACGGCGATACCTATTCGATTGAGCTGTGCGGCGGCACCCATGTGAAGCAGACCGGTGACATCGGCACCTTTGTCATTCTGGGCGATAGCGCCTCCTCAGCCGGCGTGCGCCGGATCGAGGCGCTGACCGGTGCGGCAGCGGTGCAGCATCTGGAGCGTGAAGCAGGCCGTATGGCCGAGGTTGCAGGCGTCCTGAAGGCCCAGCCGGCCGAAGTCATGGACCGCCTGAAAGCCTTGATGGATGAGCGCAAGGCGTTGCAGAACGAGGTGTCCCAGCTGAAACAGCAGGTCGCCATGGGCGGCGGCGCGGCAGGCGGATCCGCAACCAAGGAAATCGGCGGTAAAACCTTCCTCGGGCAGGCGCTGGAAGGCGTCTCTGGCAAGGATCTTCGCGGGTTGATAGATGCCCACAAGCAAAAGATCGGCTCAGGCGTGATCCTGTTGATTGCCAATGATGACGGCAAGGTCGCGGTCGCCGCGGGTGTCACCGACGATCTGACCGGCGAGATCTCTGCCGTAGATGTGCTGAAAGCGGCGGTTCCGGCTGTTGGCGGGAAGGGCGGCGGTGGTCGTCCCGATATGGCGCAGGGCGGCGGCAAGGATTTCTCCGGCGCCGAAGAGGCGATCAAGGCGGCCGAGGCTTTGCTAGCAGGCTGACCAAGCGGTCAAAAAAACCTTGGTCTTTCCGGTAATCTGCCTAAGCTGCCGGGAAGATCATCACCAAAGGAGGCTCAGATGCCCGCACTCTGGATTGCGCATGTTACCGTCACCGATGCCGAGGCCTACGGCAAATACGCCGAGCTGGCGGGACCGGCCGTTGCCAAACACGGAGGGCAGTTTATTGCCCGTGGCGGTCGGTTTGTACAGCTGGAAGGCAAGGAACGCCCGCGCAATGTGGTAGCCCGCTTTCCCAGCGTCGATGCGGCGGTGGATTGCTACAACAGCCCAGAATACCAGGAGGCGCTGAGCCATGCGCGCGACGCCTCCGAGCGGGAGCTGATGGTGGTCGAAATCACCGAATGAGCGCGACATGGCTGCGCGTCGGATCCCCTAAGGGACGATGCCGCCAGGAACGATGAAAGAGCGGCTTCTGGCCGCTCTTTTTTCATTTGCGCCAGCCCGGCCGGTCGATCAATAGGGATCGCGTGGCGCGCGGTTGTCCGACAGTGACGGCTGGCGCTGCTGAACAAGCTGCTCAATCGCCTCGGCCAGATGGATCTCCTGAATATGGGCGTCCCCTGCAGCCACCCGGACACGATGCGCGGTGATCATCACATCGGCGTGGGAGCATCCCATTGGCGGTTCGAATTTATAGCAGGCAAGCTCGATCAGAAGCCCCATCGGGTCCTTGAAGTAGATCGAATCCATAAATCCCCGATCCTTTGGTCCTGAATGCCCGATGCCGCGTTCGTCCAGCCGCTCGACCGCCTGGGCAAATGTCGCCTTTGAGACGTTGAAAGCCAGATGATGGACGCATCCCGGCTCCGTCGGGGTGCGGCGACGGTCAGCTGTACGGCGCTTGTTGGTGAAGACGGTGATCAGGCGCCCATCGCCGGGATCAAAATAGAGATGCCCCTCGTCCGGGTCATCCAGATTGGGCTGGTCAAAGATGAAGGGCATCCCAAGGACACCTTCCCAGAAATCAATGGATGTCTGCCGGTCAGCGCCGGTCAAGGTGATGTGGTGGACGCCTTGAACCTGTAGCTTGCGCATGCTGTCTCTCCCTGGTTAAACGCCTGATTTTGCAAAGGGTAGCACGCAGGCGGCAGATAGCAAAAAGGCCGCCCATATTGCCGGGCGGCCTTTGTTTTTTCCAGCTGAACCGTCAGGATCAGGCGTTGGCGCGAGCCATCCGCTTGCGCTCATGCGGATCCAGGTAGCGCTTGCGCAGACGCACGGAGTTCGGGGTTACCTCTACCAGCTCGTCATCGTCGATATAGGCAATCGCCTCTTCCAACGAGAGCTTCATCGGCGTGGTCAGACGTACGGCATCATCGGTGCCGGAGGCGCGGACGTTGGTCAGCTTCTTGCCCTTCAGCGGGTTCACTTCCAGATCATTGTCGCGGCTGTGCTCGCCGATGATCATGCCGGTGTAGACGTCTTCCTGTGCGCCGATCATCATCTTGCCGCGCTCTTCGAGGTTCCACAGGGCGTAGGCCACCGAGGTGCCGTTCTCCATGGAGATCAGAACACCAGCGCGACGGCCGGGAATGGACCCTTTGTGCGGGGTCCAGCCGTGGAACACACGGTTCAGAACGCCGGTGCCGCGGGTGTCGGTCAGAAACTCGCCGTGATAGCCGATCAGACCGCGGGAGGGGACATGCGCGATGATGCGGGTCTTGCCAGCGCCTGCGGGCTTCATCTCGACCAGTTCACCTTTGCGGTGGCCGGTGAGTTTCTCGATCACAACGCCGGAGTATTCATCGTCAACGTCGATGGTGGCCTCTTCGACGGGCTCCATGCGAACGCCGTCTTCTTCCTTGAACAGCACCTGCGGGCGCGAGATCGACAGCTCGAAGCCTTCGCGGCGCATGTTTTCGATCAGAACACCCATCTGAAGTTCGCCGCGACCGGCCACCTCAAACGCTTCACCACCGGGGGTGTCGGAGATCTGGATCGCGACGTTGGATTCTGCTTCCTTCATCAGGCGATCACGGATCACACGGGACTGAACCTTTTTGCCATCGCGACCGGCCAGTGGGCTGTCGTTGATGCCAAAGGTCACGGTGATGGTCGGCGGGTCAATCGGCTGGGCGGGCAGCGCTTCGGTCACCGAGGTATCCACCAGCGAGTCGGCCACGGTGGCCTTGGTCATCCCCGCGATGGAGACGATATCGCCGGCCTCCGCCACGTCGATGGCCTGCTGACCGAGGCCACGGAACGCCAGAACTTTTGTGCAGCGGAAATTCTCGATCAGCTCACCGTCACGGCTCAGCGCCTTGAGGCTGTCGCCAGCCTTCAGGGTGCCGGATTCAACGCGACCGGTCAGAATACGGCCCATGAAAGGATCCGCGCCCAGCGTGGTTGCCAGCATACGGAAAGGCTCGCCTTTTTGCTCGATCTGCTTTGGGGCGGGGACGTGTTTGACGATCAGGTCAAACAGCGCAGAAAGATCCTTGCGCGGGCCGTCCAGCTCCATGTCGGCCCAACCGGCGCGACCGGAGGCATACATGGACGGGAAATCCAGCTGATCATCATCTGCACCAAGGTTGGCAAAGAGGTCGAAACACTGATCCAGCGCGCGGTCAGGCTCGCCGTCGGGCTTGTCGACCTTGTTCACAACCACGATCGGGCGCAGACCAAGGGCCAGCGCCTTGGAGGTCACGAATTTGGTCTGCGGCATCGGGCCTTCGGCGGCGTCAACCAGCAGCACCACCCCGTCGACCATCGACAGGATCCGCTCGACCTCGCCGCCGAAATCGGCGTGGCCGGGAGTGTCGACGATGTTGATCCGGGTGCCATTCCACTCCACCGAAGTGGCCTTGGCCAGAATTGTGATGCCCCGCTCGCGTTCCAGATCGTTGCTGTCCATGGCGCGTTCCGCCACAGCCTGGTTTTCGCGGAAGGCGCCGGATTGTTTCAGAAGCTCATCAACCAGGGTGGTTTTCCCGTGGTCCACGTGAGCAATGATCGCAATGTTGCGCAGGTCCATGACGTCAGCCTTTGTAAGGAAGTTGACGCGCGCATAGCGTGATCGTTGGCCAAAGACCAGAGGAAATACATCTTTTTGCGCGCGCAGGGGCGATCCGGTGGGTCGTCCGGCGGTGTGCGGCCATTCGGTGACGCGCCGGTTGCGCCGTCAGTGGCCGGTTGTGCTGGAGAACAGATGGATCACCAGAATCCCGGCAAGGATCAACAACAGCCCCAGAACCGCTGGCAAATCAAGCCGTTGGCCAAAGACGACCCAGCCAATGATGGCGATGAGGAAAATCCCGAGGCCGGACCAGATCGCGTAGACAATCCCGACCGGCATGTGGCGCAGCGTCAGGGCCATCAGATAGAAGGCCAGCCCGTAGCCGACCACCACCAGCAGTGACGGGCCAAGCC
Source organism: Phaeobacter sp. JH204B (assembly GCF_048055755.1). NCBI lineage: Bacteria > Pseudomonadati > Pseudomonadota > Alphaproteobacteria > Rhodobacterales > Roseobacteraceae > Phaeobacter > Phaeobacter sp. JH204B. The sequence goes on from NZ_JAYMXF010000009.1 coordinate 238,816, forward strand.
GGGTGAATTGCTGACTGGCCTGTAGCGCAGTGGTGCCAATGGTCTCTGCCGCAACCGCCAGCACAAGATAGAGATAATGGAGTGGCATGATCAGGCCTCCGCTGAGGATGGGCTGCGCGCGGAACCAGCCCGCGCAGCGCCGGGGTCAGGCGCTGGTATTTTCGGCAAACCAGGGAGCGACAGCGGCGCGCACATGATCCCAGACCGCCGGTGCCCCACGGGCGACCTTGTGGCCGACACGGGCCTCCAGCTGCTCCAGCGTGACATTATACGCGCGCCAGCTGCCGCCGCCTGACATCAGGTTCAGCAGCACAGGCTGTACCCGGTCAATCGCCTTGGCATAGATCGCTTCGGGGCTTTCGGCGGCTTCGAATTCCGTCCAGACACGGTGAAAGACCTCGCCCTGCGCGGCGGGCAACAGGCCGAAAATCCGTTCTGCGGCGGCTTGTTCATTGGCGGCAATCGCGGCCTGTTCAGCCTCCGACAGGGTTGCGTGGATCGGCACATCGCCCGCGTCGATCTCCACGATGTCATGCAGCATCAGCATCTGCAGTACCCTGGCCATGTCGACGGGCGCGTGGCTGTGCTGGGCCAGCACCCAGGCATAGAGCATGATATGCCAGCTGTGCTCGGCCGAGTTTTCGCGGCGGCTGCCATCGGCAAGCGTCGTTGCCCGCAGGACCGTCTTCAGCCCGTCGACCTCATTTAGGAAGCTGAGAGGTGCGGTGAGCGCATCCTGTGGCTGCAAGCCTTCCAGGCGGGCAACGGCGTGGTGAAATACCTCGGGAAAGGCGTCCTGCAGGGCCGCAGCGCGTCCGCCAAAGAGATTGCCGCGCACCACCTCGATATGTGCCGCAGGCACGTCTTCGTTGTAGAGCGTCTGGAAAATCGGCTGGCAGTGGTCAATCCGCTTTGCCCATTGGGCGTCAGGTGTCTGGCTGGCCTCGAACTCGCGCCAGAGCCCATGCAGAAAAGCTGATTGATCGGCTGGCAGGAGCGAGAACAGCCGGGTTGCGGCCACCGCTTCGGCGCTGGCAACCGCCTCCCAGTCGACATCCCCATCAATCGGGTGATCGCCTGCGTCAATCTCGACGAGATCATGCAGTAAAAGCATCTGTACGACCCGTTCAACCGAGACATCAGCAGGCGCAAACGGGGCCAGCACCAGCGCATAAACCGCCAGGTGCCAACTGTGTTCGGCGGAGTTTTCGCAGCGTGAGCCATCCAGGATCAGGTTCTGACGCTCCACGCGGCGCAGCTTGTCCGCCTCCAGCAAGAAACGGAACTGGCTGGCAAGCCGCGTCGATTGGTCAGTCATTCTCTGGGGCCCTGGATGCGATCTTGGCCTTGGCGGCGCTGATCTTGCTGTTGAGAAAGGCACGCGCTTTGCGCTCGGCAAGGCGGACCCGCATTTCAGTGAGGAAGGCTTCCTCAAGCGACTGAGACGCTGCCCCCAGAACCTCGCTCACCTCCATGTAAAGGCGCTCTTCGCCAGTGGCGTCCTGAACCTTCAGCGTGTCGGCGGCCAGTTTCTGGGCCAGCGTCTCGATCGTGCTCATCAGCGGGAGCTTTCTGTCAGCCGCCGTTTCACATAGTCGGAGACATTGCTGATCATCGGATCCATATAGGGGTCCTGGAAGAAGTGATCGGCGCCTTCAACTTCGGTATGGGTTATGGTGATCCCCTTCTGCTCGTGCAGCTTGTTCACCAGGTTTACCGTATCGGCGGGCGGCGCCACGCGGTCTGCGGTGCCATTGATGATCAGACCCGAGGAGGGGCAGGGCGCCAGAAACGAGAAGTCATACATATTGGCTGGCGGTGCCACCGAGATGAAGCCGGTGATTTCCGGGCGGCGCATCAACAGCTGCATACCGATCCAGGCCCCAAAGGAAAAACCGGCGACCCAGCAATGTTTGGAGTTGTTGTTCATCGACTGGAGGTAATCCAGCGCCGATGCCGCGTCGGACAATTCGCCAACACCCTGATCATATTCGCCCTGCGACCGGCCAACGCCGCGGAAATTGAACCGCAGAACCGTAAAGCCCATGTTGTAGAACGCATAATGCAGATTGTAGACGACCTTGTTGTTCATCGTGCCGCCGAACTGCGGATGCGGATGCAGAACGATGGCAATCGGGGCGTCTTTTTCTTTTTGCGGGTGATAGCGGCCTTCCAGGCGGCCTTCGGGTCCGGGAAAAATGACCTCAGGCATGGGTGGGTGGATCCTACTCTTATTTTCGGGGATGCCGACTGGAATACTTGACGAATTCCGTAAGGCACCTTAGAACGGTTCTAATTGATGGCAGAGGTCAAGTTTCGCTGCCGTCTCGCTGAGATACGCATTGCAGCGTTCAAGGTCAATCTTTTCGCTGTGCCGCCAGGGTCGGAGGATTTGAAAATATGAAACTTTCGACCAAGGGACGCTATGCAATGGTGGCGCTGGCGGATATCGCCTTGCAGCCGGAGGGCAGTCTGGTGGTGTTGGGCGATATCTCCAAACGTCAGGATATTTCGCTGCCCTATCTGGAGCAGCTGTTTGTGAAGCTGCGTCGGAGCGGGCTTGTGGTCTCTGTGCGCGGTCCGGGTGGGGGCTACCGTCTTGCGCATCCGCCCTCTGACATTCGCATCGTCGATGTGCTGAGCGCAGTTGATGAAACGGTTGATGCGATGCACAAGGGCGCAGGCGCATCCGGTGCCTTGTCCGGGAGTCGCGCGCAATCGCTGACCAACCGCCTCTGGGAAGGGCTGAGCGCCCATGTCTATGTGTTCCTGCATCAGACCCGCCTGTCTGACGTGATCAAGAACGATCTGGCGCCATGTCCGGCGGTGCCCAGCCTGTTTGCGGTGGTCGACGACTGACGACCCGAGATATCCGCCCCTCTAACCCCGGCGCGGCCTGCGCTGTTTCGTAGATTTAAGAACGCCCTCGTTACAGCATCCTGATGGGTGCGAGGGACAAGACAGAAGGATCCGCACCGCCGATGTCGCGTGTCTATCTTGACCATAACGCCACCACGCCGCTTTGCGATGCTGCAAAGGCCGCGATGGTTGCCGCGATGGAGGTTTGCGGAAATCCTTCTTCCGTTCACGCCGAAGGCCGTGCCGCCAAGGCGCTGGTTGAACGCGCGCGGGCGCAGATCGCCTCGGCTTTTGGGGCGGATGGTGCTGATATCGTGTTCACCTCCGGGTCGACAGAAGGGGCCGCGCTGGCAATGAGCGGCCGCGATCTGCATGGTGCAGCAGTTGAGCATGACGCCGTAAGGTCCTGGTCCGTCGAAGATTTGCAGGTTTCACCTGATGGCGCTGTTGCGGTGATTGATCCGCAGCGCTCCTCCGTTCAATTGGCCAATTCTGAAACCGGCGTTATCCAGAAGCTGCCCGAAGGGCTGGCGGTGACCGATGCGACGCAGGCCTTCGGCAAGCTGCCTGTCGCCTTCAATTGGATGGGGGCCACGATGGCGCTGATCTCAGCGCACAAACTGGGCGGGCCAAAGGGCGTGGGCGCGGTGGTCCTGAAACGGGGAACCGATCTGGCGGCGCAGATCACCGGCGGCGGTCAGGAGATGGGGCGTCGCTCCGGCACGGAAAATGTCGTAGGGATCGCGGGGTTCGGAGCGGCCGCGGAAGCTGCGGCAAGGGCGCTGGCGGATGGTGTCTGGGAACGTGTGGCAGAGCTGCGCGACACAATGGAGGCCGCCCTTGCAGCGGGCAGCCCTGACACTATTTTTGTTGGGACATCAGCGGCGCGCCTGCCCAATACCAGTTGTTTTGCCACGCCGGGCTGGAAAGGCGAAACCCAGGTCATGCAGATGGATCTGGCCGGATTTGCCATTAGCGCCGGCAGCGCCTGTTCCAGCGGCAAGGTCCGCGCCAGCGCGGTGCTCACCGCCATGGGATATGACGAGTTAACCGCCCAGAGCGCCGTGCGCGTCTCGCTTGGGCAGAACACAACAGAAACGGATGTGCTGCGCTTTGCCGAAAGCTGGTGCGCCAAACAAAAGAAACATCGCGCCCGGGTGGCGTGAGTGCAGGAGATGACCATGACAGCATTGGATGATGTTCAGGTAAAAGAAGGCGTTGACCAGGAAACGGTCGATGCGGTCCGCGAGGTGGGCGGCGCCTATAAATACGGTTGGGAAACCGATATCGAGATGGAATACGCGCCCAAGGGGCTGACCACCGATATCGTGCGGCTGATCTCGGAAAAGAACGAGGAGCCGGAATGGATGCTGAACTGGCGGCTTGAGGCCTATGATCGCTGGCTTCAGAAGGAAGAACCGACCTGGGCGATGGTCGACTATCCTGAAATCGATTTTCAGGACCAGTATTACTATGCCCGTCCGAAATCGATGGAGGTGAAGCCAAAGTCGCTGGATGAGGTCGACCCAAAACTGCTCGCTACCTACGAAAAGCTCGGTATCCCTTTGAAAGAACAGATGATCCTTGCGGGCGTCGAGGGGGCTGAAAACATGCCCGCCGAAGGTCGCAAGGTCGCAGTTGACGCGGTGTTCGACTCCGTTTCGGTCGGCACCACCTTCCAGGCCGAGCTGAAAAAGGCAGGCGTCATCTTCTGCTCGATCTCCGAAGCGATCCGCGAACACCCTGAGCTGGTAAAGAAATACCTCGGCACCGTGGTTCCGGTCTCCGATAACTTCTATGCCACACTGAACTCCGCGGTATTCTCTGACGGCTCCTTTGTCTATGTGCCGCCGGGTGTGCGCTGCCCGATGGAACTGTCGACCTATTTCCGCATCAACGCGGAAAACACCGGTCAGTTCGAGCGCACCCTGATCATTGCCGATAAAGGCAGCTATGTCAGCTACTTGGAAGGCTGTACTGCACCGGCCCGCGATATCGCGCAGCTGCACGCAGCCGTCGTGGAGATCATCATCGAAGAAGACGCCGAGGTGAAATATTCCACCGTCCAGAACTGGTATCCCGGTGATGAGAACGGCAAGGGTGGCATCTACAACTTCGTGACCAAACGTGCCGACTGCCGCGGCGACCGCGCCAAGGTGATGTGGACACAGGTGGAAACCGGCTCTGCGGTGACCTGGAAATACCCTTCCTGCATTCTGCGCGGCGAGGAAAGCCAGGGCGAATTCTACTCGATCGCCATCGCCAACAACATGCAGCAGGCCGATACCGGCACCAAGATGATCCATCTGGGCAAAAACACGAAATCCCGCATCGTGTCCAAGGGGATCTCTGCCGGCAAGGCGCAGAACACCTACCGCGGGCTGGTGTCGATGCACCCCAAGGCCAAGAACTCGCGCAACTACACCCAGTGCGACAGCTTGCTGATCGGCGACAAATGCGGGGCGCACACGGTTCCCTATATCGAGGTCAAGAACAACTCCTCCCGCGTGGAGCATGAGGCGACCACCTCCAAGGTGGATGATGACCAGCTGTTCTACTGCCGTCAGCGCGGCATGGACGAGGAAGAGGCCGTGGCCCTGGTGGTGAACGGCTTCTGCAAGGACGTGCTGCAGGCGCTGCCGATGGAGTTCGCCATGGAAGCGCAGCAGCTGGTTGCGATCTCGCTGGAAGGGTCTGTCGGGTAATGGCAGGCCCTTGGGCATCATCGCGAGGAAACAATAAAATGATCATCACAACCACCAACTCCGTCGAAGGCTACCAGATCGCCGAATACAAGGGCATCGTGGTGGGCGAGGCGATCATGGGCGCCAATGTGGTGCGCGATGTCTTTGCCTCGATCACAGACATCGTCGGCGGCCGCTCCGGTGCCTATGAAAGCAAGCTGCAGGACGCGCGCGAGACCGCGCTGGCAGAGTTGGAGGACCGCGCCCGGGCCAAGGGGGCAAATGCGGTTGTCGGCGTCGACCTCGATTACGAGGTGGTAGGCCAGTCCATGTTGATGGTCTCTGCCAGTGGAACAGCCGTAGTGATCGGCTAAGGAATTCGCCCTTCGGGGCACAGAAACAACCGGGGCGATGCTCCGAAGAGATATAAACGAGGAAAAAATGCTCGAAATCAAAAACCTGCACGTCAAACTTGAAGAAGAGGACAAACAGATCCTCAAAGGTGTCAACCTGACCGTTGAGGCTGGCAAGGTACATGCCATCATGGGGCCGAACGGCTCTGGCAAATCGACCCTCTCTTATGTGCTGTCCGGTCGCGATGGCTATGAGGTCACCGACGGGGCGGCGACGCTGGCTGGCGAAGATCTGCTGGACATGGAGCCGGAAGAGCGCGCCGCCGCAGGTGTGTTCCTCGCGTTCCAATACCCGGTCGAGATCCCAGGTGTCGGCAATATGACCTTCCTGCGCACTGCCGTAAACGCGCAGCGCAAGGCGCGTGGCGAAGACGAGCTGAGCGCCTCCGACTTTCTGAAGGAAGTGCGGGCCAAGGCAAAGACCCTGAAAATCGACGCCGATATGCTGAAGCGCCCGGTCAACGTCGGCTTCTCCGGCGGCGAGAAAAAGCGTAACGAAATCCTACAGATGGCGATGCTTGAGCCAAAAATGTGCATCCTCGATGAGACCGATTCCGGTCTGGATGTCGATGCGATGAAACTGGTTGCCGAAGGTGTGAACGCCCTGCGCGACGAAGGCCGCGGCTTCTTGGTGATCACCCATTACCAGCGCCTGCTGGACCACATCAAACCCGACGTCGTTCACATCATGGCAGACGGCCGCATCGTCAAAACCGGCGGTCCCGAGCTGGCGCTGGAAGTCGAAAACAACGGGTATGCCGATATTCTGGCAGAGGGTGTGTAAATGGCCGCTCCTGAAAGAAAACAAAGCGAAACCGAGGCACGGTTGGCGGCGCTGACCATGCCGGAGGGTGGCTGTCTGGCCGAGGCGCGCCATGCGGCGTTGTCGCGGGTTCAGACACTGGGCCTGCCGAACCGCCGCGATGAATACTGGAAATACACCCGCCCGGACACGCTGACCGCCGCTGTGGCACCAAAGGCCGCAGTTTTTGATGCTGGCGAAGCACCGATGTTCAACGAATTTGATCGCATCAAGATCGTGTTCGTTGACGGTGTCTTTGATGCCGATGCCTCTGACGATCTGTCGCTGGAGGGCATCAGCATTGATCGCATCGCCGATATCTGTGACAAAGATATCCATTGGGCCAAGGACTTGTACGGCGTTCTTGAAGCGCGCGGACAGACGCCTGTTGCCCGCCCTCTGGCGGCGCTGAACACCGCATTTGCCAGCGATGGTGTCGCCATCCGTGTGACCGGCAGCCCGTCCAAACCGGTCAATCTGATCTACCGTCATGCGGCAGAAGAGTCAGACGCCATCCTGCATCACGTGATCCGTGTTGAAAGCGGTGCATCAGCGACCATTCTGGAAAACGGCCCGGCTGCATCGCGGTTCAACAAATGTATGGAAATCGACGTTGCCGACGGCGGGGCTCTGCATCTGGTGCGGGCGCAGGGGCGTGATCATGAGCGCCGGGCTGCAACGCATCTGTTTGCACGCCTCGGTACTGAATCCGTGTTCAAGGCCTTCACCCTCACTGTAAACGGCGTGCTGACGCGCAATGAGGCGGTGATTGAACTGACCGGCGATGATGCGGTCGCGCATATCGCAGGCGCCTGTGTCGGTGATGGTGATTTCCACCACGATGACACCGTCTTCATCACCCATGATGCGGTGAACTGCGAGAGCCGCCAGGTTTTCAAGAAGGTTCTGCGCAACGGGGCAACCGGTGTTTTCCAGGGCAAGATCCTTGTCAAAGAGGGCGCGCAAAAGACTGATGGATATCAGATTTCTCAGTCTCTTCTGCTGGATGACGACAGCCAGTTCCTGGCCAAACCCGAGCTGGAAATCTACGCCGATGATGTGGCCTGTTCGCATGGCTCCACCTCAGGCGCAATTGACGAGGAGGGTCTGTTCTACCTGCGGTCGCGCGGCATTCCTCAGGCTGAAGCAACCGATCTCATGACCCTTGCCTTCCTTGCTGAAGCAGTTGAGGAGATCGAAGACGCCGATGTTGCGGCAAGCGTTGTGGACCGGCTGGAAGGCTGGCTGGCCCGGCGCCGCTGATGTCCGTCAGTCAGGACATTGTTGCCACCTACAGGGGGCCGCGCAGGGTTTATGCGCGGCGTCTGGCCATGGGGTTGCGTGAAGATCGGCTGCTGGCCATGCTCATGGCCGGCTGCGCTCTGGCGTTCATTGCTCAGATGCCAGCTCGGGCGCGTGAGGCGCATCTGAGCGGGCAGGAGCTGAACATGCTGCTGGGCGGCTCGCTGCTGGCGCTGATCTTCATTGCGCCGCTGCTCCTCTACGGGGTGGCCTTTCTGGCGCATGGCGTCGCGCGGATCTTTGGCGGCTCTGGCGACAGCGCGCAGGCACGTCTGGCCTTGTTCTGGGCGTTCCTCGCGGCTGGTCCGCTGATGCTGTTGAACGGGCTTGTCGCGGGATTCATCGGCCCGGGGCTGGAGCTCAATCTGGTGGGCGGGCTATGGTTTGTGCTGTTCCTGTGGTTCTGGGGCAGCGGGATGGTTCAGGCGTATTGGGGCAAAGAATGATCCCTTATCAGTCACTTGCGGGTCTTACCTTCAGCGCTCCCACAGCGGCGGCGCGGGTTCTTCTGTCCGTTGACTGGCCGCGCCGGGTGCTTGTTCTTGCCTTGCTGTTGACGGCGGTTGTCAACACGATGATCCTTCAGCTCGCCGATCTGATCCTTCCGGGCAACATCGCGGTACTGGCCGCCATTCAACCCCTGTACTATGCCGGTGCTGTTTTTGCGCTGCATCTGGCCGTGACGGCGCTTCTGACCTGGACCGGTCGCTGGATTGGCGGCAAGGCGGAGTTCAGCGATATTCTGGCGGTCAATGTCTGGCTGAATGCCGTGCAGATCGCGCTTTTGGTGGCGGTGATGCTGCTGCATCTGGTGCTGCCGCTGGCGGCATCCTTGATCGCCTTGCTCGCGAATTTCATGATGCTGGCAATCTTTCTGCTGTTTATCAAGGAAGCGCATCAGTTTACATCCATCTGGCGGGCCATCGGCTCGGTTCTGATGTCGGCGGTTTTGATCGTCATTCTTCTCTCTCTGCTTTTGGGGGCGCAGGCCCCGGCACTACTGGGGCTTCCCGACCATGTATGACGTCCAAAAAATCCGCGCCGATTTTCCGATCCTGTCTCGTCAGGTGAATGGCAAACCGCTGACCTATCTGGACAATGGCGCATCGGCACAGAAGCCCCAGGTTGTAATTGACGCAATTACGCGCGCCTATTCTGAGGAATACTCAAACGTTCACAGAGGGTTGCACTATCTCTCTAATCTGGCGACCGAGAAATACGAAAGCGTTCGGGGCACCATTGCAAGGTTCCTGAATGCGGGCGACGAAAATACCATCGTCATGAACTCAGGGACCACGGAGGGGATCAACACGATCGCCTACGGCTGGGCCATGCCGCAGCTTCAGGCCGGGGATGAGATCATTCTCAGCGTGATGGAGCATCACGCAAATATCGTGCCCTGGCATTTCCTGCGTGAACGTCAGGGCGTGGTTCTGAAATGGGTGGAGACAGTAGCCGACGGAAGCCTCGATCCGCAGGCCGTGCTGGACGCCATCGGTCCAAAGACAAAGCTTATTGCAGTTACCCAATGTTCCAATGTCTTGGGCACCATCGTTGATGTGAAAACCATCTGCCATGAGGCCCGCCAGCGCGGCGTTGCAGTTCTGGTTGATGGCTCGCAGGGGGCGGTTCATCTGCCCGTGGATGTGCAGGATATGGGCTGTGATTTCTATGCGATTACCGGTCATAAGCTCTACGGGCCGTCCTCCTCCGGTGCCATCTACATTCGCCCGGAGCGCATGGCTGAAATGCGCCCCTTCATGGGTGGCGGCGACATGATCAAGGAGGTTGCCCGCGATCAGGTGATCTACAATGACGCTCCGATGAAATTCGAGGCCGGCACGCCCGGCATCGTACAGATGATCGGACTGGGTGTTGCGCTGGATTACATGATGGCTATCGGCATGGAGAATATCGCAGCCCATGAGGCGGCGATCACCGCCTATGCCAGCGAACGGCTGAACGGTCTGAACTGGGTCAATATCCAAGGTCAAGCCGCTGACAAGGCTGCTATTTTCAGCTTCACACTGGAAGGCGCGGCACATGCACATGACATCTCGACCATTCTCGACAAGAAGGGTGTCGCGGTACGCGCAGGACAACATTGCGCCGGACCGCTGATGGATCACCTTGGCGTTGCGGCGACCTGTCGTGCGTCCTTTGCCATGTATAACACCAAGGACGAGGTCGACGTGCTGATCGACGCCCTGGAACTGGCCCACGATCTATTTGCCTAGCATCCGTCGCAACATGTTGCCCAGCTTCTGAAACGTCACCCGGCCGGGTGACGTTTTTTTACTGCTTGTGCAGATGCAAGATGTGAAGGCTGCTGGAAAAGTGCCCGAAACGATCGCCCGTGTTGCGGAAAGCCCCGGTTGCCTCAACATCAGGCTGTGACGCGCCCGATGCAGGATCATTAGGTGATCTGTCAGCCTATACCATAGGCGTGGTCTGTGGATGTGGTCTGGAATAATGGCGGAGAGACAGGGATTCGAACCCTGGGTTCCCGTGAAGGAACAACGGTTTTCGAGACCGCCCCGTTCGACCACTCCGGCACCTCTCCGCGGGGGGTGAGGGCCGTTTAAAGTGGAAAGCTCGGGCGCGCAAGGGGGGATTTTGCGCTTTCTGCAGGAAATCGGAATTTTCATTGTCTCGCGCGATAAAACCCTTAGATTTCGTTGTATGAAACAGCTTTCACCCCTCCGAAAACTTGTGATGCAACCGCTCTTGGGCCTTGTTCTTGCATCGTTATTTGCATTCTCCGGCGCGCAGGCGGCGGATCGTGACCGGGTTGTCGCGTTCCTTGAAACAACTGGTTTTGACGTGGCGCTGGACAGTATCGCGCTCTCGGCTGAGATGGCACCGGGTATGCTGGGTGTTGATGCCGGTGATTTTGGCGCAGCCTGGGTAGAGCTGTCGCAGGATGTCTTTGACCGCAGGGAAATGCGCGAGATCGCCCTTGGCATTCTGGAGGAAACGCTTGAGGAGGACGCGCTGTCCCATGCGGCGGAGTTCTACGCCAGCCCGTTGGGCGCACGTCTGGTGAAAGCAGAGAACGCCTCTCACATGGTGGAGGATGACGAAACCAAGCAGCAGGCGGGCATGCGCATTATCTCCGATCTGGTGGCGGACGGCAGTGATCGCCCGCATCTGTTTCAGCGCATGGGGCTGGCGCTGGATTCCGATGGCACCGGGGTGAAGGCGGTGCAGGAGATCCAGTTCCGCTTCCTGATGGCTGCCAGCGCGGCTGGGGTGATTGACCTGCAGCTCGATGCAGATGGGCTGCGTGCATTGATGAAGGAGCAGCAGGCGTCGACGCGGATGGCGATGCAGGCGGCCAATCTGGCAGCCAATGCCTATACCTATCAGGGGTTCAGCGACGCAGAACTGGAGCAATATATCGCCGCGCTGGAGCATCCGTTGATGCAGCGGGTCTATGAGCTGCTGAATGCGGTTACCTTCGAGATCACCGCCAACCGCTTTGAACTTCTGGCCTATCGTCTGAAGGGGCTTGAACCGGCGCAGGATCTGTAAGGGGCAATCCGCGCCCGAAGTGTGAAACATCCCTGCAAAACACGGCGCGACACTGGCCACTGGCCTAGGGGGCAGCGCAGGGTTGACACGCTGCTCAATTCGCCGCATAAGCCCGCATCCCGGCCCGGATTCCCTGTGCCGGGGTTTATTTGTCATACGCCCCCAGGGGGCGCGCTGTTCGAGGTGGCCCACGGGCCGAAACACCGACCGTATCGCAGGATACATCCGGGACCGTAGGACGCGGGTAGAAAAGGAAAGACGCATATGTTTGCGGTCCTCAAAACCGGCGGCAAGCAGTACAAAGTTCAGGCCGGCGATATGCTGCGCGTGGAAAAATTGGCTGCTGATGCTGGCGAAACAATCCAGTTCAACGACATTCTGATGCTCGGTGGTGATGCACCGGTTGTGGGTGCGCCCTTTGTGGATGGTGCTGCGGTTCAGGCCGAAGTCATCGACCAGATCAAAGGCGAGAAGGTCATTCACTTTGTGAAGCGCCGTCGTAAGCACTCCTCCAAGCGCACCAAGGGCCACCGTCAGAAGCTGACCCTGGTCAAGATCACTGAGATCCTGGCCTCCGGCGCTGACAAGTCCGGCGTGAAAGCTGCCAGCGGCCAGGGCTCTGCTCCTGCTGCCAAAGCTGCGCCTGCTGCCAAGAAAGCCGCTCCGGCTGCGTCGGGCGACGACCTGACTGCGCTGACCGGTGTTGGTCCGGCTGCTGCCAAGAAACTGGAAGAAGCCGGTCTGACCAGCTTTGCCCAGATCGCGGCCTTGTCGGATGCTGACATTGCTGCTATCGACGCGGTCAAAGTGAAACCCGAATGGGTTGAGCAGGCCAAAGAATTGGCTAAAGGCTAAGGAGATAGACAATGGCACATAAGAAAGCTGGTGGTTCCTCACGTAACGGCCGCGACTCAGCCGGTCGCCGCCTTGGCGTGAAACTCTACGGTGGTCAGTCGGCCATCTCTGGCAACATCATCGTTCGTCAGCGCGGCACCAAGTTCTGGCCGGGTGAAGGCGTAGGTCTGGGCAAAGATCACACAATCTTTGCGACCACCGACGGTGCTGTGACCTTCCACAAGGGCCTCAAGGGCCGCACCTTTATTTCGGTTCTGCCAGTGGCGGAGGCCGCTGAATAAGCCGAACCTGAAAGGTGAGACACAATCAGGGGATCGGCGACACCGCCGGTCCCTTTTTATTTTCCCGGGGGCGCAAACCCTAACCAGTTCTAAACGGCTTTGCTGTATGGCAGAGCGCGTCAGTTTGTTAAGGCCCACTAGGTTTACCCGGCCAGATGGTCGGTTTTGTATTCTTCGAGAGGAGCGAGGGCATGAGTTTGGATCATAAAAGAGCAGAACAGCCTGTGATCGATGCGGGACGTTTTGTCCTGCGCCCGCTGCGTAAATCCGACGAGGGGCTGATTGCCCATTACGTGAGCGACGAACGTGTCGCCCGCATGACCACCGCCATTCCGCACCCGCTGCCGCCCGGCGCGATCGAGGCATTTGTTGCCCGCGCCACCGACGAAGAGCGCGAAGAAGATGTCTGGGCCATCGACGGCACCGCAGATGGTGGCGAAGAACTGAAAGGTATCATCAGCCTCAAGCGGCTTGACCGTGACCAGAGCGAGGTCGGCTATTGGATTGCGCCGGTGTTCTGGAACAATGGTCTGGCCTCCGAGGCGCTGCGGGCTCTGGTCGAGACCAATCCGCAAGGGTGCAGCGCGATGTTTGCCAGCGCTTTTCAGGACAACCCCGCCTCGGCGCGTGTCCTGACCCATTGTGGCTTTGAATATCTCGGTGACGCCGAAACATTCTCGGTCGCCCGCGATGCGACGGTGCCAACCTGGACCTACAGCAGAAAACTGTGATTGGCGCGCCGCGCGCTTTGCGTTAAGTCGGGGCAACAGCCCCCGACAGCGGCGGCACGACCCATCTTCCCTCCGCCTGTGGCGGCAGGTCATCAGCAAGGAGCTGACATGAAATTCCTCGATCTGGCCAAAGTCTACATTCGCTCCGGCGCGGGCGGGAACGGCTGCGTCAGCTTTCGCCGTGAAAAATTTATGGAATATGGCGGCCCCGACGGCGGCGACGGCGGCCGTGGCGGGTCAGTCTGGGTCGAGGTGACCGAGGGGCTGAATACGCTGATTGATTTCCGCTATCAGCAGCACTTTTTTGCCAAGAACGGCCAATCCGGCATGGGGCGTCAGCGCACCGGCAAGGATGGCGATGATATCGTGCTGCGCGTGCCGGTTGGTACGGAGATCATGGATGAGGATCAGGAAACCGTTCTTGCGGATCTGACGGAGGTCGGTGAGCGTTTTCTCCTGGCCAAGGGCGGCAATGGCGGCTTTGGCAACCTGCATTTCAAAAGCGCGACAAATCAGGCGCCGCGCCGGGCCAACTCCGGTCAGGACGGGATTGAGCGGACCATCTGGCTGCGGCTGAAACTGATCGCGGACGTCGGCCTGTTGGGCCTGCCCAACGCCGGAAAATCAACCTTTCTCTCGGCGACATCCAACGCCCGGCCAAAAATCGCGGACTACCCGTTTACCACGCTGCATCCGAATCTCGGCGTTGTTGGCATCGACGGGGTTGAGTTCGTTGTGGCCGATATCCCCGGTCTGATCGCAGGCGCCCATGAGGGGCGCGGGATCGGTGACCGCTTCCTTGGCCATGTTGAGCGCTGTGCCGTTCTGCTGCATTTGGTGGATGGGACATCGGAAACCGTGGCGGAGGACTACCAGACCATCATCAATGAGCTGGAGGCCTATGGCGGCGAGCTGGCGGACAAGCCGCGCATCACTGCGCTGAACAAGGTCGACTCCCTTGATGATGAGGAACGCGCGGAGGCCAAAGCCGAGCTGGAAGCCGCCGTCGGCGGTCCCGTCTTCATGATGTCCGGCGTCAGCCGGGAGGGTCTGAACGAGGTACTGCGTGCCATGCGTACGCAGATCGACGAAGATCGTCTGCGCCAGAAACCTCAGGGGGAGCAGGGCACGTGGCAACCCTGACCGACGCCCGGCGTATTGTCGTCAAGATCGGGTCCGCCCTGCTGGTGGACCGGAACAGCGGCGCATTGCGGGCGGATTGGTTGCGGGCCTTGGCAGAGGATGTTGCCTGGCTGAAATCCATGGGCAAGGACGTGATCCTTGTATCCTCGGGATCCATCGCCCTGGGGCGTCGCGTGCTCGATCTTGCGGCGCGGGAGCTGCCGCTGGAGCAATCGCAGGCGGCAGCAGCGGTCGGCCAGATCCGTCTCGCCCGCGCCTATGAGGAGGCGCTTGCCCCGCATGAGATCACCACCGGGCAGGTGTTGGTGACACTCGAAGACAGCACCGATCGCCGTCGCTACCTGAATTCTCGTGCGACACTGGAGACGTTGATCGGCCTTGGCGTGGTGCCCATCGTCAATGAAAACGACACCATTGCCACCGATGAGATCCGCTATGGCGACAACGATCGACTGGCGGCGCAGGTTGCGGTGACCGTCGGAGCTGATGCGCTGATCCTGCTGTCGGACGTTGACGGTTTTTACAGCGCCAATCCGGTGCTGGACCCGACTGCGCAGCGTTATGACCGGATTGATCACATCACGGCCGAGATCGAGGCGATGGCCGGGGATGGCGTCTCTGGCCTCTCCAAGGGCGGGATGATCACCAAATTGCTGGCCGCCAAGATGGCGACAGCGGCTGGCTGCGCCATGGCAATCACTGAAGGGTCGCGACACAACCCTCTGAAATTGCTGGAAGACGGTGCGCCGTCCACGTGGTTCTCGGCACAGGGTGATCCGCAGGTGGCGCGTAAACGCTGGATTGCAGCGATGAAAACCCGCGGCGTGATCACCATCGACGAAGGCGCCGCACGGGCGCTAGGTCGCGGCAAGAGCCTGCTGCCCGCGGGCATCCGACATATCGAAGGAGACTTCGGCCGCGGTGATCCGCTGGCCATCCTTGGCCCAGACGGGCGGAAACTGGGGCAGGGGCTCAGCCGGTACACGGCTGAGGAAGCTGCCGCCATTAAGGGACGCCAGTCGGCCGAGATTGAAGCGATCCTTGGGTATGCGGGGCGCGCGGCCGTCATCCACCGCGATGATATGGCGCTGTAACCGTGATTTATGTTAGGGCTGACCCCGCCTGACCACCAGATGTGTCAAAGTGGGTCCACAAAAGGTTTCCAGTGATGAATGAGACGCAAGATATTGCTGCGCTGATGGCTGACATCGGCAAACGTGCAAAGCAAGCCGCCGCAAAACTGGCTGTTGCCAGTGCCGAATGCAAAACCGCCGCGCTGAATGCCGCTGCTGATGCGGTTTGGGACAAGCGGGCAGAGATATTGTCCGCCAATGCCAAGGATCTCGATTTCGGCCGCACCAAGGGGCTTTCGCCTGCGATGATGGACCGTCTGGCGCTGGATGAAGACCGGATTGCCGGAATTGTCTCCGGTCTGCGGGCGGTCGCAGCGCAGGCCGATCCGGTGGGAGAAGTGCTGGCGGAATGGTCGCAACCCTCTGGGCTTCAGATCCAGCGTGTTCGCACACCGCTTGGCGTGATCGGTGTCATCTACGAAAGCCGCCCGAATGTCACCGCCGATGCCGGCGCGCTCTGCCTGAAGTCGGGGAATGCGGTGATCCTGCGCGGTGGCTCGGAGAGTTTTCACTCGAGCCAGGCCATCCACGCCTGCCTTGTTGCGGGTCTGCGCAGCGCCGATCTGCCGGAGGATGCGGTCCAGCTGGTCCCGACGCGCGACCGTGCAGCGGTGCAGGAACTGCTGACGATGACCGATACGGTCGATGTGATTGTTCCGCGTGGTGGCAAGGGGTTGGTCGGTCTTGTCCAGCGCGAGGCCCGAGTGCCGGTCTTTGCGCATTTGGAGGGGATCGTGCATATTTACCTCGACAAGGCTGCAGATCCGCAAAAGGCGCTGGAGATCGTGCTGAATGCCAAGACGCGCCGCACCGGCATCTGCGGCGCTGCGGAATGCTTGCTCATCCACCGGGATATCGCGGATACGATTGGGCGCGACGTGCTGACCGCGCTGGCCGCCGCCGGTGTGGAAATCCGCGCCGAGGCTGGTCTGCCGGGCCCGGATGGTATGACAGAGGCAACCGAAGCCGATTGGGGCTGCGAATATCTGGATGCGATCATTGCCGCCAGACAGGTCCAGGATCTGGACGCGGCCATCGCCCATATCCGCGCGCATCATTCACAGCACACCGATTGTATCATCACCGAGGATGACGGCGCCGTTGCGCAGTTCTTTGCTGAGCTGGACAGCGCGATCCTGATGCACAATGCCTCAACCCAGTTTGCGGATGGTGGTGAATTTGGCATGGGGGCCGAGATCGGTATTGCAACCGGCAAGATGCACGCGCGGGGCCCCGTGGGCGCGGCGCAGCTGACCAGCTTCAAATATCTGGTGCGCGGGAACGGTGCGGTCCGCAGCTGACAGCATCCAACCCATCTGACATAAAAAAAGCGCTGCAAGTGATTGCAGCGCTTTCATATTTCGGTCGCCTGATGCGGGTTAGAAGTGGATCGTCACCCGCTCCAATGTCTGTTCCACGCGCACGGTGCGCCCCAGATCCTTCGCCGCTTCGGGCAGCATGGCGAATTGGACCAGCGCCGGGGTCACTGTTGCCGAAGAGGTGCCGCCGCTGACGCGCGCCCACAGATCATCGTCGATATTCAGCTTGCTGCCTTCGCCGATGACGGTCCATTTGCCATCCGCGCAGAGGATCTTGACCGTGCCGCCATAGGGTAGGCCGGTTTCGAGGCACAAAGCGGCAAGAAAGGCGAGACGCACCTCGGTCCTGCTCGAGGCCTCCTGCGGCGCCCATTGATATTTCAGCCGCCCGCCCTTGCCGATGTCTTCCAGGACCGACACCACTTCGGCGCGGCTGATCTGCTGTTCGCTGGCTGCGCCAAAGGCAATCCGGAAGAACCGGATACGGGCATTGGCATTGGCCACGCTGTCGGAGATCAGCTCCAGCTCGGGGCCGGACATATCCCCAGACATTCCAAGCAGTTCGAGCCCGTTATTGATCGCGCCGATCGGGCTGATCAGGTCATGACAGATACGCGACCCTATCAAAGCCGCGAGATTAGCGTTATCTACTGACATATCTTTCCTCCGAAGTGGGCCATCACGCATGAACGACCTCAACGCTATACTTGCCCCTGGCATGTTCGTGACCCACCCCAACCACCCGGAATGGGGGACGGGGCAGGTCCAGTCCAACGCCGCCGGCAAGATCACCGTTAACTTTCCCGATCAGGGCAAGGTGGTGTTCAACAGCGCGCAGGTGGCCCTTATTCCAGTCTTTGATCCGTCATAAGCGTTGATGAACGGTTAACGCCTGTTCACCAATTTGAACGAAACTTGCACATGCCGTGCCTTATAGGCTAGCTGCACGCAAGGCAAACCATTGATGAGCAAGCTCATGGGCGGCAGTTCTCCTGCATTTCAGGTCAAACTGGCACAGACATCGGCGGATTTACGCGCGGCGCAGGCGCTCAGATACGACGTTTTTGTCAGTGAGCTTGGCGGGGGCGGCGCGCTGGTGGATCACGAGGCAGGGCTGGAGCAGGATCGTTTCGATGCGTTTTTCGACCATCTGTTGCTCTGGGACCAGACGCGCGATGCGGTGGTTGGCGTCTACCGGGTGCTGCGTGGCGATCAGGCGCTTTTGGCCGGGCAATTCTATTCCGAGGATGAATATGACCTCTCTAAACTGAGAGCTTCGGGTCGTAAGCTGTTGGAATTGGGGCGTTCCTGCCTGCACCCGGATTATCGGGGCGGAACCGCGATGTTTCACCTTTGGTCCGCGCTGTCAGCCTATGTGGCCGAGCATGAGATCGAGGTGCTGTTTGGCGTTGCCAGTTTTCATGGGACGGAGGTTGCGCCGCTGGCCAATGCGCTGTCATCGCTGCACCACAACCATCTCGCGCCGGAAGACCTGCGGCCGGTTTCACGCAGCTACCAATCCATGGACCTGATCCCGGCAGGCGATCTGGACCGTCGCCGCGCCATGCTGGACACGCCGGCGCTGATCAAGGCCTACCTGCGGCTTGGCGGCTGCGTGGGCGATGGCGCCTATATCGACCATGATTTCAACACCACCGATATCTGTCTTGTGCTGGACACTGCACGCATGAACGCGCGTCAGCGACGGATCTACGAGGCAGGGCGCAGCGAGCCATGACCACCTGGGAGGGAGAGGACGCGCCGCCTCCGATCAAGATCAGCGCCATTGGATGGGTGTTGATCCTCGGTCGCGGCCTATGTCTGGGCACGCTGGTCTTTGGCGGCTTGCTGGTGCTGCTGCTGGTGCGCCTGATCGAACGGCCGCTTTGTGGTCTCAGCCGGCCGGTGACGCCGTTCATCACGCAATGCGTCTGCCGCAATGCCTTTCGTATTCTGGGCATCGGGTTCCGCACCGAAGGCTCATTGATGACGCAACGCGGCGCAGTGGTCGCCAACCATACGTCATGGCTGGATATTTTTGCTCTGAACGCCCGCAAGCGGATCTATTTCGTCTCCAAGGCGGAGGTTGCCTCATGGCCGGGTATTGGCTGGCTGGCACGGGCCACGGGCACGGTGTTCATCAAACGCGACGCAAGGGAAGCGCGCCAACAGACGGCATTGTTCCAGCAGCGCCTGTTGCTGGGGCACAAGCTGCTGTTCTTTCCCGAAGGGACATCGACCGACGGGCTGCGTGTGCTGCCGTTCAAGACAACGCTTTTTGCGGCGTTCTTTCACCCCGAGCTGCGCGATATGATCTCGATCCAGCCGGTTTCGGTGGTGTTCTACCCGCCAAATGGAGAGGATCCGCGGTTTTATGGTTGGTGGGGAGACATGGATTTCGGCTCACATCTGCTGAAAACAATGGCGTCGCTGCGTCAGGGCGAGGTGGTGCTGCACTATCATACTCCGCTGCGGGTGTCCGATTTCGCCGATCGCAAGGCCCTTGCGACCGCCTGCGAAGCCGAGGTCAGCGCCGGACATACCGCGCTTTGGCAGCGCATTGGGCAGGGCGCGCGCTGAAATGGCCGGGGCAGGGCGCGGATATATCTTTTGCCCTTGCGCATCCTTCAGCGCTGGCATATACGCGCGCCATTCAATCCGCAGGTGGGGATTGGCCTGACCGGGGGAGACATCCCTGGCAGACCGCCGGTTGGAGCATCCGCTCTGAGACCCCCGCCGAGGCACGAAACCGGAAAAGGAAAAGATACATGGCTCTTCCCGAGTTCTCCATGCGTCAGCTGCTTGAGGCAGGCGTACACTTTGGTCACCAAACCCAGCGCTGGAACCCGCGCATGTCGCCCTTCATCTATGGCGCACGCAACGGCATCCACATTCTGGACCTGACCCAGACCGTTCCCATGCTGGACGCAGCTCTGAACGCTGTCCGCGACACCGTCGCCAAGGGCGGCCGGATCCTGTTCGTCGGCACCAAGCGTCAGGCGGCTCAGCCGATCGCAGACGCAGCTGAGAAATCCGCTCAGTACTTCATGAACCACCGCTGGCTCGGTGGCACGCTGACCAACTGGAAAACCGTTTCCCAGTCGATCAACCGCCTGAAGGAAATCGACGAGAAAATGGCGTCCGGCGCCGAAGGCCTGACCAAGAAAGAGCGTCTGGGCATGGAGCGTGACCAGCTGAAGCTGGAAGCCTCGCTCGGTGGTATCCGCGAGATGGGTGGCGTTCCTGACCTGCTGTTCGTCATCGACGTGAAAAAAGAAGCGCTGGCCATCGCCGAAGCCAACAAGCTGGGTATCCCGGTTGTGGCCATCGTCGACACCAACTGCTCGCCCGATGGTGTTGACTACATCATCCCCGGCAACGACGACGCGGCCCGCGCCATCGCGCTTTACTGCGATCTGGTCGCCCGCGCTGCTCTGGACGGCATGTCCGCACAGCTCGGCGCCGCAGGCGTTGATCTTGGCGCCCTGGAAGAGGCACCGGCAGAAGAAGCCGTTGCTGAAGACGCCGCTGCTGACGCCTGATCCGTCCTGTCACGGAGTTGACATGCGGGGCAGGCTATCACCTGCCCCATATCCGTTTTTGAATTGAGGAGAGCCTAAGATGGCAATTACTGCATCCATGGTTAAGGAACTGCGCGACAGCACCGGCGCAGGCATGATGGACGCCAAGAAGGCGCTGACCGAAACCAATGGCGACATGGAAGCCGCCGTTGACTGGCTGCGCACCAAGGGTCTGGCAAAAGCGGCCAAGAAATCCGGCCGTACCGCCGCAGAAGGCCTGGTCGCCGTGGTCGTCGAAGGCAACAAAGGTGTTGCCGTCGAAGTGAACTCGGAAACCGACTTTGTCGGCAAAAACGCCGAGTTCCAGGAAATGGTGTCCGGCATTGCCAAGACCGCAGTGAACGCAGCCGATGTCGACGCGCTGCTGGCGGCGGACATGGGCGGCAAAACCGTTGCCGAAACCCTGACCGACAAGATCGCCACCATCGGTGAGAACATGGCCGTGCGCCGTATGGCCTCCCTCGAAGGTGAAACCGTTGTGTCCTATGTGCACAACGCTGCGACCGCAGGCATGGGCAAGATCGGCGTATTGGTTGCCATGAACGGCGGCGACGAAGCGATCGGCAAGCAGATTGCGATGCACATCGCAGCTGTGAACCCCGCCGCGCTGAGCGAAGCGGAGCTGGACGCCTCTGTTGTTGAGAAAGAAAAGCAGGTCCAGATGGACATCGCCCGCGAATCCGGCAAGCCGGAGCAGGTGATCGAGAAGATGATCGTCGGCCGCATGAAGAAATTCGTGGCTGAATCGACCCTGCTGAACCAGCAGTTCGTTGTGAACCCTGACCTGACCGTTGAAGAAGCGGCCAAGGAAGCGGGCGCCACCATCACCGGTTTCGTGCGTCTGGAAGTCGGCGAAGGCATCGAAGTCGAAAAAGAAGACTTCGCAGCTGAGGTTGCCAAGGCAGCCCAGGGCTAAGCCCGACGCGGGCTAACGCCCGACCGTAAGACAATTAAAGGCCGACGAACGCGTTTCGTCGGCCTTTTCCTTTGTGACAATGCAATATGAGAGGCGCGGCGATCAGGGGCAGGGCGCGTCAGCAGCGCCCAGATGGCAAAGCCCATGGCGCATATCATATTGGCAGTCATACGGTCGGAAGAGGGTGAGGGGCCTGTCGCGGGCCCATGTCAGGAAAGACATCGAATGGCCGCAACAAGCCCCTCAGAATATCCCGGCGCTGGCGCGGAACAATACGCGCAGCTACCGGACAGGTTAGAGAGCCTTGCAATCCCAAGGGTCATGCCCTGCGCCGTCCCAGGCCAAAGCCCCACTCACGGAACATGGTAAGTGTGCCTGTAGTTCTCCTATTGGGGAAGTAATGAATTCCATACCCAATTGCAGATAGATTGCGAAAATTGGAAGAAACTCTCTGAATATCAGCTGTAATATCCAATATATATTATAGGGATTATCAGTTCTCCATAATATACATCTGATTGTGAAGTGCCGCTTTTAGTACCGCATGGGCTGTTGTCTCAACGGCCAGTGCCTCGCGTGCCAGGCGCAGGTGTTTTTCGACGGTCGCAGGCGTCAGCCCCATCAGAACCGCTATATCCTGAGTGGTCTTGCCGTCACCAACCCATTCCAACGCTTCTCTCTGGCGTTTTGTCAGGCTGCGGTTTGGGGGGTCATAAGGCATCGTGAGGATCTTCAGATGCGCGACATTGTTCATCAGAACGATATCATGCCCATGCGTTGCCCAGATCTCATCGACCTCATCCTGGCTGAGGGTTTCCTCCGCCGCCAAAGATATTGCGCCCTTGAACCGTTGAGAAGCCGAATAGAAGCTGACGGTGTAGCCCGCCTTTACCCCCATGGCCGTATTGAAATCGATCACTTTCTGCGCCTGTGGTGTCAGGCATTGATTTGCCATCTGCTGCTGCACCATGCGCCAGCTGCCGGCCCCTTCGTTGTTCAGCGCCCATTGCAACATCGGCGCGTCGAAATAGAGGCCGGAGTTTACGAAGCCTTTCACGTATTCGGTGCAGTGATTGGACAGGATCACGAAATCTTCGGGGTCACCGAGCGAGGTTTTGGTCTTGTGACGCGTATAGCCGTAGATCAGCCGGTCAAAACGAAAGGCCTGCATCTGTTTGACGTGTTCCAGCCAAAGCTCCTCAAGCGTCCGCGCCCCGCATAGAAAGTCTATGTAGGCACGCAGCTTCATCCCGGTTTTTCCTGATTCAAATGGCTGTTGAGCGCATCAAGTGCCATCAGATAGCCCTGTGACCCAAATCCGCAGATCTGTCCAAGCGCGGCGCGCGCGATATAGGAGCGATGGCGAAATTCCTCGCGTGCATGGATGTTTGACAGGTGAACTTCAACCACCGGCAGGGCGATGGAAAAAATCGCATCCATCAGCGCGATGGAGGTATGGGTATAGGCGCCTGCATTGAGGATGATCCCGGCGTAGCTGCCGCGGGCCCCGTGCAGCGCATCAAGCAGCGCGCCTTCGTGATTGGACTGCTCGCACGTCACCGAAAGCCCGAGTGACGCGCCATGGTCGATGCAGCGTTGTTCAACCATCGCCAGCGTTTCATGCCCGTAAACCTCAGGCTGGCGCGTTCCCAACAGGTTCAGGTTGGGGCCGTTCAAAACCAGGATGTTGTGCATGTCGATATCCAATAACTCTGTGATGCCCCGATTGCCCGTCTTCCGCCCAATAGAGGACATTTGCCGTGGTGCGGGCTCGCCGGGATGGTCGCCAGTCTCCAGCCCTGCCGGCGCGTCGTTGGCTGGCCCAAGTGACAGGCGCAGGATCGGTTGGCCAGCCCGTCAGCGCTGCGGCCGCTCCGCCGTAATTCGCTCATATTGATATATATTTTAGAATAATATGCAAGCGAGCTATCGCTAACGTTGTCTTCTAGACGAGCAGTGTCAATCTGGCGTGTTTGTCAGGATGATCTTGCCCAGAACGCTTCTGTTTTGCATTTCTGTCAGGGCAGCAGCGGCTTCGGTCATCGGATACTGCGCGTGGATGCGCGGTCGAATGTCACCTTTGCAATAGAGCTCAAACAGCTCACCGACATTGGTGCGATGCTGCTCTGGCGCCCGCTGAACGGCGGCGCCCCAGAATACGCCGACGATCTGGCATCCTTTCAGGAGCGGCAGGTTCATCGGCATTTTTGCGATGCCGGCGGCAAAACCGACAACCAGATAGCGGCCCTGCCAGGCCATCGCGCGAAGCGCCGGTTCGGCATAGGGGCCGCCGACCGCATCATAGACCACATCGATCCCGGTTTTCCCCGCCATCGCCTTGAGGTTCTTTCCAAAGGCAATCTGGTCCTCCTTGTCGGGCGCATGGCCGTAGATCACCGTCGCATCCGCGCCGATCTTCTCGCAGAAGGCCGCCTTCTCGGCGGAGGACACCGCAGCGATGACACGCGCCCCTGCGGCCTTGGCGAGTTCGATTGCGGCAGAGCCAACCCCGCCAGCGGCGCCCAGCACCAGCACGGTCTCTCCCGGTTGCAGCTGTGCCCGTTCCTTCAGCGCGTGATGAGATGTGCCGTAGGTAAAGACAAAACCAGCCGCATCGAGATAGGGCATCTGATCGGGAATCTTGATGGCGCTGGCGGCAGGGACGCAGATATGGGTGGCAAACCCGCCATATCCCGTCAGCGCCAGAACCCGGTCGCCGATGTTCAGATTATCGACGTCCTTGCCAAGGGCGATAACCTCGCCCGCGATTTCACCGCCCGGTGCAAAGGGACGCGGTGGTTTGATCTGATAGAGATCCTGTATCATCAGAGTATCAGGATAGTTCACGCTGGCGGCATGGATCGCCACAAGCACATCCCTGGGGCCGGGGACGGGATCGTCCTGTGCGCTCCACTGCAGGGTTTCGGGGCCGCCTGGAGCGGTGGAGAGCATCGCATGCATGAGTGATTATCCTGTCATGGTGGCCGAACCCTGGCCGGTGTGACGTCAAGTCTTCTGTGCAGATCTTGCGTTGTCAATGAAATTGCGAAATGCAATTCTGCTCTGCAAACGATCTGTTTTCCAACCGGAAAGCGGCCTGAATTCTGTTGGATAAGGGGCTGGAAATGAATAAAAATCACCTCACCCAGGGTGGGCAGCCTATGCCCGAAGCCCTGCAGGGGCTTGGGCTGCCGTTGATTGGCGCGCCGCTGTTCATCATATCCGTGCCCGACCTCGTCATTGCCCAATGCAAGGCCGGAATCGTTGGGTCCTTCCCGGCGCTGAACGCGCGTGAGGCTGAGGGCGAGCCGCCGCTTCTGGAAGCCTGGTTGAAACAGATCACCGAGGCGCTGGACCGCCATAACCAGGACAACCCGGATCATCCGGCGGCACCCTTTGCGGTCAATCAGATTGTTCACCGGTCAAATACCAGGCTGGAGCGTGATCTTGAGATCTGTCATCGCTGGAAGGTGCCGCTGTGGATCACATCACTGGGGGCGCGACCGGAGGTGAATGAGGTGGCTCACGATTGCGGCGGCATCGTGCTGCATGATGTGATCAACAATCGCTTTGCCCATAAGGCCATCGAGAAGGGCGCAGATGGTCTGATCGCGGTTGCCGCCGGGGCAGGCGGCCATGCCGGGCAGCTGTCGCCGCTGGCGCTGATCAGCGAAATCCGCAGCTGGTTTCACGGCCCCCTTGCGCTGTCGGGAGCAATCGCCAATGGCCGCTCTCTGCTGGCGGCCCGGGCGCTCGGGGCCGATTTTGGCTATGCCGGGTCACCTTTTATCGCCACTGAGGAAGCCAATGCGCAGCAGGCGTACAAGCAGATGATCGTCGACAGCAGTGCCGATGATATCGTCTATTCCTCATTGTTTACAGGTGTTTCTGGTAACTACCTGCGTGGTTCCATTCAGAAGGCGGGGCTTGATCCCGACAATCTGGCCAGCGCTGATGCGACGGCGATGAATTTCGCCGGTGGGTCATCCAAACCCAAGGCCTGGAAGGAGATCTGGGGATCCGGTCAAGGTATCGGTGCGGTAACAGAGGTGCAGCCGGTTGCCACATTGGTTGCGGAGATCGCCGCCGATTACGAGGCCGCGGGCAGAGCGCTGGCGGCAGAGTTTACCACAATCGGAGACGTATAATGGGACGCGGCAGTTCAAACGGCAAAGACCGCAGCGGCTCTGATCGTGAACAAGGCGCAGCGGCGCTGGATTTGCGCGCTATCGAGCATTACATGCGCGGACGGCTGCCGGGCTTTGACGGGCCGATCACAGCCCGCAAATTCCAGAACGGCCAGTCCAATCCCACCTATCTGTTGTCGACCGATGCGGGGCAGTATGTGCTGCGACGTAAACCAGCGGGTGTGCTGCTGAAATCCGCCCATGCGGTCGAGCGTGAGTTTCGTGTTCAGACCGCCTTGCGCAACACCGAAGTGCCGGTCGCCATGATGCATCATCTCTGCGAGGATGATAGCGTCATCGGATCGTCTTTTTACTTGATGGAACATGTGGTTGGGCGGAATTTCTCAGATCCGTCACTGCCGGATCTGTCGCCGACCGAGCGTGGCGCGGTGATGGATGAAATGAGCCGCGTTCTGGCGGCGCTACACGGGGTTGATGTCACCGCTGTCGGTCTGTCCGACTACGGGCCCGAGGGCAATTACTTCACGCGTCAGCTGGCGCGGTGGAGCAAGCAGTATCGCGCCAGCGAGGTTGAAACCATTGCCGAAATGGATGATCTGATCGCCGCGCTGGATGCGCAGATGCCTGCGGATGATGGGCAGCGCGGATTGGTGCACGGTGATTACCGCATCGACAATATGATCTTTGCCGCAGCGGGAACCAACTGTCGTGCGGTGCTCGACTGGGAGCTGTCGACGATCGGCCACCCCTATGCAGATCTCGCCGGGGTCATCATGCAGTGGCAGATGCCACCGGGCCGCGAGGGGCGCGGACTGGCCGGGCTTGACCGGCGCGAGCTTGGTCTGCCATCAGATGAAGACTTTATTGCAAGCTATTGTAAACGCAGAGATTTGCCCGGAGTTGATAACTTTGGCTATTATCTCTCCTTCAGCTTCTTTCGGATGGCTGCGATCCTGCAGGGTGTGCGCAAAAGAGGGCTTGATGGCAATGCGTCAAACCCCGAACATGCAGCGCGACTGGGCGCATTTGTGCCGGAGTTTGCGCGCGCCGGGCTCGCCGCGTTGACGCGTAGTTTTGACTAGGCCAAGCGGCCAAGGGGACAGGGCATGGACAGCAACCACACAGCGTCAGCGGATGCGGAGAAAGACCGCAATTTTGTCACCGCCTTGGCGCGGGGGTTGGATGTGCTGCGCGCGTTTCGGCGCAATGAGCTGGAGCTGACCAACACTGATCTGGCCGACCGCACAGGCCTGCCAAAGCCGACCGTATCGCGGCTGACCTATACCCTGTGCCAATTGGGCTACCTCGTGCAGGATCCGCAGTCGGGGACGTATCGGTTGGGGGCAGGGGTTCTGCGTCTGGGCTATGGCGTGCTGGCGGGAATGGATATCAACGACCGTGCCTCGCAAATCCTGCGGGATCTGAGGAATGGAGAAAATTCCTATATTACCAGCGCATTAGGCGAAGCACATCATGCTGACGTCATCTATATCGCGGTGCATCGCTCGCGCGAGGATGTCTCGCTTGCGGCACATGTCGGGATGCGTCTGCCGTTGTTTTTCTCGGCCGTTGGCCGCGCCATTCTGGCCGGCATGTCACCCGATCAGCGGACGGAGAGCCTGAAGATCGCCGACGCGCTTGACCCTGAGGGAAAACAGGCGCGGCAGGATTGTCTGGGTCGCGCGCAGGAGGAATATGCGGCACGGGGCTTTTGCACCGGCTATGGAGATTGGCGCGAGGATGTGAACGGTATCGCGGTGCCGGTTGTCTCGCTGAACGGGACACGGGTCTACGGGCTGAATGTCGGTGGACCGTCCTTTCACGTAAGCCGTGCCGTTCTGGAACAGCGCTACGCCGATCAGCTGATTTCTGCTGCCGAAACCCTAAGCATGCGCCCCTAGCGGTAACCCTTTGCCAAAGCGGGGGCGATATAGCTTTATGCGTGGTTTTACGTAGGTCAAAATACTCGACCTCAGTCGGCAAACCACGCATGATATCGCAAACAGCTGGCAGCAGATCGCCAGCCCAAAGGGAAGAGGCAGAGATGACACAGAGCGACTGGTTGTTCCGGCAGTCACATGGGGACGGGGTTGTCGAACTCAAACTATCACGGGCGCCGGTCAATGCGTTGTCGCCCGAGTTCCTGATGGATTTCGCCAACGTAATCAAAGAATTCGGAGAAGACCCTTCCGTCCGTGCGATCCTGTTGACCAGCGCGTTCAAGGTGTTCTCGGCAGGCCTCGATCTGAAAGCCGCGAAGGATTTCGATCTGGCAGGTCAGCGGGCTGCCGTGGATGGGCTGAACGAGGCGTTCCTCGCGCTTTACGCCTGTCCCAAGCCGGTGGTTGCGGCTGTTAATGGTGCGGCGATTGCCGGTGGCTTGTTCTTTGTCCTTTGCAGTGATGTGCGTGTAGCCCTGGTTAAATCCAAGTTTGGTCTTGCAGAAGTGCAGGCCGGGGTGGATTTTCCCGTGGCGCCGCTGGAGATCGCCCGGGCAACCCTCAGCCCCAATATTCAGCGGCGTTTGATGCTGACTGGGCAGACCATTGGGCCAATCGCAGCCCGCAACTTCGATATCGTTGATATCATTGCCGATGATGCCGAAGATCTGCTCGGATACGCGCTGAAGGAAGCACGGACACTGGCGGACTTGCCCGCCGGAACCTACGGCGCGATCAAGCAGCAGCTCCGAGGCGAGACGATCGCCAGGATCAAGGCGGCGATGGCAGCGGAATCGGATGATACCCCCTGGTTTACCAGTGAAACTGTGCCAGCGATGACCAGGCTCATCGGCTGAACCTTACCGATATCTGACGACAGGAGCCCCCATGGATGCCGCGCGGCTAGAAAACATCAGAAGATGGCAGCATCGCTATGTCGATCACCGCAGATATGCCGGCAGTTCGCTGCTGATCAACCGCGGCGGCGAAGAATGCTATTTCTACGCGGTTGGTCATCGCAATATCGCCGAAGATCTGCCATTCACCCGCGATACGGTGACACGGATCTATTCCATGACGAAACCGGTCACCTCGCTTGCATTGCTGCTGCTGCTGGAACGCGGCCTGTTACATCTGGATGCGCCGGTGTCGGAATTTCTTCCTGAATTCATTGATATGCACTGTCTTATTGAGGGCGCGACCGATATTGACCAGACACAGCCCTGCCGCGCGCCCACGCTGCATGAGCTGCTGACCCATACCAGCGGATTGAGCTACCCGTTCAATCCGGGCCTGCTGGCAGAAGAAATGTCGAAAACAGATCTGATGTTCAAACCGGATCAGGGGCTTCTTGCGACGAAGGTCACGGAACTGGCCTCGCTTCCGCTTGCTTTTGAACCCGGAAAACGCTGGGAATACTCGGTTGGCATTGACGTGATTGGCCGGGTGATTGAGGTTGTAACCGGTGACAGCCTTGCGGCGTTCCTCAAGCGTGAGATATTTGACCCGCTCGGCATGGATCAAACCGCATTTCACACCTTAGCGGAAACCGGTAACCGTCTGGCTTCATTATATTCTCCGCTGAGTGGCGACGCCATGGATTTGAATGGTGCAGAGCAGGGAGACGAAAGTCTGCGGCTGATTGACTGCTACGTCGATACGCCGTTTAGCCGGGCCGAGATGCACTCGGGCGGCGGCGGCCTGCTCAGTACGATTGACGACTATATGCGCTTTGTTGAGTTGATCCGGTTGCGTGGGCGGTTGGGGAAACACCATCTGATCAGTCCACAAATCATTGATTTCATGTGCCAAAACCACCTTCCAGGCGATATTGCGTCGATGGGACCGCAGAGCTTTGCGGAACAGCCGATGGAGGGGATGGGCTTTGGTCTCGGCGGCGCTGTTGTGCTTGATCCGGCGCGGGCGCGATGTCCGGGATCGGTGGGTGATTTCAGCTGGGGCGGTATGGCGTCGACGTTTTTCTGGGTTGACCCGCTGCTGGATCTGAGTGTCGTGTTTTTTACACAGCTGGCACCATCCAGCTCCTATCCGGCACGCGCTGAGCTAAAGGCGCTGGTTCACGGAGCGATAACGGGCTAATCCTGCCTGTCGGCCACGCCATGAGGGCAGGGTGACGCACAGCCGATGACCCGCGCAAAGATCAACAGGACGTAACAAATGCCTGACGCAGCTGAAATTTTGCTCAATCTCCTCGATCTTGAGGAACTGGACCGCAATCTCTATCGAGGAATTGGATCCGGTGGTGAGACGCCGACCCGGATTTACGGTGGTCAGGTTATCGCTCAGGCTCTGATGGCCGCTTATGCGACAGTGCCGGATCGTCTGTGCCATTCGCTGCACGCATATTTCATCCGTCCGGGCGATCCGTCAAAGCCGGTGATTTACGCGGTGGATCCGGCGCGGGATGGCGGCAGCTTTACCACCCGGCGGGTCACCGCCTTGCAGAATGGCAAGCAGATCCTGAATCTCGCGGCGTCCTTTCACATTGATGAACCGGGCTGGGAACATCAGCATGAGATCCCGGAGGTAAAGGCCCCCGATGCGCTGGTATCTCGTGACGTGTTGCTACGTGAGCTAGCCGAAACGCTGGATGGCCGACTGCGCGTAGAATTTTCCCGAGAACGCCCGTTCGAAATCCGCGATGTTGAGCCGCGCGATCCGATCAATCCCGGTAAATGCAGTGATATCAACCATATGTGGGTCAGGATGAAAGCCGCCAAGGACGCCAGCCCGCAGCTGCAACATGTGCTGATGGCCTATGTCTCTGACTATGGTTTGCTGGGCTCGGCGCTGCGTCCGCATGGTCTGAGCTTTGTAAAGGGACAGGCGATGACGGCCAGTCTCGATCACGCGATGTGGTTCCATGGACCGGTGAAATTCGACGACTGGCATCTCTATACGATGGATTCACCCTTTGCCGGAGGCGGCCGCGGCTTCAATCGCGGATCTATTTTCACGCAGGATGGCCGTTTGGTGGCGAGCGTCGCTCAGGAAGGTCTGATGCGGCCCATCGCCAAATCCTGATGCAGCCATTATTCTGGGTTCGGGGCGTCGAACTTGTCGCGCAACCGCTGCATACCGGTGATCCAGCGTCCAGTATCGGCGGCCTTGGCCTGGATGTAGCTTGCCACCGTTGGGTGTGGAAGCACGAGAAATGTTTCGTTCTCAATGGCTTCTACGCAGATCTTTGCGACGTCCTCGGCGGTGATCATACCGTCTACAGCCGCAGCGCTATGTTCCAATCCTTCGGTCATGGCAGTTTTCACCGCTTGCGGACAAACGACGGAAACACCGATCCCTTGGTCGCCATGGGTGATCGCCAGCCATTCTGAAAACCCCACGGCGGCATGTTTGGTAACCCCGTAGCTGGCGGCGCCGATCTGGTTCAGCAAGCCGGCCGCCGAGGCGACATTCAGGAAATAACCGCCGCCACGTTCGAGCATACGTGGCACGAGATGCCGGGCGGCGGAAACATGTGCCATTACGTTTACATCCCAGCTGCGCTGCCAATCCGCAAGGGAGGTCTCCAGGCCGCCGATCCTGAGAATTCCGGCGTTCGAACAGAAAACATCAATCGGTCCGATATCACGCTCGATCGCCTCGATCATCTGCGCCATGGCCTGGTCTGATCCGACATCCACGGCAAAGGCGCTGCCACCAACATCATCGGCAGTATGCTGGGCACTGGCGCCATCAATATCGGCACAGATGATGTGCCGTGGGCCGTGCTTGGCGATCGTCAGCGCCAAAGCCCGCCCGATACCTGTGGCGGCGCCTGTGATAACAATCGTTTTGCCTTGCAAATCCATTTGGGCCTCAGCTGTCGTTGGAACATATGCTGTGCAACTGTTCGATGTTGCGGCCAAGCCTGCAACAGTGACGCTGCATCATATAAATTATACATAATACTGATTACAGGTAATACGTGTCGGTCCCACCACCCGTCGTACACCACGGGTATTCTGATTTTACCGCTTGTTCATGGAAGTTGATCCATCTGGCAGATTTGCGCCTGCCAATATGCAGAACTTCATGGACGCTTTGTAGGATTGGCCTGGCCATCGAAGGTTACGCTGGCCCGGGTTTGCATGTCAGCAATGGGATTAACCCGCCGCCAGACGGATTTTGCCCTGATCTGGCATTGGTGTTTTGCAGCGGCGCAGGTCGATGACGGTTATTACCCATTGCAACACCCCTGTGCAAAAATCTCGGTGCGCGCACCCACCTGGTCGCTGTGGACTGCACCGCTTCATGAACGCGTTAACCCACTCGCGCGCGGAGCCCAGTGTTTTGCAACGAAAGACCGGATTTATCACGTCTTGCCCTTTAACCTTTCGGCGTGCGACAGAGGGATGCTCGTCCAGCAAAGAGCGGTCAGAATCTTTGCGCGGATAAAGCGATGTCCATGATTTGCGTTTTTGCAAATCTGCCCTGCAGAAATACCAGTGTCTGGGCGTTGATTAACGCGTGCCTACAGTCATCTCTGATTTACGATGTTAACGAAAGAGCGCACCGTTGTCAGACAACGATGCGCTTTTTAAACGTTTTGTTATGCGATCTGTTTAGAAAAACGCCTGCAGACCGGTTTGGGCGCGGCCCAGGATCAGGGCGTGGACGTCATGTGTGCCCTCATAGGTATTCACCGTTTCGAGGTTCACCATATGTCGGATGACGCCGAACTCGAGGCTGATGCCATTGCCGCCGTGCATGTCGCGGGCGTTGCGGGCGATCTCAAGCGCCTTGCCGCAGTTGTTGCGCTTGACGATGGAAATCATCTCTGGCGCTGCATTGGCTTCGTCCATCAGGCGGCCAACCCGCAATGAGGCCTGGAGCCCAAGGGTGATTTCGGTCTGCATATTGGCGAGTTTCAGCTGGAACAACTGGGTGTTGGCCAGCGGGCGGCCAAACTGCTTGCGATCCAGACCGTATTGACGGGCGGCGTGCCAGCAGGCCTCTGCCGCACCCATCGCCCCCCAGCTGATGCCGTAGCGCGCGCGGTTCAGACAACCGAACGGACCTTTCAGCCCCTCGACATGCGGCAGCAGCGCGTCGTCGCCGACCTCGACGCCATCCATAACGATTTCGCCGGTGATCGACGCGCGCAGCGACGCCTTGTTGGCGATCTTGGGAGCCGAAAGCCCCTTCATGCCTTTTTCCAGAACAAATCCGCGGATCTTGCCGCCGTGGGCCTCGGACTTGGCCCAGACCACAAAGACATCGGCGATGGGCGCGTTGGAAATCCACATCTTGGACCCGGTCAAACGATACCCGCCATCGGTTTTCTCGGCCCGGGTTTTCATGCCGGCGGGATCCGAGCCCGCATCGGGTTCGGTCAGGCCAAAGCAACCGATCCACTCACCGGAGGAGAGTTTGGGCAGGTATTTCTGGCGCTGTTCTTCGCTGCCATATGCGTAAATGGGATACATCACCAGCGAGCTTTGCACCGACATCATCGAGCGGTAACCGCTGTCAACGCGCTCGACCTCGCGTGCAACCAGACCGTAGGAGACATAGCCTGCACCAAGGCCACCGTATTGTTCCGGAATGGTGGTGCCGAGCAGACCCATCTCGCCCATCTCGCGGAAGATCTCGGGATCGGTTTCCTCGTTTTCATAGGCGCTTAGAACCCGAGGCTGAAGTTTTTCCTGAGCATACGACCGCGCGGAAGCTGCGATCATGCGTTCATCTTCGCCCAGCTGATCATCCAGACGCAGCGGGTCTTCCCAGTTGAACTGGCCGAGATCCGGGGCATCTTTGGCGCGCAATGCGGGTTTTTCGGTCATTTGTCATCACCTTCCTGATCCAAAACTTGCCGCCGACCTTAACCTTGCGGTAAGAGGAATGACAGCGACAGAACCACAAGCAAACATTACAAAAGCTCATACATGGCCACGCCGAGACGCTTTCTCCCCTCAATTGCCGCGCTGCGCGCGCTAGAAGCGCTGGACCGTCTGGGCAGCGCCTCTGCCGCGGCGGATGAATTGGCTCTGACGCAAGGCGCTGTCAGCCGCCAACTGCAGGCGCTGGAACGACAATTGGGCGTGGATCTGGTGCGGCGGGACCAGAAGCGGCTCATGCTCTCGGCAGAAGCGCAGACTTACGCCGCCGAAATACGTCAGGCGCTCAATCAAATCGCGCAATCGACGTTGCGGGTTCAGGCCGCGCCGCTGGCCGGTACGCTCAACCTGGCCATTCTGCCGGCCTTTGGGATGCGCTGGCTGATGCCGCGCCTGCCGGAATTCGCGCGGCTGCACCCGGATGTGACCATCAATATGTCGACCCGGCTTGAACCGTTTAATTTCGTCAGCGAAGGCTTTGATGCGGCGATACATTTTGGCACTGCTGACTGGCCCGGAACTGACGCGCTGCTGCTGAAGCACGAACAGATGTTGCCAGTCTGCGCGCCGGAGCTTCTGAACGGTCGGCAGATCGAGACCGCGGGAGATATCACCGCCCTGCCCCTGTTGCATATCCAGACCCGTCCAAAGGCCTGGCAGCAATGGTTTGAGACCCATGATATCGCGTTGAAGGATGGATTATCCGGTACCATGTATGACCAATTCGCAACCATTACCCAGGCTGCACTGCATGGGCTTGGGGTGGCTTTGATGCCGGATTATCTGGTGGAGCAGGATCTCGCAACGGGCCGTCTGGTGGCGCTCTACCCGACAGCAACCGAGAGCAAGGGCGCCTATTATCTGGTCTGGCCAGAGGCCCGGTCAAAGGATCCCGCCCTGATCAAGTTCCGCAACTGGCTGGCTGGTCAGGCGCAGCCGGAAGACCCGTTGCCGCGATAGATCGGCTGATCAATCCAGCGAAGCGCGGCCTCGGGAAATCCCGTAAGCCGCATATTTTCAAGTAGTTAGATTGCTACCCTAACGCGTAGCCCGCGCCACGGACCGTCCGCACCGGGTCAGATCCGCCGTGTTGGGTCAGCGCCTTGCGCAGCCGGCCGATATGGACATCGACGGTGCGTGTATCGACATAGATATCGCGCCCCCAGACCCGGTCCAAGAGCTGCTCGCGGCTCCAGACCCGGCCCGGTTTCTCCA
Organism: Phaeobacter sp. JH204B; assembly: GCF_048055755.1. Taxonomy (NCBI): domain Bacteria; kingdom Pseudomonadati; phylum Pseudomonadota; class Alphaproteobacteria; order Rhodobacterales; family Roseobacteraceae; genus Phaeobacter; species Phaeobacter sp. JH204B. The sequence continues at coordinate 273,530 of NZ_JAYMXF010000009.1, forward strand.
TGAAGGTGGAGAGCAGGCGAAACTCGGTCGGGCCAAGTTTGAGCGGCGCCTCGGCCCGGCTGACCTTATGAGTCTCGGCGTCCAGCACGATATCGTCAAATTCCAGCCGCACCCCGACGGTCGAGGGGCGCACCCGCCGCAACTGCGTGCGCACGCGGGCCATCAGTTCGATCACCGAATAGGGCTTCACCACGTAATCATCGGCGCCGGTTTCCAGCCCGCGCACCTTGTCGACCTCTTCCGAACGGGCCGACAGCATGATGATCGGAATGTTCCGGGTTTCGGGGCGCGACTTCAGCCGACGGCAGACTTCGATGCCGCTGAGATTGGGCATCATCCAATCGAGCACGATGATATCGGGCATGTCCTCTTCGACAACCAGCAGCGCCTCTTCGCCATGTTCGGCGCGCAGCACACGAAACCCGTCGGCCTCAAGATTATAGGAAAGAACCTCGCGTTGGGCCAATTCGTCCTCGACCACCAGAACGGTGGGTTGGTCGGCAGCCATGGTCAGACCTCCTGCGGCACAGAGGATGTTGTGTCGGCTTTCTGCCGGTCATCCTCGGGCTTGTCGCCGGTCACCAGATAGACCACCTGTTCGGCAATCGAGGTGACATGATCGCCCATGCGCTCGACGTTCTTGGCGATAAAATGCAGGTGCATACAGGGGGTGATGTTGCGCGGGTCTTCCATCATGAAAGTGAGGAATTCGCGGAACAGCGCGTTGTACATCTGATCGACGTCTTTGTCGCGGGCGATCACGTCCTGCGCCAGTTCCACGTCGCGCTGGATGTAGGAATCCAGCGCGTCCTTCAGCATCAGCTCGACCTCGCGCGCCATACGGCGCATGGCGGCGGCGCTCTCAGAGACGCTGGGCCCCTGCGCCAGAACGGCGGTGCGTTTGGCAATGTTCTTGGCATAATCGCCGATACGTTCGAGATTGCCGGAGATTTTCATCACCGACAGCACCAGCCGCAGATCGACCGCAGCAGGCGCGCGGATGGCGATGACGCGGGCGGCTTCTTCGTTGATCAGCTCTTCCAGCCCGTCGATGGCCTTGTCGCCGTTGCGCACCTGCTGGGCGAGCTCCTCGTCGCGGGTTTCGAGTGCACGAGCGGCGTCCATGATGGCGGCCTCGACAAGGCCCCCCATTTTCATGATCTGCGCCTGAATGGCTTCCAGATCCCGGTCGAAGGCGGATGCGATATGTTGCTCTGGCATGTCTTTGGTCCTCACGATCAGCCGATGCGGCCGGTGATATAGCTTTCGGTGCGGGGATCTTCGGGATTGGTAAAGATCTGGCCAGTCGCGCCAAACTCCACCAGGTTGCCGAGGTGGAAGAAGGCGGTTTTCTGGCTGACGCGCGCGGCTTGCTGCATCGAGTGGGTGACGATCACCACCGAATAGCTGTTGCGCAGCTCGTCGATCAGCTCTTCGATCTGGGCGGTTGCAATCGGGTCCAGCGCCGAACATGGCTCATCCATCAAGAGCACTTCCGGCTCCGTCGCGACGGCGCGCGCAATGCACAGGCGCTGCTGCTGGCCACCGGACAGACCGGTGCCAGGCGCGTCCAGGCGATCCTTCACCTCATCCCAGATGGCGCCACGGCGCAGGGATTTCTCGACGATCTCGTCCAGCTCGGCCTTATTGGCGGCCAGGCCGTGAATGCGCGGGCCATAGGCAACATTGTCATAGATCGACTTGGGGAACGGGTTCGGCTTCTGGAACACCATGCCAACCTTGGCGCGCAGCTGCACAGGGTCGACGCGATTGTCGTAGATATCCTCGCCGTCGATCGAGATATCACCGGTCACGCGGCAGATGTCGATGGTGTCGTTCATCCGGTTCAGGCAGCGCAGGAACGTGGATTTGCCGCAGCCCGACGGACCGATAAAGGCGGTGACGGTGTTGTCTTCGATCTCGACGTTCACGTCCTTGATCGCGTGGGCCTCGCCGTAATAGACATTCACATTCTTGGCGGCGATCTTGGTTTTTTCTGTGTGCACGTCTTTGTCCAATGCAGTCATCTGGTTCATTTCGGCTGCCCCTCTTACCAGCGGCGTTCAAAGCGGCGGCGCAGGATCACGGCCACTGTGTTCATGGTCACGAGGAAGATCAACAGGATGATGATACCGCCCCAGGCGCGTTCGTAAAATGCCGGATCGGCACGTTTTGCCCATTCGTAGATCTGCGCGGGCATGGCGGAATTCGGCGCCAGCAGGCCGTCGGCAATGGTTTCCGGCGCGTTGGAGGCGATGAAGCCCACCATGCCGATCAGCAGCAGCGGTGCGGTCTCGCCAAGGGCCTGCGCCAGCCCGATGATGGTGCCGGTGAGGATCCCCGGTGCCGCCAGCGGCAGCACATGGTGGAACACCGCCTGCATCCGCGAGGCCCCCACTCCCAGCGCCGCGTCGCGGATCGACGGCGGAACAGCCTTCAATGCGGCGCGGGTTGAGATGATCACCGTCGGCAGGGTCATCAGCGTCAGCACCAGACCGCCGACCAGCGGTGCCGACATCGGCAGGTGCATGTAGTTGATGAACACCGCAAGGCCGAGGATACCGAACACGATGGACGGCACCGCCGCCAGGTTGGAGATATTCACCTCGATCACGTCGGTGAGCCAGTTCTTCGGTGCAAATTCTTCAAGATAGATCGACGCCGCGACGCCAATCGGCAGCGCCAGCGCGAGCACCACCAGCATCATGAACAGCGACCCCATCATCGCAACCCCCATGCCCGCGGCTTCGGGGCGCGCGTCAGACGCATCCGCACCGGTGATGAAATCCAGGTTGAAGGTCTTGGCCACGATCCCAGCCGCAACCAAGGCATCGACCAGATCCAGCTGTTCGGAGGAAATGCTCTTGTCATTGGCGATGCTGTCACGGCTGACCCGGCCCTTGAGGTAGCCGTCGACACGGCTGGAGGCGAGGAAGCGGAACACAACCGTTTCGCCAATCTGGTCGGGGTTGGCCAGCACAAAGCTGCGCAGCTGCGCGGCGGCGTCCTTGGACAGGAGGCCCGCCAGTTCCTTGGGCTTGAGACCGGTTTGGATGCCAAGCTCGGCCACCTTGGTTTCCATCGCGTTCTTGATCAGCGGCGCGTAGCCAAAGGTGGTCACCTTCTTGATGGCCTCCAGATCACGGGTGCCGGATTTGTCGAGCTTGCTTTCCAGCAGCTCCACCTCAAGCGTGATGAAAGTCTGTTGAAAGGCACCGGTGCCCCGGCTGACGATGGTGAACACCAGCACAGCGAGCATCAGCAGGCCAACCGCGATTGCGGCCATGCCATAGCCGCGAAAGCGGCGCTCGGCGGCGTTGCGCTTTCGGGTGCGATCCGATTGCTGCAACAGCGAGCCTGCATGGCGCCGTTCGGCACCAGCGTTTGGCCCAGGAGTGTTTCCCGGAGTGTTTTGGCTGATATCGGTCATTAGTCGTACTGCTCCCGGTATTTGCGCACGATATAGAGCGCCAGGACATTCAGGCCGAGGGTCAGCACGAACAGCGTGAGCCCCAGAGCAAAGGCAACCAGCGTTTCGGGGCTGGCAAAATCCGTATCACCCGTCAGCTGGCTGACAATACGGGTGGTGATCGTGGTCATTGATTCCAGCGGGTTGAGCGAGAACTTGGCAATCGCCCCTGCCCCCATCACGACGATCATCGTCTCGCCAATGGCGCGTGAGGCCGCCAGCAGCACCGCGCCGACGATGCCCGGCAGCGCCGCCGGCAGGACCACCTGGCGGATGGTTTCCGATTTGGTGGCGCCAAGCCCGAGCGAGCCATCACGCATCGCCTGCGGCACTGCGTTGATAATGTCGTCAGAGAGCGAGGAAACAAAGGGGATCAGCATGATGCCCATCACCAGTCCGGCGGTCAGCACCGAGGTCGCACCACTCATCCATTCGACGCCCAGCAGGCCATCCTCACCCTGGCCAAAGACCTTGACCAGCAGCGGACCAACCGTCAGCAGCGCAAACAGGCCGTAAACGATGGTCGGAATACCTGCGAGGATTTCCAGCAGCGGTTTTGCAAATGCGCGCGTGGTGCTGCCGGCGTATTCTGACAGGTAGATGGCGGCAAACAGGCCCACAGGCACTGCGACAGCAAGGGCGATTGCAGAGATATAAAGCGTGCCCCACAGCAGCGGTAGGATCGACAGATCGCTGTCGCCGCGGAAATTCGGCGCCCATGTGGTGCCAAAGAAGAAATCTGACCAGGCGTGAAGGCCAAAGAAGTTGATGCTCTCAAACAGCATCGAGAAAACGATACCGACCGTGGTCAGGATCGCGAGGCTGGCCGCCAGAACCAGCAGTGCCATGATCCCCTGTTCCACCACATTGCGGGCGCGGAAATCCTTATGCGTGCGGCCATAGGCCCAGGCAAAGCCGACAATCGCCAGAAGACCGACGATCACCGACATGATGATCTGGCCTTTGTTTGACTGGCTGCGATAGCTCTGGGCCGCGCTCAGAACCTCCGGGCGGACTTCAGACCCGAGGGCGACGCCGATGTCGCCGAGGCGGGCACGAATATCCGTTTCACCGCTGTCGAGGCTGCGCGCCTCATCCGGCGAGAGCAGCCCCTGCGCCACCGCCTGATCCAGCCCGTCGGCAAGACGGCGCACGTCGCTCATCACCAGACCCAGAGTGGAGTTCTCCGGCACCATCTCGGCGGGGATCATCGCCGAGACGCGATTTTCGATCACCATGGGCTGGGCCAATGTCCAGATCGCCAACACGGCAAGGGCAGGCACCAGCGCGCTGAAGGCCACGTTGTGACCATAGTAGGCCGGCAGGGAATGCAACGCCTTGGCGTCGCCCCCGGCCGAAGCAAGCGCACGCTTGCGCCCAAGCACAAAGCCCAGCCCCGAAAGGGCGATCAGGGCAATAACGAGCCAGACTGTCGGCATCAGCTACTCCGTTTGAGTGGGGCGGAAACTCCGCTCCTGCGGCGTCGGACGCGCCGACATGCAGGGGTATTTCATTTGGTGGTCGTGAAATGGGCCGGGGCAACCCTAGATGCCCCGGCCCGTTGTCTCATTCTGGCCGAGCGATCAGGAATTGCCGCCCATGACCTCTTCTTCGGAAACCACGGCTTGTGTCTTGCTCAGCTCGGGGTCGGCAACCAGACCGTATTCCGCCAGCGGGCCATCGGGACCGGCAACTTCATCGGCGACGAAGAATTCAGCATATTCCTTCAGGCCGGGGATCACGCCGATATGGGCTTTCTTCACGTAGAAGAACAGCGGACGCGATACCGGGTATTCCCCTTCGGCAATGCTCTCGGTGGTGGGAACCACGCCGGACATGGTGGCAACCTGCAGCTTGTCGGTGTTGTTCTCGTAGAACGCCAGACCAAAGACACCGATACCGTCCTTGTTGGATTCAATCCGCGCCAGGGTCTCGGTGTAGTCGCCGTCGATGTCCACCGACACGCCATCGGTGCGCAGCGAGATGCAGGCTTTCTCGGCGGCTTTCTTCTTGGCCTTGTCGCTGTCGCCTTCGGCGTGGGCCAGCAGGTGTTCGAATGCGCCGGTGGCTTCACAGCCCGCCAGGATCACCTTGTCTTCGAAGACTTCACGGGTGCCGTGCTTGGTGCCGGGGATGAAGGCCTGGATGTTCTGTGCCGGGAAGGCGCTGTTGACGTCGGCCCAGGTCTTGTTCGGGTTGGCGACCATTTTGCCATCAACCAGGATTTCGTCGGAGAGCGCCAGGAACCAGTCGGTCGGCGTGTATTCAAAGGCGTTGCCTTTGATGTCATTGGCAAACACGATGCCGTCATAGCCGATCTGAACTTCGATGATGTCGGTCACGCCGTTTTCGGCGCAGGCCTTGATTTCCTTGTCCTTGATGCGGCGCGATGCGTTGGCCACGTCGATGGTGTTTTCACCAACACCTTCGCAGAACCGCTTGAGGCCAGCCGAGGACCCACCGGATTCGACAACCGGTGTCGGGAAGTCGAAGTTCTCGCCGAAGGCTTCGGCCACGATGGAGGCATAGGGCAGAACGGTCGAAGAACCGGCAACCTGAACCTGATCGCGCGCTGCCGCAGCAGTGGCAGAAACAGCCGAAATGGCCAGGGCGGATGCGGTGAGTTTCACAAAGGACATCTGTGTCTCCTTGGGTGTCAATTTTCAGGATCATCCCATGATGATCTTGCGCCCTCACCTAAGGGCGGCGCGTGAGCCTTTTGTGACAGCTATGTAACAGCTGTATGACAAACCCGGATTTCTGGCGGATTTTTGTGACAAAACGCTCCGGGTGCCCCGGTTTTTGTTAATCGCTGGCGGCTGTTGGCGCGGCTTAGGCCACATCGGCGCCCCGGTGGCCGGCTCAGCGCGGCAGGATGACGGTAAAGACGGTGCCAGTGGCGGCGCTGCTTTCAACCCGCAGGCGGCCGCGATGGCGGTTGACGATATGTTTGACAATCGCCAGCCCCAGACCGGTGCCGCCCTGCTCTCGGGATCGGTGGGTATCCACCCTGTAGAACCGTTCGGTCAGGCGCGGCAGATGCACGGGGTCGATCCCGCTGCCGTTGTCGATTACCTCGACCCTGACAGCAGCGGCGCGGACCGCCGGATCACGATCACGGGTCCGCAACCGCAGCGTGACGTGATCGCCGCCATATTTGATCGCGTTCTCAACCAGATTGGTGAAGACCTGCTGCAACTGGTCTGGATCGCCGGTAACGGCGGTTGGCGTCTCCGGTATGTCGAGCGTCAGCTGCACCTCGGCGGCCTCTGCAACCGGCTCCAGCGATTTCAGGGTCGAGGCCAGATGAGCGCCCAGATCCAGTTGTTCGCGCGGGCGCACCCGCTCCTCGCTTTCGACCCGGTTCAGCGACAGAAGATCACCAACCAGCCGGTTCATCCGATTGGCTTCATCCTGCATGATCTGCAAAAACCGATCCCGTGCCGCAGCATCATCGCGTGCAGGGCCGCGCAGCGTTTCGATAAACCCCATAAGCGCAGTGAGCGGCGTACGCAGTTCATGGCTGACATTGGCGACAAAATCACGCCGCATCTGGCTCGCCTGCTCGCGCTCGGTGATATCCGTGAGGCTGATCAGCGCCGCGCCGCCATTCACGGCGCCGATGCCCGGCACATAGCGCAGGGCCACCTCAAACGTGGTGTCCTGTGCGCCATCATTGGACAGGTGACGCGCGGTTTTGGCGCTGCGGTCGTAAAGGCAGCTTTCGATCGCCGTGGCCACATTGGGCTGGCGCAGGATGGTGGCGAAATGGCGCCCGACCAGATTGGCGCCCAGCAGCGTGGTCGCCGCCGCATTTGCGGCGATGAACCTTTCGCTTTGATCGACCAGCACAGCTGGCAAGGGGATGGCCTCCATGAAACCGTTAATCAGATCGTCAGTCATGTGCCCCTCGCGTTTTAGCTGTGCCGGCCGTGTTACAAATCAATTGTAACTATGACATGGCAGCCGCGACCGCTTCGGTGAAGACAGCGCAGAGCGTTGCCGGATCCTCAAGCCCGACCGAGACGCGGAAGAACCCTTCGCTCAGCCCCAGTTTTGCGCGATCCTCCGCGCTAAGGGCGCGGTGCGAGGAAGAGGCCGGATGCGACAGCGTTGTGCCCACATCGCCCAGGGTCGGGGCAAAGTTCAGCCCATCTGCCGCTCGGGTAAAGGCATTGGCGGCAGCGCGCCCGCCCTCAAGCTCGAAGCTGACCATATTGCAGCCCCTGCCCTCCAACAGCGCCATTGCGCGCTCGTGATCGGGATGATCCTTGCGGGTCGGGTAGATCACCCGCTTCACCCCCGGCAGCCCCGCCAGATGGTCCGCCAGCGTCACCGCCGTGGCCTGGGCGCGTTCAAACCGCAGCTCGAACGAGAGCATGCCGCGTTCGGCGAGCCAGCAGTCGAACGGGCTGGGCGTCATGCCGGTGGTCACCACATAGACGCTGAGACGGGTGTTGATCTCAGGATCCTTGGCCACGACATAACCGAGCATCACATCGGAATGGCCGGCCAGCAGCTTGGTGATTGAATGAATGACGATATCGGCGCCGTGGTCAAAGGGACGAAAGCCCCGCGGTGTGGTAAAGGTATTGTCCACCACCAAGAGAATATCGCGATCCTTGCAGAGCTGGGCCAGCCCGTCGATATCGGCGACGGCAAGCGTCGGGTTTGACACCGCCTCGACCAGGATCATCTTGGTTTCGGGGCGGATCGCGGCCTCCACTGCGGCCACATCACCGGGATTGGCCAAAGTGGTTTCAATGCCCAGACGCGGCAGATCCTCGGCCATCAGGCGCATCGACCGCCCGTAGAGCTGATTGCCGCCAATCACGTGATCGCCGGTTTTCAGCAGGCCCAGCAGAACGGCCGAAACCGCCGCCATGCCGGAGCCGGTCACGACACCGCCGGGCATACCTTCCATCGCATCCAGCCGCTTGGCGACCACATCGGCATTGGGATGGCCTTCGCGGGAGTAGGTATAGCCGTGCACCCGCCCTTCGTACTGGTCATCAAGCGCATCCGGCGTTTCGCTGGCATAGACCACCGACGGGCTGAGCGGTGTCACAACCGGATGGCTCGCGCTGAAGGGCAAGGGATCTGGCCGCATCAGCGACCCTTTGGAATTTCTCACGTGTCAGACCTCTGTCAGTTCGTCGCGAAAACGACGCATGTTTTCCTGGTAGTGCTCAGCGCTCTGGCGCAGCGACTGCACCAGAGCCTCGTCAACATCCCGGACAATCTTGCCGGGTGCGCCCATGACCAGAGAGTTATCTGGGATTTCTTTATTCTCTGTGATCAGGGCGCCCGCACCGATCAGGCAGTTCTTGCCGATCCTGGCACCGTTCAGAATGGTCGCACCCATTCCGATCAGGGAGTTGTCGCCGATGGTGCAGCCATGCAGCATCACCTTGTGGCCGATGGTGCAGTTTTCACCAATGGTCAGCGGGTAGCCTGCGTCAATGTGCATGACGCAGTTTTCCTGCACGTTGGAGCCGCGACCGATACGGATCTCTTCGTGATCGGCCCGGATGGTGGTGCCAAACCAGACCGAGGCCCCCTCCTCCAGCACCACAAGGCCAATCAGGTTGGCGTCGGGCGCGACCCAGGTGTCGGCGTGGATATTCGGGGTCTTGTCGCCCAGGGCATAGATGGTCATGACAGCTCCTCAAATTCGCTTTGCAGGCCGCGCACGTGGTCCATCAGATGCGGCTGCTGGATCCGGCGCAGGCGGGTGGCGGTGATAATTGTCTTCAGCTGTGTCTCGGTCGCGTCGAGGTCATCGTTGATCAGCACGTGGTCATAGCTGCCCCAGTGGCTGATCTCGTCCCAGCTTTTCTCCATCCGGCGGGTGATCGTAGCGGCATCGTCCTGCGCCCGGCTTTCCAGACGACGGCGCAACTCCAAGATCGAGGGGGGCAGCAGAAAGATCGACAGCGTGTGCTGGCCCAGATCTGAGTTGCGGATCTGCTGGGCGCCCTGCCAGTCGATATCAAAAAGCACGTCGCGCCCGCTATCAATCGCCGCCTTTACCGGCCCCTTGGGCGAGCCGTAGAAATTGCCGAACACATGAGCGTGTTCCAGCATGTCGCCTTCGCTCACCGCAGTTTTGAAGGCATCGGTGGTGATAAAATGATAGTCCTGCCCATCCACCTCGCCCGGGCGCGGGTTGCGCGTGGTGGCGGAGACGGAGAATTCGATGCTGGGATCCCAGGACCGCAGTCGTTTTGCCAATGTGGATTTCCCGGCCCCCGAGGGCGAAGAAAGGATGATCAACAGGCCGCGCCGATCTGCCATGGCGTGCTCTCCTTATGTCTTATGACGTTGTTGTTATTCTGTGTCGTTATTCGATGTTCTGGACCTGCTCGCGCATCTGGTCGATCACCGCCTTCAGCTCAAGCCCGACCGCCGTCAGATCGCTGTTCTGCGCTTTTGCGCAGAGTGTGTTGGCCTCGCGGTTGAATTCCTGCATCAGGAAATCCAGTTTGCGCCCGACCGCCCCGCCCTTGGCCAGAAGGTCACGCGCTGCCGCAACATGGGCGGTGAGCCGGTCCAATTCTTCGGTGACGTCGGATTTTACCGCCAGAAGCGCCAGTTCCTGCGCCAGACGGGTTTCATCGACGCCGTCGCTGTTGTCCAGAACCCGCGCAAGATTGGTCCGCAGGTTTGCGGCAACCTCATCCTTGCGCGCCTCGGCGCGGCGTGCGGCCTCATCGCGCAGCGTGCTGATCTGGTCCAGTTGGTCCATTAGCACGGTCTTCAGCGCGGCGCCCTCGCTGGCGCGCATGTTAACAAAGTCGGACAGGATTGCGGCGAAATCTGCGCTCAGTGCCGCCACGATCGGGGCGGGATCATCGGCACTGCTGGCCTGCTCCAACACGCCGCGCTGCGCCAGAAGATCGGCCGCCGTGGTCTGTGCCAGCACGATGCCCGCCGCATCGGCCTGACGCTCCACTTCGGCAATTGCCTGCAACAGCGATGCCAGCGCCGGCTGGTTGATCTCAAGCGCGCTTGCGGCGGCTTCGCTGCGGCTGATGCGCAGGGTCATGGAGACGTTGCCGCGCGACAGCGCCTTGCTCAATTGGCCACGCAGGTTGGTCTCAAGCCCCTCCAGCCAGTCCGGAATGCGCAGCCGCAGATCCAGCCCCTTGGCGTTGACCGAGCGCAATTCGCACGACCAGCTATGGGCGCCGATGCTGCCCTGTCCCGCTGCAAAGCTCGTCATTGAATGGATGGTCATGTCCTGCTGCCCTCCGAGGCGCCCAAGGCGCAGTTTTGCGTGGTCAAAGGTTTACAAACGGGCAGCCGACAAGTCCATAAGCGCGCGGTCCTATCCTAAAGTGTTAACCATTGATTAAAGAAGTAGTCCAAAATTGAATAAGATTGTGGCATGTTAACTTCAGGATAACCAATTCGGCATTAATCGTTAGGCAACCAACTTTAGCTTGGCGCATGACCCAGCCGGATCCAGCGAGGATGACAGCGATGTTTTTTGGCGGCCGCAAAGATAACGATCAGACCGATGGTCAAACTAAGGTTGTGGCAATGGACCGGTTCCGTGCTGCGGGATCGCTGTCGCCCATGCGTCAGGCGGAGGCCTATTGGACTGCCCTGCGCCGGGGTGATGACATTCCCAGCCGGTCGCAGATTGACCCGCGCGGGCTGGAGAACATCCTGCCCCAGACCTTTATTCTGGAACGGATCGCGCCCGGTATCGCCCGGTTCCGTCTGGCCGGACAGCGGGTGAATGAAATGGCTGGCATGGAAGTGCGCGGCATGCCGATCACCGCTTTCTTCACACCGGAGGCGCGCAAACAGATGAGCGCGGCAATGGAAACCATGTTCGACACGCCCGCCATCATCGAACTGACGCTTCAGACCGAAAACAACCGTCTGCGCGGCGCACGTGAGGCGCGTATGCTGCTGCTGCCGCTGCGCAGCGATCTGGGCGACATCAGCCGTGCGCTGGGTGTTTTCATCTCCGAAGGCAACCCGACCGGCACGTCACAGCGGTTCTCCATCACCGAAACAAAGATCCGTCAGGTCAGCCATAAGGGCGACACGCCCTTTAAGGCCAAGCCACGCGCCGCTGATCCGGTCGCACCCCAGCGTAAACCGCAGGACGTCAACACACCCAATCCGGGGTTTGCCGAGACGCAGGCGCGGTTTGAGCCAGAGCCGAGCGTGATGACCGAAGCGCGTTCGCTGATTGAGCGCAGCCGCCAGATGTCGAGCGCGAAGGACGTGGCGCCAAAGACCGAAAAACAGCCCGCCAAGAAGCGCGGCAGCCACCTGCGACTGGTGGTCAGCAAAGACTGAGGCCTGAGACGGCACAGCATATTCCCGAGATACTTTCGCGCTACTGGACATAGCTAGAAAGCAGACGCCCCGCGACAGAAGGTCCGGGGCGTTTCCCTTTTGTCAGATGCGCAAACGACGCTGTCGCCATGTCCAAGGTGCTGCGCCCACGGGGCTGGTGGCGCCTTGCGGATCGCTGCCGAAACTCTGGCTAAGGTGCATCAGCAACTTCTCCCAACCCTTTGAATAAAAAGACCCTCACCCGGATGGGGTGAGGGTCCATTGCTAGGTGCCATCCTGATGATCAGGGTGGATCTGTGGGTGATCAGCCGGCTTGACGCTCCGCGGTGCGGGCGCGCAGCTGCGAGACTTCTTCCGCAACGAGGAAGGCCAGCTCCAGCGACTGGCTGGCGTTCAGGCGCGGGTCGCAGGCCGTGTGATAACGGTCGCTGAGATCCTCATCGGTGACGGCGCGCACGCCGCCGGTGCATTCGGTGACGTCCTGACCGGTCATCTCGAAATGCACGCCGCCCGGGATGGTGCCCTCTGCGGTGTGGATCGCAAAGAAGTCGCGAACCTCGCGCAGCACGCTCTCAAACGGGCGGGTCTTGTAGCCGGTGGAGGATTTGATGGTGTTGCCGTGCATCGGGTCGCAGACCCAGGTCACCTTGGCGCCCTCTTCCTGAACCGCCTTGATCAGGCGTGGCAGGTGTTCGCCGGCTTTGCCTGCGCCAAAGCGTGCGATCAGGGTCAGACGACCTTCCTCATTCTCCGGGTTCAGCTTGGCCATCAGAACCTTCAGATCCTCAGCCGTTGTGGTCGGTCCACATTTCAGACCAATCGGGTTCAGCACGCCGCTGCAGAATTCCACGTGTGCGCCATCCGGTTGACGGGTCCGGTCACCGATCCACAGCATGTGGCCGGAGCCGGCCAGCCATTTGCCGGAGGTCGAATCCAGACGGGTCAGCGCCTCTTCATACTCCAGCAGCAAACCTTCGTGGCTGGTGTAGAATTCAACCGACTGCAAGGTGTGCGCGGTATCATTGTTGATGCCGGCCGCCTTCATGAAGTCGAGCGTATCGGTGATGCGATTCGCCATTTCACGATAGCTTTCGGCCTTCTCGCCCTCGGTAAAGCCCAGCGTCCAGGCGTGGACCTGGTTCACATCGGCATAACCGCCGGTCGAGAACGCCCGGATCAGGTTCAGCGTCGCGGCGGCCTGAGTATAGGCCTGTAGCATCCGCTGCGGGTCCGGCACGCGGGAGGCCTCGGTGAAGGCCAGATCGTTGATGATGTCACCGCGGTAGCTGGGCAGCTCGACGCCATTCACGGTCTCTGTCGGTGCGCTGCGGGGTTTGGCGAACTGGCCCGCCATGCGGCCGACCTTGATCACCGGCACCTTGGCACCGTAGGTTAGCACCATCGCCATCTGCAACATCACCTTGAAGGTATCGCGGATCGCATCGGCGCTGAACTGATCGAAGCTTTCGGCGCAGTCGCCGCCCTGAAGCAGGAATGCCTCGCCCCGGCCGGCCGCGCCGAGGTGTTGTTTCAGCCGTCGCGCCTCACCGGCAAATACCAGCGGCGGATATTTTGACAGCTGAGCCTCAACAGCCGACAGCGCGTCGGCGTTGGTATATTCTGGCATTTGCACCCGCGGTTTTTGGCGCCAGGTCGATTTTTGCCACTCACTCATAGCTGTGTCTCCGCATAAGAGGTCTCAAAGTTAACGAACGCCATCTATACGAAATCACACTCCGGCTGACCAGTTTAGATTTGCAAAGTCTTGACGACACCGCGAAGCTATGAACACGGTGCCCGAATTTCGCAAAATCCGCCCTTGCGAAGAACAGAAATATTGAATGAGGACGCTGGCCATGCAGACGCAGAGCAAGCCAACACCAAGCCCGACCAAAGGGCCCCAATCCCGGCGTTATGCCTTTGTTTTGCTTGACCGTTTTACGATGCTGTCTTTTGCCTCGGCGCTGGAATGTCTGCGAATTGCCAACCGGATGATTGGCCGCGAGGTCTACACCTGGATGCTCTTGGCCGAAGGCGGCGGCACGGTCAGCTGTTCGGCCGGAACATCCTTTCAGGTGGATGACGACCTGATCGAACTCCAGCGCGATGACACAATTCTGTTGTGCTCCGGTATTTCGGTGCAGGAAGCCACCACAAAAAAACTGCTGTCGTGGCTGCGTCGCGAAGCGCGCAAGGGGTTGAAGGTTGGCGGGCTGTGCACGGCGTCATATGCGCTGGCGCGCGCGGGCCTGCTGGATGGCAGACGTGCCACGATTCACTGGGAGAATGCCGACAGTTTCAACGAGGAGTTTGACGAGGTCGAGCTGACCAAATCGGTCTTTGTCATCGACGGCAACCGGATGTCGACAGCCGGCGGCACCTCCTCCATCGACCTGATGCTGAAGCTGATTGCCAATGATCACGGCGAGGATATCGCCAATTCGGTGGCCGATCAGCTCATCTATTCATCGATTCGGACCGATCAGGACACGCAGCGCCTGTCGATCCCGACCCGGATCGGGGTGCGCCACCCCAAATTGTCGATGGTGATCCAGATGATGGAAGCCAATATCGAGGAGCCGATCAGCCCCTCGATTCTGGCGCAGAATGTCGGCATGTCGACCCGCCAGCTGGAGCGGCTGTTCCGTCGCTATCTCAACCGATCTCCCAAACGCTATTATATGGAACTGCGGTTGCAGAAGGCGCGCAACCTTTTGATGCAGACCGATATGAGTGTGATCAATGTGGCGCTTGCCTGCGGGTTTGCATCACCTTCGCATTTCTCCAAATGCTACCGGGCGCATTACGACACGACGCCTTATCGCGAACGCGGCAGCAAATCGGCCCCGCCGACGTTGTGACCCGCGCCCCTAACGGATCAGGCCTATGCCGGATCGGCCCGGGGTCCGGTTCGCGCCGGTTCAGCGCGACAGGCGGTAGAGCGCGCCATTGGTCTCGGACAGGAACCAGATGCTACCGTCCGGGGCCTCGCGCAGGTCCCGGATCCGTCCTGTCTCATCGCCCCTGATCTGCTCAACCTCCGCCAGTGGTTGCCCGGAGAGCCGCGCGATATAGCCGAACTTGAGCGAGCCGACAAAGATATCACCGCGCCAGTCCGGCCACATGCTGCCGGAATACACCAGCAGGTTTGAGGGCGCCATCGAGGGGTCCCAATAGTGGGCCGGCTGCTTCAGGCCCGGCTTTGTGGTCCCTTCGCCGATTTTCAGCCCTGAATAATGCCGGCCGTAGGCGATGACCGGCCAGCCGTAATTTGCGCCTTTCTCGATCAGATTGACCTCATCCCCGCCACGGGCGCCATGTTCAACAGACCAGAGCTGGCCATCGGCGGCAAAGGTCAGTCCCTGGGGGTTGCGATGCCCGTAGGACCAGATTTCCGGCTGCGCCCCTTTCTGTTTGGTAAAGGGGTTGTCGCGCGGGACGGATCCGTCGGGATTCAAACGCAGAATGCTGCCCTGATGTGAGGTGAGGGATTGGGCAGATGGCCGGTCGCCGCGATCACCCAGAGTGACATAGAGAGTTCCGTCAGGCCCTTCTGCCAGCCGCGATCCGAAATGGCGCCCACTGTCGGCGGGTGGCGCGGCGACGAAGATGTCCCGCAGCCCCTCAAGCTGGGTGTTGCGCCGGGCGAGCTGCCCGGTGGCCACCGCTGTGGCAGAGCCTCTTCCAAGCCGTTTCGAATAAGAGAGATATATCCGCCGGGTTCTGCCAAAATTGCGCGGAATCAACACGTCCAGCAGCCCGCCCTGCCCCTGATCGAGCACTTTCGGAGTGCCTTTGACGCGGGTCAGACGGCCCGCCGCCAGGTGCAACAGGTCACCGTCTTTTTCAGTGATCAGCACCGAGCCATCAGGCAGGAAATCAAAAGCCCATGGGATATCCAGCCCGTGGGCCATCCGCTCTACCTTCAACACTCCGTGATCGCTGCTCAGCGTCTGTGCCGAGACCGCGGTGCCAACGGTGGCCAGCAGGGTTAATGCGATAAAGCGCTGTGCCAGGGATGCCAGCATCGGCCGGATCTGTCGCGTCTGGCCGGTCGGTCTTTCCGGCTGACAAGCCGACGATTGCCGTCGCCGGGGTCGCATCGCCTGACACGATGGGTTGACTTGGAGCACTCTAATAACAGACCTCCCCATATGCATGACGCCTCCTGCGCAATTCCGTGATCAGACCCTGGGGGGAGCGGTCCAATGGCTCATATTCATGCTATTCGACCGAATTTAGCGCGAATTTTCTATTTGGCCAGCTTTTGCGCCGCCCGGCATGAAATGCGACGCGGATCTGGGGACTTGCGACGAGCGCTGCGGTGAGCTGATCCCCGATGCCACAGGGGCGAGCGGCCGTTGGGTCATCTACCCTATTGGGAACATTCCATTCTCCGTAACCGGGGCGAAAAAACCTGCGACATGTTGGCGCTAGAGGACTTCCCTTTTTTACCACGCTTGCCTAGGGTCCGATTTGAACAAATATGTTCCAACAAATGGGAGTTCACAAAAATGAAAAAAATGATGATGGCGACAGCCGCCGCTGCCCTGACTGCTGGCACTGCGTTTGCGGGTGGCCACGCCAAGGAAGTGAAGCTGGGTGTGCTTCTCGGCTTTACCGGGCCGATCGAATCCCTCGCCCCGGCCATGGGTTCCGGCGCTGAGCTGGCGATGGAGGAAGTGACTAAATCCGGCAAGCTGCTTGATGCGGCGACTGTCATTCCGGTGCGCGCAGACACCGGCTGTATCGACAATGGTCTGGCGACTGCAAACGGCGAGAAGCTGGTTGCTGACGGTGTCAACGGCATCATCGGCGGTGACTGCTCCGGCGTGACCGGCGCGATCCTGCAGAACGTCGCGATCCCGAACGGCATGGTGATGATCTCGCCGTCGGCCACCTCGCCCGGCCTGTCGACCATGGAAGACAACGACCTGTTCTTCCGCACCTCGCCCTCCGATGCCCGCGAAGGCCAGGTGATGGCCGAAGTGCTGAAAGAGCGCGGCGTCAACTCCATCGCCCTGACCTATACCAACAACGACTACGGCAAAGGTCTGGCCGACGCGATCAAAACCTCCTTTGAGGAAGTCGGCGGTGAAGTCACCATCGTGACCGCGCATGAAGACGGCAAGGGCGACTATTCCGCAGAAGTCGCCGCACTGGCGTCCGCTGGCGGCGATATTCTGGTTGTTGCCGGCTACCTGGATCAGGGCGGCCTGGGCATCATTCAGGCCTCGCTCGACTCCGGTGCCTATGACACCTTCGGTCTGCCCGGTGGCATGATCGGTGACACCCTGCCCAAGAACATCGGCCCGGATCTTGATGGCTCCTTTGGCCAGATTGCCGGTTCCGATAGCGAAGGTGCGGCGATCTATGCTGAGCTGGCCAAAGCCGCAGGTTTCGACGGCACCTCCGCCTATTCCCCGGAGAGCTATGACGCTGCCGCGCTGTTCATGCTGGCAATGCAGGCCGCAAACTCCAAGGATCCGGCCGACTATGGCTCCAAGATCCTTGAAGTAGCCAATGCGCCCGGTGAGAAGATCAACCCCGGCGAGCTGGGCAAGGCCCTGGAAATCCTCGCGAATGGCGGCGACATCGACTATGAGGGTGCGACTGGCGTAGAACTGATCGGCCCCGGTGAGAGCGCAGGCTCCTACCGCGAGATCGAAGTCAAGGACGGCGCCAACGCCACCGTGAAATTCCGCTGATCCCGTAAAATCGGATCGAACCAAGATGATCAGCCCGGGTTTTGCCCGGGCTGTTCCAAATTCAAAAGCCGTCAAAAAGACGGTGGGGGATGAAATGACATGATCGTCGTCGAGGACTTGCACAAGCACTTCGGCGGGTTCCATGCGGTTGATGGCGCGTCGCTGGAAATCGCTAAGGGCTCCATAACCGGTTTGATCGGGCCAAACGGCGCCGGAAAAACCACTCTTTTCAACGTGATTGCAGGCGTGCTTGAACCGACCTCTGGCCGGGTCACCATGGACGGTGAGGACATCACCGGCCTGCCGCCGCATGAGCTGTTCCACAAGGGGCTGCTGCGGACGTTCCAGATCGCGCATGAATTTGCGTCGATGACCTGCCGCGAGAACCTGATGATGGTGCCAAGTGCGCAGTCGGGTGAGACGCTGTGGAACACCTGGTTCGGCCGCAAGCGCATTGCGGATGAGGAACGCGCGCTGCGGGCCAAGGCAGATGAGGTTCTGGAATTCCTGACCATCAGCCATATCGCCGATCTGAAGGCCGGTCAGGTCTCGGGCGGGCAGAAGAAACTTCTTGAGCTGGGCCGCACCATGATGGTGGACGCCAAGATCGTCTTCCTCGATGAGGTGGGCGCAGGTGTGAACCGGACCCTGCTCTATACCATTGCCGATGCCATCAAGCGCCTCAACGAGGAGCGCGGCTATACCTTCGTCGTGATTGAGCACGACATGGAGTTCATCGGGCGCCTCTGCGACCCGGTTATCTGCATGGCCGAGGGCAAGAAACTGGCTGAAGGCACGCTGGATCAGATCAAGGCCAACGAGCAGGTGATCGAAGCCTATCTCGGCACCGGCCTGAAAAACAAAGATAAACTGGAGGCTGGAGCATGAGCGACAATCCCTACCAGAACGATCACGGCAATCGTGATGCCTCGATCACCAATCCGCATGGTGTCGGAACGATGCAGCCTGCCCACAGCAAAAGCGGCCCCACACGCAAGGTGGACGGTGGTCCCTTTCTGATCGGTGACACGATGACCGGCGGCTACGGCAAAGGGCCGGATATCCTGCACGACTGCACCATTGCCGTCGATAAGGGCGAGATCGCCGTTATCGTTGGCCCCAATGGTGCCGGGAAATCCACCGCGATGAAAGCTGTGTTCGGGATGCTCGATGTCCGCGCAGGTGCCGTGCGTCTGGACGGCGAGGATATCACCCTGCTGACCCCCCAAGACCGGGTGATCAAGGGCATGGGGTTTGTGCCCCAGACCAGCAATATCTTCACCTCGATGACGGTTGAGGAAAACCTGGAAATGGGTGCCTTCATCCGCACCGATGATTTCCGCGATACCATGGAGCAGGTCTATGAGCTGTTTCCGATCCTGCGTGAAAAACGCAACCAGCCGGCGGGCGAACTCTCCGGGGGTCAGCGCCAGCAGGTGGCCGTTGGCCGCGCGCTGATGACCAAGCCGAAGGTTCTGATGCTGGACGAGCCGACAGCAGGTGTGTCGCCCATCGTCATGGACGAGCTGTTCGACCGTATCATCGAGGTGGCCCGCACCGGCCTGCCGATCCTGATGGTCGAACAAAACGCCAAACAAGCGCTTGAGATCGCGGACAAAGGTTACGTTCTGGTACAGGGCCGCAATGCCTACACCGGCACCGGCCAAGAGCTGCTCGCCGATCCCGAAGTGCGCAAATCTTTCTTGGGGGGGTGACCGAGTATGCCTCTACTAAGAAAATCGGCTGTAATAAACCACAGTCGAGCTCTCGTTATCTGTACGGCACTTAGCCCTGCTGCTGCTCTTGCTGACCAAGCTGGGACTAACCTCAGCTGCTACTTGGAACCTAAGTGCACTTCTGTTCTGGAATGCACCACCAACGATGCTGCGGACTGCAAGACGGTTCAAAGGTGTCCGGCCGATCCCATCGAAATGAAGATCACCCTTGCGGTGCTTTCAGAAGATAGGGGTGCCGGTGGCGGTCTGGCTCGTTTCGCTTGGACACAAGGAGACTCGGAAGAGTTTGTTTCACTAGCCCCGTTTCTGGAGCTTGGTTCGTCCATAAGGTTCGCAAGGGTCCCTCCAGCCGACACATCCGTAGACAGCTGGATGATACTCATGAGCGGCGACAATGTCTCACTCGATGAAAAAAGTGCCAGAAGGTATCCCTCCCAAGTGACATATACCGGCACCTGCCAAGAGGATAAATAATGGACTTCCTCAACGCCCTTGTGGCGCTTACAAATTTTGTCGGGGTTCCGGCAATCGCTTACGGCAGTCAACTGGCGCTTGGTGCGCTGGGTGTGACGCTGATTTATTCGGTGCTGCGGTTTTCGAATTTTGCCCATGGCGACACTATGGCCTTCGGCACGATGGTGACCATCATCGTGACCTGGTGGTTGCAGTCGATGGGCATCAGCTTTGGCCCGCTGCCAACTGCGCTGCTGGCGCTGCCGCTTGGCATCGTGAGCTGTATGCTTCTGATGCTGGTCACCGATCGCACCGTTTATCGGTTCTACCGGACACAGAAAGCCAAGCCGGTGATTTTTGTCATGGTGTCGCTGGGCGTCATGTTCATGATGAATGGCCTTGTGCGATTTGTCATCGGGCCGGGCGATCAGCGGTTTGCTGACGGCGAACGCTTTCTGATTTCTGCGCGGGATTTCAAGGCGATGACCGGCCTGAGTGAGGGGCTGGCGATCAAGACCACGCAAGGCATCACCGTGATCACCGCAGTGGTGGTTGTCGCGCTGCTGTTTTGGTTCCTGAACAAGACCCGCACCGGTAAATCCATGCGCGCCTATTCCGACAACGAAGATCTGGCGCTGCTCTCGGGCATCAACCCGGAGCGGGTGGTGATGTATACTTGGCTGATCGTTGCGACCCTCGCGACCATTGCCGGCGTGCTTTATGGTTTGGACAAATCTTTCAAACCCTTCACCTATTTCCAGCTGCTGCTGCCGATCTTTGCCGCCGCTATCGTTGGTGGTCTGGGCAGCCCGGTCGGGGCCATCGCTGGTGGGTTCATCATCGCGTTCTCCGAGGTGACCATCACCTATGCCTGGAAGAAAGTGCTGACCTATGTTGTGCCGGAAACGATGAAGCCTGATGGCCTCGTCCAGCTTCTGAGCACGGATTACAAATTCGCCGTGTCCTTTGCGATCCTTGTGGTCGTGCTTCTGTTCAAGCCCACGGGCCTTTTCAAAGGAAAAGTGGTATGAGCGAGACAGTCAAAACCTCCCTGCTGTTTCTGTTTGTTGGCATTCTGATCCTGCTTGAGGGCAGCACGAACTTTCTGTTTTTCTCCGGATCCTGGAACTCGGCTCTGGTGATCCTCAACATGGGGTTGGTCTCTGCGATCATGGCGATTGGCGTCAATCTTCAGTGGGGCTTTGCCGGTTTGTTCAATGTCGGCATCATGGGCTTCGTGGCGCTTGGTGGTCTGGCCGTTGTGCTGGTCTCTACCGCTCCGACACCGGGCGCGTGGAGCCAGGGCGGTGTCGGGATCATCATGGCACTGGCCATGGGGGCGATGACGCTGGTCGCGGCCGTTGCAACCATGCGGATGGTGCCTGCCGGTAGGCTGCGTATTGCGGTGCTGCTGGCGGTGCTGATCCTCGGCTTTGTGGTGTATCGCGCAATCTTCGATCCGGCGGTTGCCGGGGTCGAGGCGATCAACCCGGCGCTGGAGGGCAACCTAGGCGGGCTGGGTCTGCCGGTGCTTCTGGCCTGGCCTGCGGGCGGTCTGCTGGCGGCCGGCGTTGCCTGGCTGATCGGCAAGACGGCCCTCGGTCTGCGGTCTGATTATCTGGCGATTGCGACGCTTGGCATTGCCGAGATCATCATCTCGGTGCTGAAGAACGAGGACTGGCTGTCGCGCGGCGTGAAAAACGTCGTCGGACTGCCCCGGCCCCTGCCCTATGAGGTCGATCTGCAGAATGATGCGGAGTTTGTCGCCAAGGCGGCGGACTATGGTCTGGATCCGGTTCTGGCCTCCACGCTCTATGTCAAGCTGGGCTACTCGCTGCTGTTCACCGTCGTGCTGCTGGTGCTGCTGTGGATGGCGCAGATGGCATTGAAGAGCCCCTGGGGCCGGATGATGCGCGCCATTCGCGACAATGAGGTGGCAGCCGAGGCGATGGGCAAGGATGTGACCCGCCGCCATCTGCAAATCTTCATCCTTGGCTCTGCGATCTGTGGCATTGCCGGGGCTATGATGACCACGCTCGACAGCCAGCTGACGCCGGGCACGTATAATCCCTTGCGCTTCACCTTCCTGATCTGGGTGATGGTAATTGTCGGTGGCTCAGGCAATAACTTTGGCGCGGTGCTGGGAGGTCTGCTGATCTGGTTCCTGTGGATCAAGGTTGAGCCGATGGGCATCCTGTTGATCGAGACCCTGACCGCAGGCATGGCCGACACCAATGCGCTGAAGGTTCATCTGCTGGAAAGCGCGTCGCATATGCGTCTGCTGACCATGGGGCTGATCCTGCTGCTGGTGCTGCGTTTCAGCCCCCGTGGCCTGATCCCCGAGCGCTGAGGTCGCAGATCCGCGACCGGTCTGACAATCGGACCTATGGGAACGCGAAACGCCGCCCGTGGATATGCTCCCCGGGCGGCGTTTTGTTTTGCTCTGACAGGTCGGGCCGGCTCACCGCCCCTTGAACAGACCGCCGAGGATGCCGCGCACAAGCCGTCGACCTGTGGTTCCTTTCAATTCCTTGATGACCGCCTCGGACATGGCTGAGGCAAAACTGTCGCGTGGTTTTACCCGCCGCGCGGAGGACCGGCTAACCCGGCTGCCTGAATAGCGCCGCCCGGCGTTATATTCGCGTGCCATCGGTTCGGGTGCCGCTTCGGCGTAATCTTCTGCGGCCTCAGCCTCGGCGGCGGCTTTTGCGGCGCGTTCCGCAAGGATTTCATAGGCGGACCGCCGGTCGGTGGTCTGGTCATATTTCCCGGCCATGTCCGAGCTCTGCAAGATTGCCCTGCGGTCCTCAGCGGTGATCGGGCCGAGTTGAGAACTGGGCGGGCGGATCAGCGTGCGCTCAACAACGCCGGGGACACCTTTTTTCTGCAACATCGAGGTGACCGCCTCACCGACGCCGACCTCGCGGATCGCCTCCTCGGTGGAGAACCGTGGATTCTCACGGTAGGTTTCGGCCGCCATGCGCAGGTTTTTCCGGTCGCGCGCGGTAAATGCCCGCAGCGCGTGCTGGATGCGATTGCCAAGCTGGCCAAGGATGTCTTCCGGCACGTCAGCCGGGTTCTGCGTGATGAAATAGATCCCCACCCCCTTGGAGCGGATAAGGCGCGCCACCTGTTCCACCTTGTCTATGAGCGCCTTGGGGGCATCATCAAAGAGCAGATGCGCCTCGTCGAAGAAAAACACCAGCCGGGGCTTTTCAGGATCGCCAACCTCTGGCAGCTCCTCGAACAGCTCGCTCAGCAGCCAGAGCAGGAAAGTTGCGTATAGTCCCGGCGCCGCCATCAGTTTGTCAGCGGCGAGGATATTGACCATGCCACGCCCGTCAGCGGTGCCGCGCATCAGGTCGCTCAGCGCCAAGGCCGGCTCGCCAAAGAGCTGCGCCCCGCCCTGGTTCTCCAGCACCAGCAGCCGCCGCTGGATTGCCCCGATTGAGGCGGTAGAGACATTGCCGTAGCGCAGCGATAGCTGCGCGCGGTTCTCACCCACCCAGACCAGCAGCGCCTGTAGATCCTTCAGGTCCAGCAGCGCCAGACCTTCCTCATCCGCGAGACGGAAGGCGATGTTCAGGATGCCCTCCTGTGCCTCGCTCAGTTCCAACAGCCGCGCCAGCAGCAATGGCCCCATCTCGGCCACGGTCGTCCTGACCGGATGCCCCTGCTCACCGTAGAGATCCCAGAAGGTGACCGGACAGGCATGGTAGCGGTAGTCGTCAAAGCCGATTTTGGTCGCCCGGCTGGTAAAGGCATCGTGTAGCTTATGGTCGGCGCTGCCGGATTTCGCCAGGCCGGACAGATCGCCCTTCACATCCGACAGGATTACCGGCACGCCGGCATTGGAGAAACTCTCGGCGAGGATCTGTAGCGTGACCGTCTTGCCCGTGCCGGTTGCTCCGGCGATCAACCCGTGACGATTGGCATATTTCAGCGCCAGCGCCTGTGGATCGGCATAGGCTTCGCCACCGCCGCCGATAAAGAGTTTGTCCTGCATGATCTGCCCCTGACTGTTGTGATCCCGCGAAAAATGCGATCGGTCTCAAATGAAAATACAAAATTAACCTTTGAATGCGAGAGTGATAATTGCCCGTCGACCATCATGCGGTTGTGTCGGCGGACATTTCCTCCCTGTCAGACTGGGCCGTGCTTCGGGCACGGCCTTTTTTTTGCGCTCGCGGCCGGCCCGTGGCGATCAGCTGCGCCTTGCGGGCAGGTGTTTTATGCATATTGCGCGCGCTATGGGCGTAGGCGTCAATTATTCCACCAACTGCGACATTTTTTTCTCTTTCCATGTTGACCGATGGCCGACCCTTTCGTAACGTCCTCCCAATAACTAAGTCGGCCAGTCCGACGGGGAGAAAAAATACGAAAAAGGGGGCAGTTATGCTCCCTTTTTTGTTTTGTTCCAAGCGCTTCCAGTCGTGACGCGCGATCCGGTCAATTCCCCGCCAGTGAAGCGGGCAAACATGGTTATTGGCCTGACACCGGGGTTCGGCCATGCTACATCGAATCCGACACCACAGGATAGATGAGGCAATCATGATCAAGTCCCTGACCCCGATGACCCTGGCCGCGCTGATGGCGCTGCCGCTGCCGCTGATGGCGCAGGAGACCGCCGGGGCGGCCGAGACCGAAGAGAGCCAGCCCGCCGCAGATGCCACAGCCACGGAGGCACCAAAAGCCGACGAGGTTCTGGATCTTGGCCAGCCCGTACAGGATGGCCCCAAGCTGGGGCAGCGCTATTCCAAAGAAACCCATGGCGATTGGGATCTGGCCTGCGTCAAAACCGAGGAAGAAACCGATCCCTGTTCGCTGTTGCAGATCATGTCCGACGACAGCGGCAATCCGATGGCGGAGTTTTCGCTGTTCCGGATTGATCAGGAAGGCAGCCAGGCTGTCGCCGGTGCGACGGTGATCGTGCCGCTTGAAACCTTGCTGCCGGCCGCGCTGACCATTTCCATCGATGGCGCCCCCGGCAAGCGATATAATTATTCCTTTTGTAGCCCAATGGGCTGCGTCGCCCAGATCGGGCTGACCGAGACCGATATCGCCGCGTTCAAAAAGGGCAAGATCGCCACGCTGAGCCTGCGCCCCGCACCAGCGCCGGATCAGGTGATCAATATGGAGCTGTCGCTCAGCGGATTTACCGCCGGTTACAATGTCGTGGACGTTGTGAAGCAATAAACATCCGGTGCGGCAAACAGAAAGCCGCTGTCCAGAAAACGATCACCGCCGCACCCTGGATCAGGATGCGGCGGTTTTTTTCGGCTCTGCGGCTGGCGATCGCTCAGATCTTGCGCAGGGCAAGCACCGCGTTCAGCCCGCCAAAGGCAAAGGCATTGCTGAGGGCGACGGTCACATTGGCCTGCCGTGCCTCATTCGGAACCACGTCCAGCGCGCATTCCGGATCAGGTTCCTCATAACCGATGGTTGGCGCAACGATACCGTCACGCAAAGCCATGATGCAGGCCAGCAGTTCGACCGCTCCGGTGCCGCCGATCAGATGGCCGTGCATGGATTTGGTCGAGGACATCATCAGATTATCCGCATGGGGCCCAAAGACATCCGCCACGGCCGCGCATTCCGTTTTGTCGTTGGCGGCGGTTCCGGTGCCATGGGCGTTGACGTAGCCGACGTCCTCGGGGTTGACCTTTGCGTCCTGCAGCGCGCCGGCAATGGCGCGCGCGGCGCCCTGTTTGCTGGGCATGACGATATCTGCCGCATCCGAGGACATGGCAAAGCCAATGACCTCGCAGATGATATCGGCGCCGCGGGCGCGGGCGTGATCATAGTTTTCAAAAACGAAGATCCCGGCCCCCTCGCCCTGCACCATGCCGTTGCGGTTGGCGCTGAACGGGCGGCAGGCATCCCGTGACATGACCCGCAGCCCTTCCCAGGCTTTGACCCCGCCAAAGCAGAGCATCGATTCAGATCCACCGGTGACCATCACCGGAGCCATCCCGGAGCGGACCATCTGAAACGCCTGGGCCATGGCATGATTTGAAGAGGCGCAGGCTGTCGAGACGGTAAAGCTCGGCCCCTTCAGATTATGTTCCATCGAGACATGGCTGGCTGCGGCATTGTTCATAAGCTTGGGCACGACAAAGGGGTGGACCCGGTTTTTGCCGTCTTCGTAAACCGAGCGATAATTGTCGTCCCAGGTCGAGACCCCGCCGCCGGCCGTCCCAAGCACCACGCCGGATTTCTGCGACAGCTCGCCGTGAAACTCCAACCCCGACTGCTCAATCGCCTCTTTTGCGGCGGTCAGCGTGAATTGGGTGAAACGATCATAAAGGCTCATCTGTTGCCGGTTGAACCGGCCATCGGCCTCAAACCCGCGCACCTGTCCGCCGATGCGGATCGACAGGCGGTCAACGTCGCGAAAATCGAGTTCTCCGATGCCACAGCGACCTTCGGCCATTGAGGCCAGCGTATCGGCCACCGTATGGCCAAGGGCGTTGATTGTCCCCATGCCAGTGATGACAACCCGGTTCATCTTGTGCCTCCAACCCCGCTGAACATCGTTATTTTTCGGCGATCAGCTTATCAATGCCGACGATGATCGCAGCGACATTGGAGATGTCGAAATCGCTCTTGTCCGGTTCATTTGCGTTGAAGGGGATGGTGATGTCGAACTCTTCCTCAATGGCAAAGATACTCTCGACAAGGCCAAGGCTATCGATACCGAGGTCTTCCAATGTGCTGTCGAGTGTCACATCCGATGGTTCCAGCACAGCCTGTTCGGCGATGATGGCGATGACCTTGTCCTGCGTGCTCATGAGGGATCCCTGATCAGTGGTATTTTGCGTCATGTAAGTGGTGCGCCGTTATTTGAAAACCGCCTTCTTCAGCGCCTCGATGTCGCGCATCAGACGGCCCAGACGCCGCTGCCCCTTATACATCTCGGTATGTGTCTCCATTTTGACAGCGGGATAGCCCATCACCACACGGCCTGCGGGCACGTTTGACAGGATCTTGGTTCCGCCCCCGGCAATCACCCCGTCACCGATAAAGATATTGT
The DNA here is from genome assembly GCF_048055755.1 of Phaeobacter sp. JH204B. Classification (NCBI taxonomy): domain Bacteria; kingdom Pseudomonadati; phylum Pseudomonadota; class Alphaproteobacteria; order Rhodobacterales; family Roseobacteraceae; genus Phaeobacter; species Phaeobacter sp. JH204B. The sequence goes on from NZ_JAYMXF010000009.1 coordinate 300,248, forward strand.
CGGCAACCCCGGTCTGACCGCCCAGAACCACGTTGTTGCCAATATCGACGGAGCCTGAAATCCCGGTCTGACCACAAAGCAGACAGTCCCGGCCGACACGGGTGTTATGGCCAATATGAACGAGGTTATCGAGCTTGCTGCCGCTGCCGATCACGGTGTTGCGGATGGTGCCATTATCAATGGTGCAATTGGTGCCGAGTTCGACGTCATCGCCAATCTCGACTGCGCCGAGCGAATGGATCCGCAGCCAGCTCTGCGCCTTGCTATCGCCTTGATCGCCCATGGTTTTGCGCGCGGTTTCCACGCCGGAGACCTCCGGTGTCACATAGGAAAACCCGTCGCCGCCAATCCGTGCGCCGGGCTGGGCGCGAAAGCGATCACCGATGGTGGCACGGGCGCCAATGCTGACAGCTTCGCGCAGCTGCGCCTCGGTGCCGATGGTGACATCCGCCCCGATGTAGCACTGCGGGCCAATCACTGACCCTGCGCCGATCCGCGCACCCGCGGCGATCACCGCCAGAGGGCCGACGGAGACATTCTCGCCCAGTTCTGCGGAGGGGTCGATCACAGCGCTGGGGTGAATTCCATCGCCAAAGCCCTGTCCCTGGTCCAGCAGCCGGGTCACACCGCCCATCGCGAGGCGCGGGCGCGGGGCAAAGATGGCGGCCTTCAGCCCCATTGCCTGCCAGTCGGCGCCCTCCCAGACCAATCCGACGCGGGCGCTGCCTTCGTTCAGGGTTTCGGCGTATTTCGGGGCCATGGCCATGGCCAGATCATCGGGGCCTGCATCCTGCGGTTCAGCGGCGCGCTGCACCATCAGGTCCAGATCTCCTGCGGCCTCTGCCTGAAGAGAGGCGGCGATTTCGCGGACTGTAAACATGTCGGGCCCTTCCGGTCTGTTGCCTTTGGGCCCGAGGATTACCCTTGTACGCCCGGCAACACCACCCCTGCCCGTTCCAACGCGGCCCATACCTTGGCGTCACGACCGTAGATGTCGCGACGGTATTCGGGCTGCCCTTTTGAGGACACAAAGGCGGTCCGATAGATGATATGCACCGGAACCTTCTGATCAAGGACCACCTTGGTCTCCTTGCCGCTGTTCAGAATACGGTGAAAGAAATCCTTTGGGTTCTCAGTCTGGCGAGCCAGCAAAGCGTAAGCGAATTCAAATGGTTGCGCGAGCCGGATGCAGCCATGCGAGAAGGCGCGGACCTCACGCTGGAACAGGCTCTTCTGCGGTGTGTCATGCAGATAGATATTGTATTTGTTCGGGAACATGAACTTCACCAGCCCCAGCGCGTTCTTGCTGCTGGGCGGCTGGCGCATGGCAAAGGGGAAGGTGCGCGCGGTATATTTGGAGAAATCAGCGGTTGCGCGATTCACCTTGCGGCCCCGACTGTCGGTGATTTCGATATGGCTCACCGCGTTTGGGTTGCTGCGCAGCTTGGGCAGATATTCCTTGGTCACGATGGACCGGGGCACGTACCAGCTGGGATTGATCACCATATGCTCCATCTCGTCAGAGAATTCCGGCGAGCGTCGGTCGGCATTGTCCTTGCCGATGACAGAGCGGGTCACAAAGGTCACTTCGCCATTGTCGATGATCTTTGCGGTGAAATCGGTCTGATTGACCAGAATATGACGGTTGCCGCGATCCGGGGTCAGCCAGCGTTCGCGCTCCATCGCTACCAGAACGGATTTGAGCCGGTCCGAAACCGGTTTGTTGATTTCCGCGATTGTCCCGCCACCGGCGACCCCATCGGCGGTCAGCCCGTGATCGGATTGGAACGCCTGCACGGCCTGCTCCAGCGCGCCATCATAGCTGCGCGCTGCGCTGCGTGGCAGATACCCCATCGCAATAAGACGATTGCGCAGGGCAATCACCGCCGGGCCATTGTCGCCACGTTCCAGTTTCTGTGCCGCAACCCGTGGGCCCCAGCCGCCGGCCGCCTGCAGCTTTTCCAGTCGCATCTTCTCACGCAGCAGCGCCTGATACTGGGCGCTTTGCGGCGCCAGGCTGCGCAGATAGGCCACAGGAGACTGATCACGGATCCCGATCAGATAGGCGGCGAAATCCGGTCGGTGTTTCTCGCGGACGATACCGTCGTCGATCCGGCGCGGTTCAAGCAGACCTGTTTGCAGGTCGCTGGCATAGCCCACCAGCGCGCGGCTCATCGCGACTTCGGCACGACCGAGGTCACGGGTGGTCCGAACCTGGCTCAACAGCTCCATCAGTGCATCTATTTCGGCGCTGCGATCCGGAAGCCCGTGAACCGGGGCCTCCTGCAGGGCGCGAAACAGCGCTGCGCGCCGGATGCGCGCGGCATCATCGCTGCCGGTCCAGATCGCAGCATAGCCCGTTTCGCGGTAAAACGCGGCAACCGGGTCGCTCGCTGAGGCCGCTTCGGCAACCGCCTGTTTGAACGCCGTCACCTCTGCCCTGGCACCGGAGGGCATGGCAAGGGCAACCCCACCCAGTGCAAGTGCAAAAACTCCCGCCTTCAGCGTCGGGCCAACGGTCGAAATGGCACGGGTCATCAACACAGGCGACATATGGGTACGGTCCTCAAATGAATTGCTTTTCACAGTCTGCAGTTGCCTACATGAAATCCTGGTGAACGCCAGCCCCCGCTGTCCATTCACATTTTAAACAGCGCAAACAGGCAACAGGCACCTGCGTCTTATCGGTCTCAATTACCGCCACTCGGGCCGTGATCGCCACGACACATTGAGGGGAAATTAACCATTTATTTCCCTTTTGCGCAAAAAATTGCCGAAAATCACAGTTCATGTCGAGCTGCAACATTCAAAACTTGGCGCGCGATTCTGTATGTGCAATACAGTTCTCGCGTGGAAACAGGACCACACCCTGTCCGTAACATCGGGCACAGGCAGAGACATCAGGCGTACGGGACAGCGCAGTGACAATGGCTAAAACTGAAAAATCGGGTTTCTCCCGTCGTGCTCTATTGGGTGCGTTCGCAGCAACAACCATGGTCGCCGCTCCGACCTTCTCCAATGCAGCGGGCTTCCTGCGCGGCGCAGGTGATATCCGGCGGATCCGGATGTACTCAGGCCGCACCGGTGAGCGGATCGACATGGTGTATTGGATCGACGGCAAATACATCAAAGATGCAATCAAGGAAGTGAACCACTTCATGCGCGACTGGCGCAACGATCAGGTCAAGGAAATCGACCTGCGTACGATCGACATCATGGCCGCCTCCCACAATCTTCTTGATGTGAATGAGCCCTATATGATGCTGTCGGGCTACCGCAGCCCGAAAACCAACGCGATGCTGCGCAGCCGCTCGCGCGGGGTTGCGAAGAACTCGCTTCACATGCGGGGTCAGGCCGCTGACCTGCGGCTCTCCTCGCGCTCCGTATCGCAGATGGCGAAAGCCGCAATGGCCTGCCGTGCCGGTGGCGTTGGCAAATACAGCGGCTCGAATTTCGTTCATATGGACTGCGGTGTTGTCCGCAGCTGGAACGGCTAAACAGCCTGCCCCGCCTGTTCTCTTGTCCCGAGCCTTTGCAAGCCCATGTTGCCCGACAACATGGGTTTTTTGCTGTGCTCTGACGTCTGAATTCAGCGAGTTTCCCGCGCGCACCATAGTCTGTCCAATGTCCATACTCTGCATAATCATACAGATCACAAACGCCTGAATTGAATTATGGTTCCCATGTTTTTTGCCATTGCAGAGCCACCGCGCGGCAGCTATACGACGCATATAGGCACCTGTAGCTCAGCTGGATAGAGCGCTGCCCTCCGAAGGCAGAGGCCAGAGGTTCGAATCCTCTCAGGTGCGCCATAAAATCAATCACTTAGAATGTCATGAGATTTGCGGTTTTTGTTACTAGTAACAGAAACTAGGCTATTTCACATATTTTGGCCTATTGGAATCGCTAGTCGGACCCTCGCTCAGCCCATTGCCTTTGTTGCGCTTTCTCCGCTCCCAAGACGCATCATCAGTCCAGCCAATGCGTATGTCTTCAATCTGCCCCAGGCGCCCGCAAACTGTACATCGCACGCGGGCACAAACAGGGGCAGGATCAGCCCTATAAGACACCTCTATTGTCCCGACATGGCCGCAGACACACCACATATGCATTACGTGCGGCACCTCAACGCCTCCATTAGCCGTGAGGAACATTACGGGAACAAATTGCAAAATTCAAGTATCGGTCTATCGTGTCTCACAGCACCCGGTAGGCTAGAGGTACAAACTTCATGTGTGGAAGATTGGGCAGGCCAGACCTTACATGGCGACAGCTATATGAGTTGGAGCGCCGCTTTCTCGGCCCGCCTATACCGGTGCGCGATCCTAATGCTGTTGAGCTATCTGCGAGCTGGAATGTAAAGCCTACTCAGCTGGTGGATATCGCTTATCTGAATGGAGAGCAGCTGTTCAGTACGACGGCCCGCTGGTGGTTCGTGCCTAGCTGGCATCGCGGTGATGTAAAGGACTGGAAGCGCACCACCTTCAACGCGAAGATCGAGACAGCGGCCAGTCTGCCGAGTTTCCGCAATGCGTGGCGTTCACAGCGATGCATCATCCCGGCAGCAGGCTACTACGAATGGACCGGACCAAAGGGCAATAAACAACCCTGGTGGATCACGACCGATAGCAACGCCCCTGCCCTGTTCTTTGCCGGGCTCTATTCGCGCCCGAGAGATGACCTGCACACGTGCACTATTCTGACGCGATCGGCGTTGCCCCAGATCAGCGAGATACACGCACGCTCCCCGGTGATCCTTGCGGATGATCAGATCGACCCTTGGCTCTCAGCGGCCCCAGAGACCGACGAAGCACAGAAACTAGGGCTAGCCTGGAACGACCGAATGAGAGCGCATAAAGTTGCCCCCTTTGGGCGCGATGACGATGGGCCGGAACTGATCGAGCCATTTGGTGAGTTTTTCTCGCACTGCCACTAGTTAGATAAAAAGTGACAGAAGCTACGACCGTCAATACTGTGATCTCAGTTTCAGTAATCTTGGGGGGACTTCAAATGCCGGTGACGGTAACTAGAACGAACGCAGGATACCTATTGGAGGATCTTACAGGTGGTCCCGGAGTTGACTGGTTAATTTTAGACTACCATAGTGACTATCTCGGATTCACCCCTAGAACAGTACAATTTCACGCACAAACAGACACTTCGGTTGCAGTCACATTCCAAAACACCACGCTGCACAGCGCGTTTTTTGATGTCGACGGATTTGAAAAATACTCAATCACTGGAACGGTCGGGCGCGACATCCTTCACGGTGGTCAGCTGCAGGATGTGTTCATAGGAAAACGAGAGGCCGATTCCCTCTTCGGATATGGGGGGAACGACCGGCTCTACGGTGGCTCAGGAGATGACAACCTGCGCGGCGGAAGCGGTAGAGATCGACTAGAAGGCGGCTATGGCAACGATCAACTGAGCGGCGGCAAAGGGCACGACCTGCTCATCGGGGGACGGGGCGACGATGTTTTTCGTGGCGGAATAGGTAACGACACTCAGCGCGGCGGTCGCGGAGACGACTCCTTCTGGACCGGAAAAAGCACTGATGCTGGGCGGCATGATGGAAACGATCTATTCTGGGGAGGGAGCGGATCAGACAACTTCATCTTCTTCAATGACTTCGGACGTGACGTCATTCGCGACTTCGACGCGAATTTCGACAGGCTATCCCTAAATTTGGAACTTTGGAATTTCCAGCCTCTTTCGCCTGAGCAATTGGTGGACAGATTTGCGAGTTTCCAAGATGATCGAGTGGTGTTTGACTTTGACGATCCGCTGCGCGTTAACAACGCAGACTCCATCGAGATAATTGTCATTCTGGGCTCATTCACTACAGATGAAATCGCGGACTCGATTGTATTTTGGTAGGAATGATGCCTCCACGCACAGTTTTGATCAGCCCTCGTAATCGACCAGCGTAACGGGATACCAAAACTGTCAGAGCTTTCAGAGGTGCAGCCACGCCCGCGCTTCCCCAGACAGGTTTGAGAACTGGCCGTGCGTAGGTCAGATCTCCAAGTCGATCAGCCGTCAGCACAAAGCGAGCCGAGCGCTGCAATTCAATCGTCTAACGGCCCATCGTGATGATCGATAACGCTGACAATTAGCGACAGCGCTTGGATGCATTCATCAGAGCGTATTGCGTCCTTCCAATGCAGCGCAAAACCCGTATATCCTGGAACGATATCCGCTAGCCCTGTAAGGCGAAAACCGGCGGGATTTTTAGAAATTTGATCAGTAATGGAAAGCTCAACGCACTGTATGGGTTCGTAATAATCCAGATAGATTTCTCTACTTAGCGCAACATTCTGCTGAAACCCGCGATGAGCTACAGATCGGTAGGTTATACCAACCTTCCCCGTCGTATGAATGTGGTCCTCAAGCGGATCCCATCCATTGGTATAAAGTTCTGCAAATGCTGCAGTTAGCTTATATCTATAAGAGAAATCATCTCCTACTTTCTCAGTGAATTTCTCCAAAAAAAAGCGATAATAGTCCTTTTGCTCCGGGGAGAACCTTGTATTGAGGCTCCACATTCGACGACTTCCAAGGGCACCGAAAACAGATAGTGGCCGACGCAGACGCCAAACCGACAAATAAACTGTCTGTCCAGCAC